>NZ_JBVHUE010000008.1:2194-38089 GCF_055565515.1 Streptomyces sp. NPDC028419 | reverse complement strand
CTCGCCCTCCAATGCAGGCGGCGCCCCCCACTCAGCGCTCCGGCGTGCCAAAACCCCCCCCCCCCCCCCCCCCCCCCCCCCCCCCCCCCCCCCCTACGCCCTACAACAGGCCCGTACCGAGCCTCGGTGCGAAGAGGTGCGCGGCCCTGTGTTCCGCCGCCAGCCAGGACGCACCCGCCCCCAACAGGCCCGACGCCGTGGCACGGGCGAGGGCCTGACGGTGTTCCGAGCACGGTTCGCAGCCGGGGGTCCAGTGCGGGATGTGCTCCAGGTGCATGTTCGAAAGGTGCCGGGCCAGCCGGGTGCGCGCGGCCCCGGCCGTGTCCCTCGGCCCGTCGGCCCCCGCGTGGACGTTCTGCACCAGCGCGTACAGCCGGACGCATTCCGCGCAGTCGGACATCCAGGCCGGGGTCGGCGGCCACTGGGTTGCGGGGCTGACGCCGTCGACACTCATGGGCCCACCTTAGTTGCAGGTCACGGCCGCACCGGCCGACGAGGCCGTGTCGCCGGGTCGGTACGGGGCTCACGGCCGCGCACGGCCGCGCGCGTCGGCCCGTCAGGCCTCGTACTCGGTCAGGTCGATGGTGTGCACCCGCAGCAGGTGCCCGTGCTCGGGCTGGGTCACGTCGCGGTCCTTCTCCATGCCCAGTTTGCGGATCACGTTGTCGGACTCGTCGTTGCCCACCCGGTTGATGGCGATGACCCGGTCCAGGCCCCGGTCCTGGAGCGCGAACTCCAACGTCGCGTGCGCGGCTTCGGAGGCGTAGCCCTGGCCCCAGAAGGGGCGGCCGAGCCGCCAGGTGATCGCCACCTCGTGCGCGAACTCCGGCAGGGTGTCCGGCACGGTCAGCCCCACGGCCCCGATCAGCTCTCCCGAGGCGAGCAGCTCGACGGCGAAGAGGCCGAAGCCCTCGTCGTCCCACTCCTCCTCCCAGCGCTCGATGTCCCCGGCGGTCTCGTCCAGGTCGCGGACGGATCCCTCGCCGATCCAGCGCATCACCTCCGGGTCGGCGTTGATCTCCGACAGCGGAACGAGGTCGTCGTCGTTCCAGCGGCGGAGGAGGAGTCGGGGGGTGCGGATCTCGGTCATGCCCCTCATCCTGCCGAACCTCGCCGGCCAGGGGTAATCGGCTCCCGCTCGGCTCCCGCCGATTCCCCTCGTTGCGGCCGTATTGCAGGTTCGTGGCCAAGCCGGGCGGGGCGTTCCCGTGCCCGGGTCCGTGGCCCTACCGTCCGTCGGAACGCACCGACGAAGGAGAGTCCCGCGCATGCCCCACGACCTCTCGGCCGAGAGCCGCTACGACCGCACCCGGCTGCGCCAGTGGGCCCGCGGGCGGGCCCGGTCCGCCGGCGTGGACCGCCGCGAGCTGCTGAGGCTCTTCGCCGCCGGGGTCGCCGCCGCCGGTCCGCTGGCCCTGTCGGCCGGCCCCGCCACCGCCGCGCCCACGAGGGCCACCGGCGCGCCCACCGCACCCGCGCCGGCCGCGGGGCTCCCGGGCGTGGTCAAGGCGCTGCCGCCCGAGCTGTTCACGCTGCGCGGCACCAATGCCGAGACGAAGTTCGCCGCCCTGCGCGGCACCGGCCAGCTGACCCCGGTCGACCGCTTCTTCGTCCGCAACCACACCGCCACCCCGCGCGTCGACGCCGACACGTGGACGCTGAAGGTCTGGGGCAGCGGGCTGCGCGGCGCGGCCGTGGAGTTCTCCTACGACCGGCTGCGCGCCCTGCCGGCCGTCGAGCGGACCCTGTTCATCGAGTGCGCGGGCAACGGCCGCAGCTTCTACACCACCCAGCAGGGCCAACAGGTCACCGGCACCGCGTGGACCCTCGGCGCGGTCGGCGTGGCGCACTGGCGCGGGGCGCGCCTCTCGGACGTACTGCGCCACGCGGGCGTGCGCGCGGACGCCGTCGACGTCCTGCCGCGCGGGCTGGACGACGAGGTCGTGACGAACGGGGTGAACCTGGGGCGGGTGCGGCGGCCGCTGCCCGTCTCGAAGGCGCTGGACGACGTCATCCTCGCGTACGAGATGAACGGGCGCCCGCTCCCGCCCGATCACGGCCACCCCGTGCGGGTCGTCGTCCCGGACTGGATCGGCATCTCCTCGATCAAGTGGGTCGGGGACATCGAGGTCAGTTCCACACCCCTCTACACGCCCTGGAACACCGACCTGTACCGCCTCTTCGGGCCCGACCAACCGCCGCAGGGCAGCGCCCCGCTCACCCGGCAGACCCTCAAGAGCGCCTTCGAGCTGGAGCTGGGCGCCACGGTGCCCGTGCACCGGACGCGGTTGCTGACCGGCCGTTCGTGGTCGGGCGCGGCGCCCGTGCGCCGGGTGGAGGTCAGCACCGACGGCGGTCACCACTGGCAGCGGGCCCGGCTGCACGATGCGCCGCGCCGGGGCAACTGGGTCCGCTGGTCGCTGCCGTGGACCCCGCGCACCACGGGTACGACCGCGCTCCTCGCCCGGGCCACCGACGCGACCGGTCGCACGCAGCCGGAGACCAGCGTGCACAACACGCAGGGGTACCTCTTCGACGCGGTCGTCCGGCACCCCGTGACCGTGGTCTGAACCTTTTGCCCGCGCAACTCTTGACGCTCTGTGTAAGGAGGAAATAATGACTCGGCCGACATGATCGGCTGAGTACACCAGGGGTGGGAAGATGCAGGTCAGTCAGGAATCGGCCGAAGACGTGCGCAGACGCGCACAGGAACTCGTACAGCTCGGGCGGCTGGGGGAGGCTCGCCAGGTTGCAAAGGCGTTCCTTGATGCGGACGGATCGGACCCGGGGGTGTTCCTGGCCCTCGGCGAGGCGCACGCCGCCGAGGACGACGACGAGCACGACGACCTCGCGGAGCGGGCGTACCAACGGGGCCTGGAGGACTTCCCGGATGACATCGGCCTCCTCGCCGCCTACGCGCGGCTCTGTCTGACCAGCGATGTCAACGAGCGGCCCCGGCGCTTCGACCGGGGACCGGCGCTCGCCGCGCGCGTGCGGGAACTGGCGCCGGATTCGGCCCACGTCGCGTCGCTGACCTCGGTGCGGCGCGGTCCCGGACAGAACCGGCCGCCGAAGGGCCCGTCGTCGTACCGCGTGCAGACCTACGACCTGCGGTGGGCACTGGGGCGCGCGACCGACCGGGCCACGGCCGTCGAGGAGTCCCGGGTCGCGGCCGCCGCGCACCCCGCCGACGTGCGCCGCCAGGTACTGGCGCACACGCTGGCCGCCTTCGAGCGTCCGGTGGCGGCGCGGCTCCTGCCGATCCTGCTGCGCCCCCGCGCGTACGGCCTCGTGCACGCGGCCTGCCTGATCGCGCTGCTCGTCGGCCGCGTCCTGGTCGGGGTCTCGGGAACGGCCGCCCTGGGCCTCACGCTGCTGGGCATCGTCGTGGTCGGCCTGCCGCGGATCGCGGTGCAGCGGGTGCTGCGCGGGGCGCGGCGCGGCGCGGGCCCGTGGCCCCGCGGCGACTTCGCCCCGGGCCTGGTCACCGACACTGCTTCCGCCAGCGGGTTGCCGCCCGTGCCGGCGTACACGCGCGGCGAACGCAACGCCGTCCTGCTCCCCTTGACACTGGTCCTCCTGACCGCCTTCGGCACGACGGTGTGGTCGGGCGTCCTCGCCCTGCGGTACCCGCGCTACGAGGTCGCGGCGCCGGCCACGCTGGCCGGCATGCCGTTGACCTCCGAGGGACCGCTCGCCGACATCGCCCGTACCGGCGCGTCCACCATGCCCGAGGAATCGTTCCACTTCGCCTTCGACCCGGTGGGTGACGGTGTCGAAGGGATCGCCGTCGCCGGTAGCGTCGGCGATCTGCACGACGCGCGGGCCGAGATGGTCGACCTCCCCCGGGTCTCCCTCGCCGGCTCGCCGGACGTCCACATCAACGCGGTCTGGCGCCCCGACCCCGGCGCCCTGGGCGGCTGGGTCCAGTGTCTCTCCTCCGAGACCGGGGGCGAGGTCATGCACCAGTGCGCGTGGGCCGACAAGGGCAGCCTCGGATACGTGGTCCTCCGTGGGCCCGCGCTGGATCGGGACCGGGTGAGCGACCTGGCCCGCACCGCCCGGGAAGCGGTGCTCCACCGCGTCGGCGACTGACGCGGTCCTCACCGGGGCCGTTCGACCCGGGAAGGCCCGAACGGCCCCGGCCGACCGGCGCGCCACGTGGTGTGACGCGTGCCGGTCGCACGGGGCCGTTCGGGCCGCAGGGGTGGTTCGGGCGGTTCCGCCGCTAGTGCGCGGCGACCGCCGCCTTGCCGCCGACCTGCGGGTTCTCCTTGAGCCAGGCGCGCACGGCGTCCTGCTCCTTGCCCTTGCCCGTTTCCTGGATCTTCGCCTCCAGGCCGGTGAGCTGCTTCTCCGTCAGCTTGAAGTCGCGCAGCCAGGAGGTCACCTCGGGCTCGTCCGTGGCGAAGCCCTTGCGGGCGAGGCTGTGGATGCCGTCGCCCTTGCCCCAGACGCCCTTGGGGTCCGCGAGCTTGGTCAGGTCGTAGGAGGCGTAGGCCCAGTGCGGCGACCAGAGCATGACCGCGACGGGTTCCTTCTTGTCGTAGGCCCGCTTGAGTTCCGCCAGCATGCCCGGGGTGGAACCGTCGACGACCTTGTACTCGCCGTCGAGGCCGTACTCCCCCAGCACCTTGCTCTTGAGCAGGCCCATCGCGCCCGCGCTCGGCTCGATGCCGATGATGCGGCCCTTGAACTCGGCCGACTTGCCCTTGAGGTCGGCGAGGGACTTGACGTCCTTCACGTAGGAGGGGACCGACAGCTCCAGGGAGGTCGGCCCGTACCAGGAGCCCAGGTCGTCGAGCTTGTTCCCGTACTTCGCCCAGTACTCGGCCTGGGTGATCGGCAGCCAGCCGTCGGTCTGGAAGTCGACCTGGCCGCCCGCGAGGCCGGTGAAGAGCGCGCCCAGTTCGAGCTGGCGCGCCTCCACCTGGAAGCCGCGCCGCTCCAGCAGCTCCTTCCACAGGAAGGTGGAGGCGATTCCCTCGTCCCACGGGATGTAGCCGATGCTGATCTTGCGGCCCTTGCCGATGTCGTCGGCCGCGTCGACGGTCGTGTGTCCCGGGCCGCCGAAGGCGTTCAGGCCGCCCGCGACCAGGGCCAGCACCACCGCGCCGGCCAGGGCGTGGACGGGCTGCGGACGGTGGTTCCACACCTTCTTCGGACCGCTCGCCAGGGCGAGGGCCTTCGCGAGGGTGCGGCGGCCGAGCGGCGAGACCTGCCGGCCGAGCGCGCCGGTCATCCGGTCCAGGTACATGGCGAGGATGACGATGGAGATGCCCGCCTCGAAACCGAGGCCGATGTCGATGTTGCCGATGGCGCGGTAGACCGCGCCGCCCAGGCCGCCGCCGCCGACCATGCCCGCGATCACGACCATCGACAGGCTCAGCATGATCACCTGGTTGATGCCCGCCATGATCGTGGGCAGGGCGAGCGGGAGCTGGACCTTGACGAGCGTGTTGCGGGGGGTGGTGCCGAAGGCGTCGGCGGCCTCCACGAGCTCCCCGTCGACCTGGCGGATGCCGAGTTCGGTCATCCGTACGCCGGGCGGCAGCGAGAAGACGATGGTGGCGATGATGCCGGGGACCACGCCCACGCCGAAGAAGATGATGCCGGGGATCAGGTAGACCATGGCGGGCATGGTCTGCATGAAGTCCAGCACCGGACGCAGGACGCCGCTCACGCGCGTGGAGCGGGAGGCCCAGATGCCCAGCGGGACCGCGATGACGAGGGTCACCAGCGTCGCGACGAGCACCAGGGACAGCGTGGACATCGCCTCGTCCCACAGCTGCACGGAGTCGATGAGGGCGAGGCCCGCGAAAGCGAGCAGCCCGGCGAGCAGTCCGCGCAGCCACCAGGCGGCGACGGCGAGGATGCCGGCGAAGAGCAGCGGGTGCGGGAAGGACAGGACGGCGTCGAAGCCGTCGTACAGGCCCGTGACGACGGCGCTGATCGCGTCGAACAGCCAGGACAGGTGGCTCTGGAGGAAGTCGACCGCGTGGTCGACCCACACGCCGAGGTGGAGGCGGGGCATCAGACGGACACCTCCTTCTTGCGCTCCGGGTGCTGGCGCGGCACGGCGGCGCGGTCGCAGCGCAGCGGCGCGCGCTGCTCGTCGCCGATGAAGGCGACCAGCCGGGACTGCGGTACGCGGCCCAGCACGACGCCGTCGGCGTCCGTGACGGCGACGGGGTGCGGCACCCGGGCACTGACCGCGCACAGCTCGGCGAGCGGGGTGTCGGCGCTGACGGTGGGGCAGTCGCAGGCGCGGTCCTCGGCGCCGTCGGAGCGGCCGGGGTCGGTCATCACGGCGTCGGCCGTGAGCACGCGGGAGCGGTCCACGTCCTGGATGAAGGAGGCGACGTAGTCGTCGGCGGGCCGCATCAGGATGTCCTCCGCGGTGCCGAGCTGGACGATCCGCCCGTTGCGCATCACGGCTATGGAGTCGCCGAGGCGCATCGCTTCGTTCAGGTCGTGGGTGATGAAGACGATGGTCTTCTTCAGCCGGTGCTGGATCTCCAGGAGCTGGTCCTGCATGTCGCGCCGGATCAGCGGGTCGAGCGCGCTGAAGGACTCGTCCATCAGCAGCAGGTCCGCGTCGGTGGCCAGGGCGCGGGCGAGGCCGACGCGCTGCTGCATGCCGCCGGAGAGTTCGTCGGGCCAGGAGCGCTCCCAGCCGGCCAGGCCGCACAGCTCCAGGGCCTCGGTGGCCCGGCGCTCGCGCTCGGCCCGGGACACGCCCTGGACTTCGAGGCCGTAAGCGGCGTTCTCCAGCACGTCGCGGTGCGGGAACAGCGCGAAGTGCTGGAAGACCATGCTGATCTTCGTGGAGCGTACGTGGCGCAGCTCACCCGGGGTGAGCGCCGTGAGGTCCTGGCCATCGTAGAGGACGCGCCCGGAGGTCGGTTCGAGCAGCCCGTTCAGCATGCGCAGCAGCGTGGACTTCCCGGAACCGGAGAGACCCATGACGACGAAGATCTGGCCCGGCTCGACACTGAAGGAGGCGTCGATCACCGCTGCCGTCGTACCGTCGGCGCGCAGGTCGTCGCGGTCGGCGCCGCCCTCCAGGGAGCGCACCGCTTCCTCGGGTCGTCTTCCGAACACTTTGTAGACGTGCTCGGTCTGGAGCCTGGACACATGTACCTCGCGGGTCGTAGTGAGCACGGCGTGCCGGTCCGAAGGCCGGCGGCCGTGGAGCGATGCGGGATCCGCCCGCGTCGTCCCGGTCCGGCAGACAGCACCGGACCGGGGTTCGCTCAAGAGGCGCAAATGCCCCATCGACGAATGAACAAACGCAAAGGTGATCCAGTTCACGTTTGAGGCACATGGGGCCCGTCGCGCGTCAAGAGCCCGGCGCCGGGTACACGCGCGCCATGACACGGACCAGGAAGTGGAGTTGGGGCGCGCAGCCCTCGGACGGACCCCACGGGGAGCCGAAAGTACGATCGTTGCGGCATCTCATCATGCGGACAGTCCTGATGCTCCTGGCGTTTGCCGGGCTGGTCGCGTTCAGCGTGCTGCTGGCCCGCCTCACCCTGGAGCCCTCGGCGGCGTCGCAGGACCTCGTCCACAGCAATCTGCGGCCCGGCAGCTCGATCCGCGCGTACATCGACCACGGCACCGTGCGGGAGGCGGCCCGCCAGCTCGGCGGGAACCTCCTCCTCGGCGTCCCCTTCGGCGTGCTGCTGCCGGTGCTGCTCCCCCGGGCCAGGGGGGCGGTGCGCGTGGTGGTGGCCACCGCGGCCGTGATGATCCTGGTGGAACTGGTCCAGGGCGCCCTCGTCACCGGGAGGACCTTCGACATCGACGACGTGATCCTCAACACGTCCGGCGCACTGCTCGGCTACCTGCTGCTCGGGCGGCGGCTCGGCCGGGCGGTCCATCCGCGGCGAAGGCACTGGTGGCACCGGTGGTACCCGCGACCGGAGCGGACGACGGACGCGGCGGCCGGGACCGGGGCCGGTGCGAGGGCAGAGGCGGAGGCAGGGGTGAAGGCGCGGGCGAAGGCAGAGCCAGAGGCGAAGGCGGAGGTCGGATCGCGGGAACAGGAGGAGGAACGGACCACCGCGCGGCCGATGCGTCGCCACGGCCTGCGCCGGGTCCGGCGGTCCTGACCGGGCGCCGCGCCGGCGCGGCGGAGGTCACCGGGGGGCGGCTCCCTCCGGCCCCCCGACCACGAGGACCTCGCCGACCCGCTCGGTGACGGCGGCCGCCTCCTCGGGCGGCAGGACGTCGGTGACCAGCACGTCGATCTGGTCGAGGGTGGCGAAGGTGGTGAGCCCGACCGTCGTCCACTTGGTGCGGTCGGCGAGCACCACGGTCCGGCGGGCCGCGCGCAGGAAGGTCCGGTTGGTCTCGGCCTCGGCGAGGTTGGGGGTGGTCAGACCGGTCGAGGTGCCCAGCCCGTGACAGCCGAGGAAGAGCACGTCCACGTGCAGGGAGCGGATGGCCCGGTCGGCCACCGGCCCGACGAGCGCGTCGGAGGGCGTGCGGATGCCACCGGTCAGCAGCACCGTGGCGCCGCTCGCACCGCCGCCGAGCCGCGCCGCCTCGAAGACCTCCGCGGTCCGGATCGAATTGGTGACCACGGTCAGGCCCGGGATCTCGGTGAGCTCCCGGGCCAACGCGTGGGTGGTGGTCCCCGCCGACAGCGCGACGGCCGACCCCGGTGCCACCAGGGCTGCCGCGGCCCGTGCGATCGAGCCCTTCGCGGCCCGTTCCCACCCGGACTTCGCGTCGAAACCGGGTTCGTGGCTACTGGGTTCACCGCCGAGGACGGCCCCGCCGTGCACCTTCTGGAGCAGGCCGTCGCGGGCGAGGGCGTCCAGGTCACGACGTACGGTCATGTCGGAGACGTTCAGGGAGCGGGTCAGCTCGTTCACCCGGACACCGCCCCGGCGGCGCACCTCCTCCAGGATGTGCGCGCGACGCTGATGGGCCAGCAGACTGCCGGGCTCGGCCATCCTGCGACTCCTCTCCTCGGGGACGTGCGCCCCGGTCAGGGAGAGCATCCTGACGACCTGCCCGGACGTCAACACATTCCAACACAACCACGCGGGGCGGGCGTTGGCCTCCGGTGCACGCTGTATTGACATGCTCACGAAACGGCAGTGTGATGTGGGCCGTCCCGTTGGGTTCCGTTCGATCCTGGTGATTTCTCCCCGTCGAAGGCACAGCAACCACCTCGATCGCCCGTAAGCCGCCGGGACGCGTCCGCGCACACGACCTCGTCCCCAGGAGCCGTCCGTGCACTCGTCGCCCCCGTCACCCCGATTACGCCGCCCGCTCGCCCGACTGCGCCGCGCCGTCGCGGCCCTGTCGGCGCTGCCGCTCCTGGTGCCCGCGGCGGGCACCGTCGCACTGGCCGGGGCCGTGGTGGTCACCGCCGCCCCGCCGGCCGCCGCCCTCCCCGACGGCCAGGCGCTCACGCCGCCCATGGGGTTCAACAACTGGAACTCCACCCACTGCCGGGCCGAATTCAACGAGAGCATGGTCAAGGGCATCGCCGACCTGTTCGTCGCCAAGGGACTCAAGGCCGCCGGCTACCAGTACGTCAACCTCGACGACTGCTGGGCACTGCCGAACCGGAACGCCCAGGGCGACCTGGTCGCCGATCCGGTCCGCTTCCCGAACGGCATCAAGGCCGTCGCCGACTACGTCCACGGCAAGGGGCTGAAGTTCGGCATCTACACCAGCGCCGGGACCAAGACCTGCGACACGGCGGGCTTCCCGGGGGGTCTGGGGCACGAGCAGCAGGACGCGAACCTCTTCGCCTCCTTCGGGGTCGACTACCTCAAGTACGACAACTGCAACAACCAGGGCGTGGACGCCAAGAAGCGGTACACCGCGATGCGCGACGCGCTCCGCAACACCGGGCGGCCCATCGTGTTCTCGCTCTGCGAATGGGGCCAGAACCAACCGTGGAACTGGGCGGCCGACGTCGGCCACCTGTGGCGCACCACGGGTGACATCGGCGACAGCTGGTCCTCGATGATCAACATCGCGCACGCCAACCAGGGTCTCGCGCAGTACGCCGGGCCCGGCCATTGGAACGACCCCGACATGCTGGAGGTCGGCAACGGCGGGATGACCGCCGTCGAGTACCGGACCCACTTCAGCCTCTGGTCGATGATGGCCGCACCGCTCCTGATCGGCAGCGACCTGCGCAAGGCGAGCGCCGAGACCCTCGCGACGCTGTCCAACGCCGACGTCATCGCGCTGGACCAGGACCCGCTGGGTCGTCAGGGCACCGTGGTCTCGGCCAGCGGGGGCCTGGTGGTCATGGTGAAGGAGCTGCAGAACGGCGACCGGGCCGTCTCCTTGACCAACGAGACCGGGTCCACCGCCACGGTGTCCACCACCATGGACGCCCTGGGCATCGGGGGCCGTGCGCCGTACTCCCTCAAGGACCTGTGGACCAAGGCCACTTCGACCACCGACGGTCCCGGCCTGAGCGCCTCGGTCCCCCCGCACGCGACCACGGTCTACCGGATCTCCCCCAGCGCGCTCCCCCTCCCGCCCGCGGGCACCTCGGCGCTCTCCGACCTGCACTGGACCGGCGCTTCCAATGGTTGGGGCCCGGTGGAGCTGGACCGCAGCAACGGGGAGCAGGCCGCCGGTGACGGTCGCACGCTCACCGTGGGCGGCGTGACGTACCCCAAGGGCCTGGGCGTCCACGCGGCCAGCACCGTGACCTACCACCTGGGCGGCCGGTGCAGCACGCTCACGGTGGACGTGGGCGTCGACGACGAGAAGGGCAGCAACGGCTCGGTGGTCTTCCAGGTCTACCGGGACGCCGTCGAGGTGGCCGACAGCGGTCTGCTCACCACCGCGGACAGCGCCCGCAAGCTGACCGCCGATCTCACCGGCGGCCAGACCTTGAAGCTCGTCGTGACCGACGGCGGCAACGGCATCAACTCGGACCACGCGGACTGGGCCGCGCCCCGGCTCACCTGCAACTGACCCACTCGACACGGGAGTCACCGATCATGCAGCCGTCCCGCCCGTCCCGCCCGTTCCCCCCGATCCGTACGGTCCCCCGCGCCGCGGCCCTCGCCGCCGTCCTCGCGCTCGCCCTCGCCCTGGGGGCCTGCTCCTCCGGGAAACCCTCCGGCGGGGCGGGTGGCAAGGCACCGGCCGACGGCCCGATATCCATCGCCTACCTCCAGAAGCAGGGCGACCAGGAGTACTTCGTCTCCGAAGCCGCGGGCGCGCGGCGCAAGGCCGACGAACTGGGCATCGAACTCAGGGTGGTCAATCTCGGCAACGACGCCTCCAAGACCATCACGGAGGTGAAGTCGGCGGCCGCGCAGAAGAACCGGGGCATCATCATCGTGGTGCCGGAGTCGGCCGTCGGACCGCAGGTCGTCGCGGAGGCGAAGAACGCCGGTATCGCACTGCTGACTTCGGACGACCAGGTCTGCGCGAACGGTCCGAAGCCCGCCGACTGCGCCGCCGCGGACCTGGTGCCCCGGGTCGGCTTCTCCGGCCTGCAGATGGGCAACGAGGTCGGCAAGCGCGCCGCCGCCGAGTTCCTCAAAGCGGGCTGGAGCCCCGCCGACTCCCGGATCATCTACGCCTGGAAGCAGGACACCACCGTCTGCACCGACCGGGTGAAGGGTGCCAAGGCCGCGTGGAAGGATGCCGGCGGCCCCGAGGTGCAGGCCGTCGAGGTCGGTACGGACAACACCCCGGCCGGTGCCCAGGCGAAGGTCGAGGCCACCGTGACCGCCAACCAGAGCGTCCGGCACTGGGTGGTCATGGGGTGCAACGACGAGAACGTCGCGGGTGGGGTCAAGGGCCTGGCCAACGCCGGAGTGAAGGGCGCGGACGTCATCGGCATCGGCCTCGGCGCCTACCTGGCCTGCAAGGACTGGCAGGCGGGCGCCGACAACGGAATGAAGGCCGCGCTCTACATCCCCGGCGACGAGGTCGGGAAGCTGGCCGTCCAGGCGATGTACGACAAGCTCAAGAACGGCAAGGAGTTCGCCCCGGAGTCCTTCGCCCCGACCCGCATGGTGGACGCGAGCAACTGGAAGGACGCCGGCTTCGGATGCAAGTGAGGAGCGGATCGGTGACGGGACGCGGCGCACGGGGCACGGTCCACGGGGAGAGCGGTGGTGGGTGCGGGTGACGCGGAGGGATGAGGCTGCGCACGGGCCCGACCCGGCGGGCGGCCTGGGCGTGCGGGACATCGTCAAGAGCTACGGCGGGGTGCGGGCCCTGGCCGGGGTGAGCCTGGACTTCCCGGCGGGCACCGTGACCGCGCTCATGGGTGAGAACGGGGCGGGCAAGTCGACCCTGCTCAAGATCATCTGCGGCGACCAGGGCGCCGACTCGGGCACGGTACGGCTCGACGGCGCCCCCTTGCGCCTGCACTCCCCCGCCGACGCCCGGGCGGCCGGGATCCGGTTCATCCCGCAGGAGCCGGAGATCGTCCCGCACCTCGGCGTCGCGGAGAACGTCTACCTCGGCGCCCTGCCGACCCGCGCCGGGCGCCGCTTCGACCGGCCCGGCCTGCGCCGGCGGCTCGAAGCCGACCTGCGCCGGATCGGCTTCGCCGAGGTGCTCGACGCCGATGCCCTGGGCGCCGATCTCACAGCGGCGCAACGCCAGTTGGTGGAGATCCTGCGGGCCCTGACCGGCGAGGCGAAGGTCATCGCCTTCGACGAGCCGACCTCCTCCCTGTCGGAGCACGAGGTGGCCGCCCTCTTCGCGCTCATCCGACGGCTGCGCGCGGACGGCCTGGCAGTGGTGTACGTCTCCCACCGGATGCGGGAGATCTTCCAACTCGCCGACCGGGTCGCGGTGTTGCGCGACGGCGCGCTGGTCGACGTAAGGAACGCGGCGGACACCGACGAGGGCGAGATCGTACGGATGATGGTGGGCCGGAAGCTGTCCGCCCTCTTCGCCCGCGCGCACGCGGCCACCGACCGGGTCGTCCTCGACGTCCGGGGCGTGCACACCGACGACGTCCACGGGATCGACCTCCAGGTCCGGGCCGGGGAAGTGGTGGCGCTCGCGGGGCTCGTCGGCGCCGGCCGCTCCGAACTGGCCCGGGCCCTCGTCGGCGACCTCCCCCTGCGCGGCGGCACGGTCAGCGTCGACGGCCGCGCCCTGCGACTACGACGCCCCTCCGACGCGGTGCGCGCCGGGATCGGGCTCGCGCCCGAGGAACGCAAGGCGCAGGCGCTCTTCATGGACCGGTCGGTGCGGGACAACACCACGCTGGCGGTGCTGGGTCCGCTCAGCCGCCTGAGGTTCGTCCGCCGGCGTGCGGAGCGGCGGCTCGCCCGTGAGTTCACCGATCGGCTGCGGGTGCGCGCCCCCTCCATCGAGCACCCGGTGCGGGAGCTCTCCGGCGGCAACCAGCAGAAGGTGGTGCTCGCCCGCTGGCTGGCGCGCCGGCCGAAGGTGCTGGTCCTCGACGAACCGACCCGCGGGATCGACGTCGGTGCCAAGGCCGAGATCTACCGGATCATCGCGGACCTCGCGCAGGCGGGTGTCGCCCTCCTGGTCATCTCCTCGGAACTGCCGGAGGTCCTGGGCCTGGCGGACCGGGTGGTGGTCATGCAGGGCGGCCGGATCACGGGCGAGTTGAGCCGGGCCGAGGCCACCGAGGAGCGGGTCCTCGCACTCGCCATGGCCGACGACCTGACCCCGGCCGCGGGCCCGGCCGCGGGCGCGGGGTACGGCACGCACGGCGCCGCGCACGACCGTACGGACGACAGCGAGGGACGGACATGACGACGACGAAGACGGCGCCCCCGAAGGAACCCGACGGCTCCGGGACCGGAACCGAAGACGCCCGGGAGCTGCCCGCCCCGCGGCCGCCGACCCGCGCGGCGGCCTGGCTCCGCGCGGTCGGCGGCCAGAACGTCGGCCTGATCGGCGGCCTGGTGCTGGTCACGACCCTCTTCGGGTCCCTCAACCCCGCCTACCTCACCTGGGCCAACATCAAGGTGATCGGCGACGCGGTCACCATCTCGGGGCTGCTGGCCCTGGTCCAGACGGTGGTCATCATCTGCGGCGCCCTCGACATCTCCGTCGGGTCCCAGGTCGGCGTCGCCTCCGTCGTCTCCGCGATGGTGTTCACCTCGACGGGCTCCAACGCCCTGCTCGGCATCGGCGCGGCGCTCGGCGTCGGCCTGCTCGCCGGTCTGGTCAACGGCGCCGTGATCGTCTACGGGCGGATCAACCCGGTGATCGCGACCCTGGCCACCCTGGCCGTGTACAAGGGGATCGCCCAACTGCTCTCGAAGGGCGCGGCGCAGGGCTACGTCAGCAACGACGACGTCTTCGTCTTCCTCGCGAACGGGTCGGTCCTCGGCATACCCGTGCTGCTGTGGGTGCTGGCCCTGGTGACCGTGTGCATCCACCTGCTGCTCGGGTACACGGACATCGGCCGCAACGTCTACGCGATCGGCGGCAACGACACCGCGGCCCGACTGGCCGGGATCCACATCAACAAGTACCTGATCGCGGTCTACGGCCTGGCGGGCGTGGTGGCCGCGCTGGCCGGCGTGCTGCTGACCGCCCGCACCGGCTTCGGCCACCCGGTCTCGGGCAGCGAGGGCCTGGAGCTCAAGGCGATCACGGCGGCCGCCCTGGGCGGCTGCCTGCTGACCGGCGGCCGCGGCGGCGTCGGCGGCACCCTGCTGGCGATCACCCTGCTGGGCGCCCTGGACAACGGCCTGACCGTCGAGGGCGTCAACCCCTTCTGGCAGAACGTCGCCCAGGGCACCCTCCTGGTCGCGGCCGTGGTCATCCAAAAACGCCGCGCCCACGAACGCGCGGTGGGCCTGCCGACCTAACGGAGTCCTACTAAGGACTGTCCCGTAAGTGATCTTTGGCGTGGCCGGGGTGCGGTCGGCCGTTGCGGGGCCTGTCGTCTATCCGGCGAGGTCGAGGTTGTGCACCACGACGAGTGCTCGGCCACTGTGCGGTCGCGGGTGGGCACCAGGGTGCCGTCCACGATCAGCACAGCGTCCTTCGTGAACCGCCGACGCGGCTGGCGGGCGAGCCTGGGGCCGAGCCGGTCCATGACGCGGTCAGCTGCGGACTTCGAGACGCCGAACAGAACTCGGCCCTCCAACGGTAGGCTCCACGGCCAGCCTCTACGGGCCGCGTCCGCGCCCTCGCGGCGCAGTGCGCTCACCATCTCGGTGAAGCATCACGGGCTCAGCCCCGTGAAGGGACCTGTCCAAGACGGCTCCGACGCCGTGATCACACCAGCCACGGAAAGATCACCCCTGCCGTGAGCGGCGACATGGGACAACCGTCAGGTGTGCAGAACGCGCACGGCGAGCAGCACCTGCCAGATCCAGCCGATCGTGAGCGAGACGCGTTGGATCAGCCCGCCCAGATCCACCCAGCGTTGATGCTGGCTGAACGCGGCGCTGGACAGCGCCATCGTGGTCGCGAAGAGCACACCGCTGGCGATCGAGTAGAGGGCCCATCCCGGCGAGAAGGCCGGGGCGAAGACGAAACAGGCGACGGCAAGGGCGAGGAACCCGATGAGGGAGAACAGGTCATGCAGAGCCCCGACGTGCGTGGGGCGACCAAGCCGATCGGGGGTGCCGACTGGGTAACCACTCACCGGATCCGTGCGGCAGATACCTGCGCCCAGCAGACCGACCGCCCATGCACCGACCAACAGCGCACCCCAGTGGGAAGGGCCCGTACGCCACAGGCCCACGGCGAAGACCAGCGACAGCAGGCCCGCGAGGAGGAAGTTGAGGATCTGCATCCACCCGGCGCGGCCTAAGGCAAGCGAACTGACGGGATGGCGGAAGGTCTTGTAGTCCGCACGGCTGGCACCTATCAGTAGGTACACGACGGTGAAGAGGGGGCCCGCGGTGATCCCGCAGGCAAGCAGTGTTTGATCACCCATGCCGTCAATCTATGTTGACACCATGGGCGCGTCAATGCCAGTTGACATAGGGGTGGGCGTCGACCGTCGCCCGAAATGTGCGTCCTGGCGCCATCACCGCCGTTGGCTTCGAGGCACCTCGGTGTCTGCACGTTCCCCAGTTGGAACTTGTTCGCGAAGCATTCCAGAGCGCGCCCCACTGCCGTAGGGGCCAGAGCGGTCGACCCGGGGAGCGCCGTTCTCGCGCGGGCGACGTCGCCGCTTCGGCGGAGGCCGCGCGGGTGCACGGAGCTCGTCACCAGGCTCGCGGCGGCCCTGCACTCGCTCGCTGCGCCGGGCGTCGGCCTCTTCCGCATGTACGGACAGTCCCGACAGCGAGCCGCAGGGGCCGGGCGCGCCGCAGCGGCGCGTCCCGGCCGCGCCCGGATCTACCAGATCTGGGCCACCCATTCGGGGTGGTCGATGAAGGGGTTCCGGTTGTGCTGGTAGGTGTCGTAGATGACCTGGTTGCGGCGCTGCTCGAAAGCGTCCGGCGGGTCCTGCTGGCTCCACTGCTTCAGCACGCTGATCCGGCCGATCGCGGGGGCCGAGCCGTTGTTGACGCTGTCGTTGACTTCGAGGTTCGCGAAGCCGTCGCCGCCGTCGTAGCGGACCGCCATGTAGAGCAGCATGCGCGCGACGTCGCCCTTGACGGCGTTGCGCGGTTCGAAGGAGTCCGAGTCCGTGAAGCTGCCCGGGGCCTCGGCGACCGGGCTGCCGCCCTTGTCGA
Source organism: Streptomyces sp. NPDC028419 (assembly GCF_055565515.1). Classification (NCBI taxonomy): domain Bacteria; kingdom Bacillati; phylum Actinomycetota; class Actinomycetes; order Kitasatosporales; family Streptomycetaceae; genus Streptomyces; species Streptomyces sp. NPDC028419. Next base: position 21,449 of record NZ_JBVHUE010000008.1, on the reverse strand, counting down.
AGTCCTTGTTGCCGCGGGTGCTGTTGACCGTGACGTCCTCGGGGCGCAGGTGGTGCAGGTCGGTGCCCGGACCGGTGGTGGTGCCGAAGTCGCCGTGGCTCTTGGCCCAGACGTGCTCGCGGTTCCAGTCGTTGACCCCGCCGCCGTTGGTGGACTTGGCCTGGGAACGGCCCGAGTAGACCAGGATCACGTTGTTGTGGTTGGCCGGGTCCTCGTCCGTCACCTTCAGGGCGTCCCACACCTGGTCGTAGGTGACCTTGGACTGCACCTTGATGATCTCGTGGAGCGCGCTCTTGAGAGCGGGCCCGGTCTTGCCGGTGGCGGAGGCGTAGTACGCGTCGACCGACACGGAGCCCGCGAGGGGCGCGGCGGCGGGCGCCACCTGAGCGGGTGCCTGGCCCGCGGAGGCGTGCGCCGGAGCGAACAGCAGGGCGGTCGCCGCGATGCCCGCGGCCAGCGGCGCCAAACGCGAAATTCTTATCACGTGGGGGGTACCTCTCCACACGCACCGCTCCCGCCCGGGGAATTGGCGGGACATCAGGTGGCAGAGCGAGGTTCACATTGTCATGTGCCGAACAGATTAAGAAAACATGTCGGGAACTTGACCCTCGCCGCCCGACCTCCCCGCTCAGACCCGCGCGCGTACGTGCCCCAGCGCCCTGCGACGCGCCCGCCGGGCCAGCGCACCCGCCGCCACGACCGCCGCCGCCGCTCCCGCGAGCGTCAGCGCCCACACCGGAACGCCGTCGCCGATCGTCAGCAAGCGGTCCTCGTAGACCGCCCGGCGGTAGCGGGTGTCGGAGGCGGTGGCCCGCAGTTCGTGATCGCCCTCGATCCGCGCGGGCTCCGGGAAGCGCTGCTCTATGGCGGTCAGGAACACCGGTTCACCACCGGTCAGTTCGGCCAGCGCGGCGCCCCTGGCGCCCGAACGGCCACCCCTCGGGTCGATGCGGTCGGCGAAGGTCACCTCGGGGGCGGCGCCGCCGATCGCGGAGCGCGGCTCCATCCGGTGGTCCGCCAGGACGTACAGCCCGAGCGACTGCGGGGTCTTCGCCAGCCGGGACAGCCTCATCGGATAGACCAGCCGGTCACTGGCGAAGCGGATCCGCAGCGGGTCCAGATCGCCACCGAGGGTCCGGCCCGCCTCCTTGGGCACCAGCCGCACCGCCACGTACTCCCACTTCTGCGCGACGTACGGCCCCAGTTCGGTGGCGAGACCCTCGGGCAGCTCGAAGCCGTTGGCCTGGAGCCACGCGCGCAGCGCCTGCGGGTCGGTCGCGGTCAGGCGTGCGACGTCGAAGTCGCCGAGCTGCTCGCGCCCGACGACGCCGACCGGCGGCGCCGCGCCGGGGCGGGCGGCGCCCACCTTGTCCCCGTCCCCCGAGCCGAAGGGCCAATCCCCCTCCCGGGGCCAGAAGTAGCTCCGCGTCCGGTGCTCGGGCCGGGTCAGCTCGGCCAGGTCGGCGAACAGGTCGGGGTTGCCGAGCTCCACGGTCGCGCGCCCGGGCACCGGCATGATCCAGGCGGCCCGGTGGGCGTCCCCGCTGACGCTGAACCGCATCACGATCTGTTCCGTGGCTCCGTCCCAGCGCACCACCGAACTCTCCCGGCCGACCCCGATCCGGGACCTCCCGTCGGGGATCATCGCGCCGCAACCACAGGCGTAGGCAGGGCTGATCAGCGAGCCGAGCTGGGTCGCGAGCAGGGCGAGCAGCACGGCGAGAATCCTTCTGTTCCTCCACACGGGGTCTCAGACGGCCGCCGCGGTGATCCGGTTCCGCCCGCCCGCAGGGCGTCCCGGGCGCTGCGGTTCTCCCACCCGGTAGAGCACCCCCGTCAGGTGATCCGCGAGACAGCGCCTGGAAGGCTGATGAAGATCTTGTTGAGGGGCGGTCCGGCCTGCGCACAGGTCCTTGAAGGATGCGTTGCGCTGGTGGTGCTGTCCGCCGGGGACGGCCGCCCGCAGGGGTGCGGGATCCGCGAACGTCTCCGCGGGGAACAGCCGGCCACGGTGCTCGGCCAGGAACGCGAACACACTCCCAGCCGGAATCAACTCCCGTCGCGTCGCCCACACATCAGGCCCGACCGTCTCCCCGACGCATTCGCCTTGAACAGCAACGAGTCTGGCCCCGCCATTGACGCGGCGGGGCCAGAACCCAACATCTTCAGGCGAGGTGGCCGGCTCCCACCGTCGCGGCCAGCCCGGTGAGTTCACCGTGGGGACTCACCGCGCCACTTGTTCTCACCGGCTGCCCGGTCTCGTCGAGCCGGGACGTTCACGGGCGGTCGATGACCGGCCCGGGCGGGCCGGCCACGCCGACACACGCTTCGTTCCCCTCGGGGTCGGCCAGCACCCAGTTGGACGGCGCGTCGGCGTCGTTCACCAGGCGGCCGCCAGCCGCGAGTGCTGCGGCTATCCGGGTCTCGGCCTGGTCGTACGGCACCCACACGTCGACGTGGACCCGGTTGCGCTGTGGGCGCGGTGCGTCCATTTGCTGAAAGTAGAACGGCGCTCCGCGGCGCCGCGGGTCGATGAGGTCCTCACCGCTGTTCGCGCGGTCCTGGTAGCCGAGCAGGGCACGCCAGAACGCCACCACGTCGGGACCGGCGAGGGCGTCGATGGTGACCTGAACGGTCTGCACGGCAGACGGGTCGGCCGGTATGTCCAGCGTGCGGGCCACCGCCGAGATCTGCCGGGCCAGCTCGATGTGCCCTTCGGTCAGCCCGTAGTAGTCGTCCGTGACCGTGATCAGTCGTACGGTCACGCCCTCCTGCCTCACATCGACGTCCGGGTGATCGTCCCCGACTCCCGGCATCTCACTGATCGCCTGCACGAATTGGGCGCTGACCGCGAACGACCCGGTGCGGAAGTACGTACAGGCCCCTTCGCCCACGACGCGCCAGTCCTCCACGCCGGCGCTCTCGTGGAACTGCTGCGGCCTGATGCGCTCCGTCTTGCTCTCCATGTAGATCATGCGCTCAACGTAGCGCGCAGATCCGACAACCGGCTTTGACCATTGAGCACTTCGGAACCACTCGCCCAAAGGGCGTTGCGGAAGGTCCGTCTCGGGCAGGCCCCTGTGGCGCGTGGCCCGCCCGGTCGGACAGCGGCAGGCGCCGGGGACGGCCGCCACCAGGCCCGCTCCCGCACCACCCTTTAGGAGAGCTTGCCGTCGTAGTCCGGCAGCTTGACGGTGCGCTCGGCGTGGCCGCCGATCAGATCGCTCTGGTTGTTGCCGATGTTGGCGATGATCGTGTAGCCGCGCGCCTCGATCTCGGCCCGCTTGGCCGTCTTGTACGCGCTGACCTCGCTGAACAGGGCGGGCAGATCGCGGACGTAGAGGCCCGAGACCGGGTAGCCGACCGCCTTGAGGTTGCGCTCGGTGAAGGAGTACACGATCCCGGGGCGGGCGGTGACGAAGAAGATGGCGACCCCGCGGTCGTTGGCGTACCGCGTCAGGTCGCGGACCTTGGCGATGGCGGGTGTCGGGGAGGTCCAGAACCAGTGGAAGTCCGTCTCCAGCGAGGAGTTGTCGATGTCGAGGACGATCGCGGGCCGCTCGCCGGCGGGCGCGGCGGCGATGCGCTGCTCGATCGCAGGCTGTGCCGCGTCGACGACGGCGGCGACGTCGCGCTGCCAGGTGGCGTAATCGATGCCGAGGAACACCGCGTTGCCGCCGGGCGCGGAAGCAGTGGCGGCCGGGGCGACCGTCGTCGCGGGGGCGGGGGCGGGAGCCGCCTGGGCGGTGGCGGCCGGAAGCAGGGCCAGCACGGCCGCTGATGCGGCCACGGCTACGGCGGTCTTGCGGGTGCTGCGCATGGGAGAACGCTCCTCGGTCACGCATTGACATGTACGTGACCAGACTGGACAGTAGTCGCGCTCATGTCTACTGGCCGGTAAGTAACTTTTCGTGGCCGGACGGTGAACGTCCGCCGCGGACCGCGTCGGCGCCACGCCAGGCCGGGCCGCGGCCGCGAGATCTGGCAGAGGCACAATAGCTCGTCATGTCGCGGGTTGGCTCCGGACATGATCCGCGAGGGACGGCCTGGCGCCGGCCCTCACCGGCCTCGATGTTGGCGACCATCCCGCGCAACACCTTGAGCGACGGACCTGTCGATTTCGTGCGGTCCGTCCGCAAGGGGCGTCAGCCGGGCGACCACCTCGGCACGACTCGGCGCCACCGGAGCTCCGTTCACGCGGTTGAGCACCCCGGCGGCCGGATCGACCGGTGCCTGATCGGTGGTGGTGCTCGCGGTCGTGGTAGTGGTCGTGCTCGTGGTCATCGGTGTCATGATCGCGCTGCTTCCTTCCCGGCCGACAGCGGCTCTACGGCCACCGGGACGGCCACCGGGACGGCCACCGCGAGGAGTCCCGCGCCCGGGAAGTGCAGGCGGTCCAGGGCCCCGCCCCGCGGCCACTGCGCGGCCCGGTAGAAGCAGAGGTCGCTGGGGGTCGGCGAGTCCCGCAGGTCGGCGGCGTGCGCACCGGCCGGGAGAGCGGTCGCCGCCGCGCGCAACAGGTCGGTGGAACCGGCCCACTCGGCGACCGGGACCGGCCGGGTCCAGGCTTCCCCCGTGTTCGGGAACATCCAGTGCGTGGCCCCGGACAGCGCCCGGGCGAAGTCCGGGGTCGCGGCGGCCCGGCGCGCCAACCGGACCAAGGTCAGCAGGAACACGGGCAACGACTCGGCGAGCAGGGTGAGTTCGGGGTAGGTGCGCAGCTGTCGGGGATCGGTGGGGACGGAGACGACGGAGCCCCACTCGCCGCTCCCCGGGTCGATCCGGACCTGTACGAGGGCGGAGCTGCGGGCGTAGTCCACGCGCGCGATCGGGCGGTACGAGCCGTCGCCGCCCATCATCCGATGCGTCTCGGGGTCGACGGCGTGCGCCCCGTCGGCCTCGACTCCGGGCAGCAGCCGCAGCGGCGGCAACCCGGGCATCCGTACGCCGCCGACCGCGCGCAGCACCGTACGGATGCCCTCCGGCACCGGCACCGCCCACGCGTCCATCGCCACGTCCGAGCAGCCCGCGTCCAGCTGGACCCACTGCGGCAACTCGGCTGCCAGCGCGTGGAGTTCGGCGACCGCACGATTCGGCGCGTCGGCGGGCACCCGGTGGCGCCGGACCGGCCGGCCCAGGAAGTCTCCGCTGACCACGCTGCGGAGCAGCAGGGCCCGGCCGCCGCCGACCAACCGGAACTGGACCTCGCTGCTCCCGGTGTCGCCGGTGTTGAAGGAGGTGGAGAAGTACGGCTCCCAGCCGATCCCGCAGGGGTGGGCCGGCAGGTCGCGCAGGTCGGCCACGTCGGTGAGCGCGTCGCCCCGGCCGACGAGCCCGGCGAGTTCCGCGTCGGAGCCCTCGGCGACCAGGGTGGTGGGCCGGGCGGGCACGAAGTGCCGGGGCACGGGCCGGTCGTCGGGGTCCGCGCCCGCCGCCAGGTCGGCCGCGAAGCCGGTCAGCCAGCCGGTGAAGCCGGGTGCCTCGACGGTGATCTCCTGCTCGCCCCAGGTGTGCACGGCGACGACCGGACCCCAGTCGGCGCGGCCGTCACCCTCCGCGCCGCCGCCGTCCCCTGCCCCGGTCCCGGTCGGGGGGTCCAGCGGGGCTCCGGCCGTCGGCACGCCGACGATCAACGCCCCCTCGCCGCCGTGGATCTCACCGAGGGTCCAGCACCCGTCGGGGAAGTGGGGCGTGCCGTGCGGGCCGAACTCCAGGCGCGTGTAGTCCACTTCGAGCCCGCCGACCTCCCGCAGCACCACGCGCACGGCCTCGGGAACCCGTACGGGCCAGGCATCGAAGTCGGAGTCGCGGAAGCCGGGGAGGAGTTCGACCTCATCGGGCCGCTCCGCGGCCAGCGCGCGCAGCGCGGCGAGCGCGGCCGGACCGTCCGCCCGAGTCGCCGTGGGCCCCTCGGCGGCGGTCACCGCCGCCGCCCCCGCCTCGTTCGTGTCCTGGCCGTCGTCCGGCATGGTCCCGCCTCGGGTCGTGTGATCGTCTTCGCGCCCGAGCCTACCCAGCGCACCCGCCCCGAGCGGCCGCGGGCGAGCCCGCTCCGCCGGCCGCGGGGACCCGGGCGCGACACACCATGAAGTCCGGCCGGTCCAGTTCCGCCGCCACCTCACGGGCCAGCCGGACCATGTCCTCGCCGCCCGGCCCGGACAGCGTCCACACGACCGCGCCAGCGGGCCCCGCGGCGCCCGCCGTCCCCGCGGCCGGTGGCGGGACGGCGGCGAACCGTTCCCGTACGTCCGCCTCGGCGGTCGTCGCACGGGGCAGGTACAGGGGTTCGTAGCGCACCGGGGCCGTGTCCACCGCGCTCGCGGTCACGCTCCCCCCGCCGATCAGCAGCTCGGTGTAGCCGCGCCCGCCGCTCTCGCCGGGGCCGCGCCCGTGCGCGTTGCCCGAGTAGCCGGCGCGCAGGCCGCGCGCGGGCGCCATGCGGTGGTGGACGTGCCCGAGGGCCCAGTAGTCGTAGCCCGCGCCCGCCAGCGTCCGCACGGTGGTCGGTGCGCAGGTCCTGCCGCTCCACGCGCCGTGCAGGCTGGTGTGCAGCAGGCCTATGTTGGCCAGTCCGCGGATCCGGGGCGGAAAGCCGGCCGCGAGGTCGCGCAGGTCGTCGGCCCGCACGATCGACTGGCCGTGGACGGCCGCCCCGAGGTGGTCCCAGTGGACGGTCTGCGGTGCGTGGGCGTCCAACCAGCGCACGGACGGCGGCAGGTGGAGCTTCTGCGGCAGGGGCGACTCGGCGTCGTGGTTCCCGGCGACGACGACGGTCGCGAGGCCCTCGTCGTGGAAGCGACCCAGTGCGTCCTGGAAGGCCGTCAGCGCGGTGGCGTCGGCGTGGTGCCGGTCGAAGACGTCCCCGGCGACGAGGACGCCGTCGTAGCGCCCGTCGGCGACCCGGCGCACGAGCGCGTCCAGGGCGTCGTACGGGGCCTGCTCGGCGTCGATCCGGGGGGCGCCGGGGTAGTGGTCGAGCCCGCGCAGGGGTGAACCGACGTGCAGGTCGGCGAGGTGCGCCAACCGTATTCGCTCGGGCGCGGCCCGGTCGCGGCGGCCGCCGGACCGCTGCGCGCGTGCGGGGTCCGGGGTGGAGCGTGACGACCGGGCGGGGAACGGCACGGACGGCGGTGTCATGGTGTCCAGCATGCCGAGGCGGGCGCCCCGGCGGGAACCCCGTGGCCGGATCCGGGACCGCGGGAGCGCGGTCGGGACGGATGGGGCGGGCGGTGCGGCCACGGGCGGTGCGGGGCGAGGCACGGGGCGTGGCCCGGGACGCGCCCGCCGACCGTGGCCGCGGGCGCGGCGCCGGCGATCGGCACGAAACCATCGGGCACGAGATCACCGGGCACGGTGCCCGCCCAGGACGAGGTCCGTCTTGAAGGCGTTGCGCTTGAGCAGCCAGCCCTCGGCGCGCAGTTTCCCCATCAGGTCGGCGCGCAGCCGTACGGCCTCGGCGAAGGTGTCGGCCTTGGCGGTGATCTCGGCGAACCAGGATTCCCGGCCGTCCGCGTCGCACAGCGGGGTGATCTGCAGCTCCACCGCGTGGCCGAGGACCTCACCGGGGTAGTTGGTCTGGTGGACGGGCCCGTGGATCAGGGGGCTGGCCGCGACGGCCTCCGCCCAGCCGGCCGGTTTGGCGGGCCAGTTCCGCATCTTGCCGGGCAGCCGGTCGAGCGCGATGGCCCGGCACTCGGCCGGGTCCGGAAGCGCTCCCGGGGCGAGGTCCGGCGCGGGTTCGCGCTTCTTGTTGGAGAAGTCGAGCGTGGCCCGCGAGTAGCTGAGGTTGACCTGCGGGTCGTAGTTGGTGGCACGAGAGTCGAAGCGGTGCGCGTTGGCCCGGTCGAGGGCCTCTTCGACCGCGGCGAGATCGGTCCCGTCCCCGACGATGTCGAACCGGGTCTTGTAGGTCAACCGCAGCCGGTCCTCGGCGCCGTCGTGCCGGAATCGGATGATCCAGCCCGCGCCGGCGAAACTCAGGTCCGCGTCGTCCATGTACTGGGTGACCTCGAAGCCGCTCGACTGCCCGAGCCCGAGCGCGGCGGCGGCCCGGCCGAGCGGGGTCCCGTCGGCGCGCAGGATCCGGTGCGGGTCGACCAACAGCTTGACCTGATAGGTGGGCGCGGCATTGGCCACGCCGACCTGCCCACCCGCCACCTCACCGGTCGACGACCCGGTCGCCGACCCGGTCGCCGACACCTCGGTCGGCGCGGCGGGCGGCGCGGCAGTGCCGCGCGGTCCGCCGCCCTCCTCGGCCGTCACGGCCGCACTCCACGTGGCTGTCCCCACCACTGGCCCCTCACCCTCCCCCGACACCGACATCCCAGAGCATCCGTCGCACATCAACCCATCACGCACCACAGGCCATCAGTCCGGACGAACGACACGGAACCGGTCAGGTGAACGGCGCGTGAACTCGGGTCGGGACCCATGTCCTGACCTGCGGGGTCGTCCGACCTTACGGGGTACGGGAGGCGGCCGCACACTCCGTCGCCATCTCGTGACGCAAGGGCACCCCACCCGTACGCCCACCCGCGCCCCCGTGGCCGCGCCTCCGGCCGTCGCCGCCCGCCCGCCCCGGCCGGGGACGGCCATCCCCGCCCGCCCCCGGCCCGTCGGGGTCAACCCGCAGGTGAGGGGATGAATCCGGAGGCGTGGAAGTAGCCGATGCACGCGTCGAGGAACGCGGCGTCGACCGGCGGGCAGACCAGCCCGCTGCCCGTGAGATCGGCCTCGATCCGCTCCCGGCCCAGCGCCGGGAAGTGATCGGTCGTGCAGAGTTCCTCCAGCGTCAGGTCGCTCCCGGCCGCCAGCGTGGTGAACCGGGGGGCGAACGGGGCGAAGGAGTGGCCGGGCCGCTCGGCCAGATGCGCCTGCATCGCCTCGGTCCAGCGGTGGTAGCCGACGGTCTCGATCCGGTGCCCGTGGGCCCGCAACCGCTGCACGAGGTCGTCGAGCAGCGCCTGGCGCGGGTTCACGTGGTGGTACGTCTGCCCCTGGGCCTCCCGGTGCACGGCGAGGTGGACGATGGAGGCGGCCACGTGGTCCACGGGGACGAAGTTGAGGGCCACCGGCAGGTCGGGGGCGAGGCCCAACTCCGTAATGATCTTGAACAGTTCGCAGAGGGCGGCCCCGCTGTCCCAGGTGCGGCTGACGGTGTCGCCCGTGATCTCGTGCGGACGGTGCACGGCCACCGGCAGCCCGGCCCGGCCGGCCTTGCGCAGCAGTTCCTCCGCGACCCACTTGCTCTCGGTGTACCCCATCGAGAGGAGTTCGACGTGGTCGAGCGGGGTGTCCTCGCCGACCTCCCGCACCCCGGCCGCGCCGAACCCGTGCACCACCCCGATGGTGGAGACGTAGTGCAGCGGTACCCCCCTGCGCGCCGCGAGCGCGATCAACTCCCCGGTGCCGTCGACGTTGGCCGGGCGCAGCTGCTCATAGGGGTAGAGGAAGTTGACATCGGCGCCGCAGTGGTGGATCACGTCCGCGCGGGCGGCCTGGTGGTCGAACTCGGCGTCCGTCAGCCCGAGGCGGGGCCGGCCCAGATCGCCGAGCAGCGGGTGGATCCGGTCGAGGGGCAGGGGCCGGGTGATGCCGTGGCGGCGCTGCGCCCGGGCGATCCTGCGGTGGGCGTGCGCGAGGTCCCGGGCGCGGACCAGCAGGTGCAGCTCGGCGTCGGTGCGGTCGAGCAGCTCGCGCAGCAGGTGGGCGCCGAGGAAGCCGCTGGCCCCGGTGAGCAGCACGTGGCGGGGCACCCGCCAGTCGGGCCGGTCGTGCGCCGTGATGGGTACGGGCGTCACGCGCGGCACCCGCCGCTCCAGGTCCGCGAGCCAGCGGCCCGCGACGGGCGCGCCCCGCGGGGTCGGCCGGTCGTGGACGGTGGCTTCGACGGCGGCGATGAAGGCCTTGAGGGTGGGCTGGTTGAGGAGGTCGCCGACCAGCCGGTAGCTGTGCGCGCCGCCGATGGACAGGACGGCCTGGACGGTGTTGACGAGCTGGGCGGCGATGAGGGAGTTCCCGCCGCGGACGAAGAAGTCGTCGTCGGGGGCGTGCGGGACGCCCTGCGGGAGCGTCTGTTCCCAGATCCGGGAGACCAGGGCGGCGATGGACTCGCGGTCGGCCCCCGCGGTCGCCGCTCCGTCCGCCCCTTCGGGGAGCGGGCCGGACGGGGACGCCGACGGCAGGACGTCAGCGGCGACCCCCGGGCCGAGCGGACCGGCGGCCGGACCGGCAGCCGGACCTGCGGCCGGGACCGAAGCCGGGGCCAGGGCGAGCAGCGCCGCCCGGTCCACCTTGCCGTTCGCGGCCAGCGGCAGCCGGTCGAGCACCGTGATCGTCGCCGGGACCATGAACGCGGGCAGCCGCTCGGCGAGGTGGGCGCGCAGCTCCCGTACGCCGGGGTGCCGGCCGGGGCGGGCGGCGGTCGCGAAGAGGGCCAGGTGGCGGGTGGGGCCGTCCTCGCGAGCCAGCACCACGGAGTCGGTGATCCCGGGGTGGGTGGCGACCGCGTCACGGATCTCGTCGGGTTCGATCCGGAACCCGCGCACCTTGACCTGGTCGTCGCGGCGGCCGCGGAACTCCAGCGTGCCGTCCTGCGCGCGGCGTACGAAGTCCCCCGTGCGGTAGAAGTCGGCGGCTCCCGCCGCCGCGTCCCGGGCCACGAAGCGGCGGGCGCTCTCGGCCGGGTTGTTCAGGTAGCCCGCGGCGACGGCCGGGCCGCCGATCCACAGCTCGCCCTCCTCCCCCGGGCCGGCCGGAGCCCCGTCCTCCCGGAGCACCAGGCAGTCGGTGTCGGCGATCGGGCGGCCGATGGGGACGCCGGTGGCCCCCTCGGGGACGGCCTCCACCTGGTGGGCGACCGCCACGCAGGCGGTCTCGGTGGGGCCGTAGGCGTTGATCAGCCGCTCCGGTCGCCCGTGCGCCAGCACGCGGCGGGCCGCGTCCGGGCGCAGGGCCTCGCCGCCGGTCAGGACGTAGCGCAGGCCCGCGAAGGTCTCGGGGCGCTCGTGCGCGATGTGGTGGAAGACGCTGGTGGTGGCGAAGAGGACGGTGACGGCCTGCTCGCGCAGGAAGGTGGCGAGGGCGTACGGGGCGAGCAGCAGGGTGGAGTCGGCCGGGACCAGGCAGGCCCCGTTCAGCAGGGCGGGCCACATCTCCAGGACGGAGGCGTCGAAGGAGAGCGTGGCCGCGTGCAGCACGCGGTCGGTGGGGAGCACCTCGTAGAAGCCGTTGTCCACGCAGAGCCGGACCAGCCCGCGCTGCGGCACGGCCACGGCCTTGGGGCGCCCGGTGGTGCCGGAGGTGAACATGACGTAGGCGGGCACGTCGGCCGTCACCGCGGGCCCGGCCGGGGCGCCGGACGCCTCGCCCTCCACCTCACCCTCCCCCTCGCCGTCCCGGAGGCGGGCCCGTCCGGCGGCCAGGATCCGCTCGTGGTCCCAGGTGGGGGCGATGTCGGGGTCGACCGAGACCGCGCCCGGCAGCCGGACGACGGCGAGGGCCGAGGCGTCCTCCAGCATGCCGGCCACCCGGGCCGCGGGCAGGGTCGGATCCAGCGGCAGGTAGCTGGCCCCGGCGCACACCACGCCCAGCAGCGCGACGCAGGCCTGGGGGCCGCGCGGGCCGGCGACCGCGACGACCGCGCCGGAGGTGACGCCCAGGGCGCGCAGCCCGGACGCGAACTCCCGTACGCGGGCGGCCAGTTCGGCATAGGTGTAGCGCGTACCGCCCGGCTCGTCCACGGCGAGGCGCTCCGCGTGCAGCCGCGCACGCTCGAAGAACAGCTCCGCCACCGGCCGCGCGTGGACGCTTGCGCCCGCCGCGTCCGCCAGGTCCGCCGTGTCCGCCGGGTCCGCCAGGTCCGTACGACCCGCCCCACCCGCCGGGTCCACCGCTGTTTCGGTCATCGCCGATCCCCCTCCTCGTCAGGGACGGAAACGTATCCTCCGCTCGGTTTCCCTGAAGCGGACCGACGTTTTCCGGCCATCGGAGGGGGTCAACACGGCGCGAATCCACCGGATCAGCGGGACATCTAAGCCAAGTCCCGTGCGCGGGCGGCCTCGACGACCCCGGACTCGTAGGCGGCGATGACCGCCTGTGCCCGGTCACGCACCCCGAGTTTGTTGAAGACGTTCGTGATGTGGTTCTTGACGGTGGAGCCGCTGATGTCCATCTCCCCCGCGATCTCGGCGTTGTCGAGGCCGGTGGCCATCAGCCGCCACACCTCGGCCTCCCGGGGCGTGAGGTCGCCGACGTCCGGGACCGGCGCCGCGGATCGGGGCGGGGCCGGGGTGGTGACGTAGGCGGAGAGCAAGCGAGTGAGCAGGCGCGGGGCGACCGCCGCCTCCCCCGTGTGGACGGTGCGGACCGCCGCCAGCAGTTCCTCGGGGGACACGTCCTTGGGCAGGAAGCCGGACGCGCCCGCGCGCAGGGCGGCCACCACGTACTCGTCCAGGTCGAAGGTGCTCAGCGCGAGGACCCGGCAGCCGGGCAGTTCCGCGGCGATCCGTCCGGTGGCCCCGACCCCGTCGAGGACCGGCATCCGGATGTCCATCACGACGACGTCGGGATGGTGGCGGTGGGCGAGGGCCACCGCTTCCTCGCCGTCACCCGCCTCGGCGACCACGACGATGTCCGGGTCGGGCCCGAGGATCAGGGCCAGGCCCCGCCGCACCAGCGGCTGGTCGTCGGCGATCAGCACCCGGATCGGCCCCGGCGCGCCCTCGGCCGCGCCCGCCGTTTCGCTCGTGGTCCCGCTCGTGGTCCCGCCCGCCGCCGCGCTCATCGCCGCGCCCCTTCCCGTACGTCCTGTGATGCCGACCCCCGCACGGACTCCCGCACGGATTCCCGTACGGACTCCCGCCCCGACGTCCCCGGGCTCGGGTCGACCGGGAGGTCGGCCGCCACCCGGAAGCCGCCCTCGTCGAGCGGACCGACGTCCAGCGTGCCGCCCTGCAGCGCCACGCGTTCGCGCATGCCGATCAGACCGTACCCGGAGCCGCCCCGCCCCGCCCGGGCCGGTGGCGCCCCGCCCTCGGGGCCGGTCCCGCCCACCCCGTCGTCGCACACCTCGACGGTGATCCGGTCCGGGTGGTAGGCGATCCGTACGGACGCCCGCGCGTCCCCCGCGTGCTTGCGGGCGTTGGTCAGCCCCTCCTGCACGACCCGGAAGACGGTGAGGCCGACGGTCGGGGGCAGCGGGTACGGCTCCCCCAGGACGCTCAGTTCGGTCGGCAACCCGGATCCGCGGGACTCGGTGACGAGCCGGTCCAGGTCGTCGGCGCCGGGCTGGGGGGCCTCGGGCGCCGCCGCGCCGTGCGGGTGCGGCGCCGCCGCGTCCGGGGGCGGGTCGTCGGCCCGCAGGACGTCGAGCAGCTGGCGCATCTCGCTCAGCGCGAGCCGGCCGGAGCCCTCCAGCGTCATCAGGGCCTCGCGCGCCGCCTCGGGGGACCTCTCCAGGTTGGCCCGTGCGCCGCCCGCCATCAGCTGCATGACGGTGATGTGGTGGGCCACGATGTCGTGCAGCTCCCGTGCGATGCGGCGGCGTTCCTCGGCGACGGCCCGGTCGGCCAGCAGCCGGCGGTTGGCCTCCACGTCCCGCTGCCAGCGGTTGACCAGCAACGCGGCCCCGACCACGATCACCGCCGAGGTCGCGTACCCCAGCGCGGCCATCCCGAACGTCACCCCGCGGGCCGAACCGAGCAGGGCCAGGGCGACGGTCGCCAGGCCCGCCGCGGTCGTGGCCGCCGGGCGCCCGGTCCGGGCGACGGCGTACAGGGCGACCACCAGGCTGGTGTTGATGCCCGGGGCGACCGGGAGGCCGAGGCGCAGCGCCACCTCGAAGGCCATGACCGCCGCGAAGACGGCCACCGGGAAGCGGCGGCGCACGAGCAGCGGGAGCGCGGAGGCCACGAGGAGGAACACGGCGCCCGGGGTGCCCGGCCAGTGACCGGCCTGCCGCGCCATGCCGTAGGCGATCAGGTCCGCCGCCACCGCGCCGATGGTGACGAGCGCGTCCTCACGCGTCCACAGCGGTGCCGCGGCGTCTCGGCCGCTCATCTGGGTCCTCCCCCGGGCCGCCGACCAGCCCTCCGGCCTCGTGCCGGTGGCGCCGCGACCACGCCTGGACCCATTCTCGCACCGGGTCCGTGCAGCGACCACGGACCGCGGGGGGAGGCCCTGACCAGGACCAGGGTCCTGGGTCGCGCCCGGCGCCGGACCACGCTCCCCGCCCGCTTCTCATCCCGCGCCCCGATGATCGCGGCCCCTCCTCCTGATGGTCTGGATACAGGCCGGGAACCACCCGGAGCACCCGTCCCGCACCACCGGAGGAAATTCGTGATCCGCGCCCTGACCGGCTTCTCCACCAGGAACCCATGGAAGGTGATCGCCCTCTGGGCCGTACTGGGCATCGCCATGACCTTCCTCAACGGTGCCCTCGTCTTCCGCGTCACCGGAGCCCAGCCGGGCGACTTCCTGCCCGCCGGCTACGACTCGGCCGCCGCGCTGAAGGTCGCCGAGGAGCGCTTCGGGGTGAAGCCCGACGCGAACACGGTGACCGTCCTGGTCGGGCGGTCCGACGGGGCGCCGCTGACCGGCGCCGACGAGCAGCACGTCAAGGCCGCGGCGCAGAAGCTGGGGCAGCGGCGCGTGGCCATGCCCCCGGCGAAGAACGACGGGCCTGCCTTCCTCCTGATCGACCATTCGCAGACCCCGCGGGTGGCTCCCGCCATGACCGCCCCGGACCGCAGCTTCCAGCTGCTCTCGGTCCAGCTGACGGGCAACTCCATGGACCCCGGTCTGCTGGACGTCTACCGCGCGTTCCGGGCGGACGCCCGGGCCGAGTTCGCCGAGGCGGGCCTGCGGAGCGGGTTCACCGGCGGCGTCGCGTCGGTCACCGACACCACCGATGCCGGGGAGACCAGGTCCAAGGTGGTGGGCGGGCTCACCACGGGGCTGATCCTGCTGCTCAACGTGCTCGTCTTCCGCAGCGTCCTGGCCGCCCTCCTGCCACTGCTCGCGATCACCTTCATCGGCGGCGTCGCGGGCGGCGCCGTCTCGGGGACCGCGATGCTCACCGGCATCAAGCTCGACGGGTCCACGCCCAGCCTGATCGGGGTGGTGCTGCTGGGCATCGGCATCGACTACTTCCTCTTCCTCCTCTTCCGCTACCGCGAACAGCTGCGCGCCCAGCCCGAGCGCGACGCCCGCGCCGTGGCCGCCGAGGTCTCCGGCCGGGTGGGCACGGCGATCACGTCGGCGGCGCTGACCATCGTGGCCGCCTTCGCCACCCTCGGGATCGCCTCCTTCGGGCAGTTCCGGGTGCTGGGTCCGGCCATCGCGGTGTCGGTCCTGGTGATGCTGCTCGGCAGCCTGACGCTGATGCCGGCCATGCTGGCGATGGCGGGGCGCAAGATGTTCTGGCCCTCGCGGGCCCTGAAGCGGGCCCCGCGCGCGGGTTCGGCCGGGCGGCTCGGCGATCTGGTGGCGCGGCGGCCCGTGGCCCTGGTCCTCGCCTCGGTGGCCCTGCTCGGCGTGCTGGCCACCGGGCTGGCCGGGATCGCGATGGACTACGGCCAGGGCGGCAGCGGCGAGAAGACGGCGGCCACCGAGACCGCGGCCGAGATCGGCCGCGCGCTCCCGGCGGACGCCTGGGAACCGACGACCGTGTACGTCACCGCCCGCGACGGCGGCGCCCTCACCACCGGGCGCCTCGACGGGCTCTCCCGGGCCCTCGGCTCCGTCAAGGGCGTCGGCCGGGTCGGGCCGACGACCCTGAACGAGGACCACCGGGCCGCCCGCATCGACCTGTTCCTGACCGTCGATCCGCAGACGCAGCCGGCCCGCGACCTGGTCGCCGGTCCGGTCCGCGGCACGGTGCGGGCCCACTCCCCGGAGGGCACCGAGGCCCACGTGGGCGGCACCGCCGCGGTGTTCGTGGACATAGCCGACGCCGTCGACGAGGACCTGCGGATCGTCTTCCCGGTCGCGGCGGCCCTGATCGCCCTGATCCTGGTCGTCCTGCTGCGCAGCCTGCTCGCACCGGTGATCCTGATGATCTCCGTCGGGCTCGGCTTCGCGGCGACGCTCGGTGCCTCCGCCCTCGTCTTCCAGCACCTCCTGGACAAGCCCGGCGTCGCCTTCACCCTCCCGCTGGTGCTGTTCCTGTTCGTCGTCGCCCTCGGCACCGACTACAACATCCTGATCAGCGACCGCATCCGGGAGGAGATGGAGCGTCCCGGTCCGGCCCGGGCGGCCGTGGCCCGCGCCGTCCGCAGCACCGCGCCCGCCATCACCACGGCGGGCCTGGTCCTGGCCGGATCCTTCGGCAGCCTGGCGGTCGCACCCGACCCCGGCTCGCGGCAGGTGGGCTTCGCCACCGCGGTCGGCATCCTGCTCTCCGCCTCCGTCCTGTCACTGGTCCTGGTGCCGGCGCTGGCCGCGCTCCTCGGCCGCGGCACGTGGTGGCCCGTCCGACCGGGGCGCCACAAGCACCGCACGCAGACCCCGCAGGCTCCGCAGACCCCGCAGGCTCCGCGGGCCCCGCAGCCCGCACCCGAGCCGCACCACGTACCGTTCCCCTGATCCACGCCCTTCCGCACGCCCGCACCCACCCGGTCCACACGGCCGGGTGGGTGCCCGCGTTCGCCGCACGCCGCCGCGCCCTCCGGGAGGGCGCGCCGACGGGCGGCACTACACCGTGGTGCGCTCCAGGGCCGCGTCGCGGACGTCGGGCTCCGGGTGGCGGCGCAGGGTGCGCAACAGGTCGCGGTGGGCGGCGGGCCAGTGTGCGCGCAGTCCGGCCGCCGTGAGCAGGGCCAGCGCGAAGAGGCCCTCCGTGCGCTCGCCGGTGGCGGCCAGGCGCCCCGCGACCGCGTGCAGCGCCTCGGGGGTCCCCCCGTCCTCGGTCAGGGCCGCCGCGCGCAGCGTGTCCGTGGTGGCGCGGACCAGCCCCGGGCGGCCCGCGTGAGCGCGCGCCAGGAGGACCAAGGAGTCGTACAACTCCTCGTGCGGCAGGGCGGGTTCGAAGGCGCGCGCGCTCAGCCGGATGCCGGCCGCGGTGGTGGCGTCGTAGGCCGTGAGCACCGCGACCACCTCGGCCACGACCGCGCGCGGGGCGCCGTCAGCGGGGCGGACCCGGTCGAGCGGGGCGCCGAGTCGGGTCGCGAGGTGGGTGATCCGACGCAGCGCAGGCCGGTCCCGCAGCGCACCCGCGTCGTCGGGGCCGTCGACGGACCGACGGTCGGCCGCGATCAGTGCGTCGACCGCCCGGCACACGCCCCGACCCGCCTGCGGGCTGCTCGCGGCGGCGTCCGCGAGGACGTCCGCCGCGGCGGACCAGCCCCGCCGGTCACCGAGGTCCACGGCGACCGCGAGCAGCGCCTCCACCACCGCGTCCGGGGCCCAGGGCAGCCAGGAGGCGAGGGACCGGCAGGCGGCGGCGACCTCCTCGGGCGCCGCGCCCGCGCTCGCGGCGAGGACGATCCTGGCGTAGGGGGCCCGCGCCGCCTCCGGCAGCTCCGTGGGGGCCACCCGCAGGACCGCGGCCCGTTCGGCGGGACCCCCCTGGGCGGCCGCCGCCAGCAGCCGCGCGGCGCGCTCGTCTCCGATCAGCGGCGCCGCGAAGGGCACGCAGGCGGCCCGTACGTCGGGGTGCTGGCCCGGCGCCTCGAACGCCTCGGCGAGCACCGCGGCGACCCGGGGCCGGCGCAGTCGGACGGCGGCGAGCCGCACGGCCTCCTTGCGGCTGGTCACCTTGGCCGCGCCGGGCGCGGTCAGCGCGCTCAGGACGCCCTCCAGCCGGGTGGGCGACACGTACCGGGAGGCCCTGGTCGCCGCGTACACGGCGACGCGCGCCCGGTCCCCGCCCGCGTGGGCGAGCAGTTCGGGCAGCGCCTCGCCGGGACGGTCGGTCCACACGAGGGCGGCGAGCGCGGCTTCGACGAGGAGCACCTCGGGCGCGGCGGTGGCCGCGCGCACGACGGCCGCCCCCCGGCCGGGGACGCGCGCCACGGCGTCGACGGCGAAGGCACGGTCACCCAAGGACAACGTCGTGTCCGCGCACTCGGCGGCCAACACCTCGGCGACACGGCCCTGTTGGCGGCCGGTCCAGCGGTGCACCCCCGAGAGGTGCGGGCGGGGGCGCTGGCTCGCGTCGTGGAACCGGCCGGCCGGCCGCTCGCCGATCAGCGCGCCGAGCAGATCGGTGCGCTGGTGGGTCACCACGTGGGCCACCTGGGGCAGGCAGACGGTCGAGGGGTCGGCGGCCAGCAGCTCCTCGACGCGCGCGCCGCGGTGCGCCCGGGGCTCCAGCCACAGGGCGGCGGCCTCCCGCGAGGTGCTCGGTCGACCTCGGTGCACGGCCGCCGCGAGCAGTTCCTGGAGCGCGGGCAGTGCGGCGGCGCGCCGGCCGAGGGCGTGCGCGAAGGCCACGGCGGGCCGGAACTCCCCCTTCTCGGCGCAGGTTTCGAACCACGGCCGCAACGCCTCGTAGAGCGGGCGTTCCTGACCGTGGCTCAGGACCTGGTCGAGCCGACCGAGAGCGAGGCGGTGGGTGCGTCCGAAATCGTCGACGACGGTGCGCAGGGCCCAGGCGCGCAGCGCGGAGTCGGCCGCCGCGTGCTCGCGCAGCACGCCGAGGGCGGTGCGGGACAGGGCGCCGCGCGTGGGCTGGGAACAGTCGCGGGCCTCGACGGCGTCCCGGGCGATGCGTTCGAGGTGCGGTGCGGCCTCGTCCACGAAGAGCGCGGGCCGTACGTCGGCCAGCGCGGTCAGGGCCGCGGTGCGCACCGGGTCCTGCTCGTTGCGCAGGCGGGCCATCTCGGCGAGGACGAGGAGCACGGCCTCGGGGTCGCCCGAGCGCCCCGCGTTCGCGATGAGCAGCCGCCAGCCCACGGCCCGGTCGTGGGCCACGGGACCGGTCGTGGCGGCGAGCAGTTCGGGGCGGGCCTCGGTGGGCGGCAGGTGCGCGACGGCGGGCCGCACGGCGCTCGCGCCCTCGCCCCGCTCCCGCGCCGCCCCGATCGTCCGGCGCGCTTCGGCCGCCGCCGCGGCGCGGGGCAGGGCGGCGAGCAGCTCGGTGTCGACGCGGACGTGCGGGCCGCCCGCGGCTTGGGGGGGGGGGGGGGGGGGGGGGGGGGGGGGGGGAGGGGGGGGGGGAGGAGGGGGGGGGGGGGGGGGGGGGGGGGGGGGGGGGAGGGGAGGGGAAGGGGGGGGGGGGGGGGGGCATGGCTTACGGCAGTATCCTCGCCGACGG
>NZ_JBVHUE010000008.1:0-2184 GCF_055565515.1 Streptomyces sp. NPDC028419 | reverse complement strand
GGTTGTGGGGGAAAGGGAGGCGAGTGGGCGGTTTCTTTGCCCCCCACCAGAAAACAAACCCCCCCCCCCCCCCCCCCCCCCCCCCTCTTCCCCCCCCCCCCCCCCCCCCCCCCCCCCCCCCCCAGGCCGCCCGGCGCCCGGGCGCCAGGGCCGCGGTCAGCCGGGCGAACTGGCCCGGGTGCGCGCGATGGCGGTGGAGCATCGTGCCCAGCGCGAGCAGGGTCCGCGGCGAGGCGCCGCGGGCCAGCCGGGCCAGGACCGCGGGGCGCCCGGCGACGCTTTCGGGCAGGAGGTCGCCGCCCGGGGTGATCAGGAGCCGCAGGGTGCGGTCCGGGTCGGCGTGCGACAGGGGCGCGGCCAGCCGGTGGAGCGGGCGGGGCAGTCCGTGGGCGGCGCCGCGCTCCAGCAGGTCCAGCACCCGCAGCGGCCGGGCGACGGCCAGGGCCTCGACGGCGGAGGCCCTGCGGTACCACCACTCGGCCCGCGACGCCTCGGGCAGGGCGCGCAGTTCCCCGTCGAGGGCGTCGGCGAGGAGGTCGGGGTGCCGGCGGGCGAGGTGGCCCCAGCCCGTGACGGCGTAGGACACGGCCGGCAGCAGCCGCTCGACGGTCGGCGCCCCGCATCCGGGGAGCAGCACGGCGGCTTCGGCGTCGCCCCAGTCCGCGCGGACCGCGTCGACGAGCCGGTCGGCGAGCGCGGTGCGGCGTCCGGCGACGACGGCCCGCAGCAGCTGCCCCCGGACGGCCGCCGGGGCGTCGTCGAGGGCTGCGACGAATGCCTCGTCGTCGACGCGGCCGGCGACGTCCAGCGCATGCCCGCGCACGACGGCGTCCGGGTCGGCGAGCCGCGCCGCGATCCAGGCGGTGTCCCCGGCCACGGCGGCGGCGAGGACACCGAGCGAACGCTCGTAGGTGCCGCGCCGGTCCAGGGTCGCGGCCAACGCGGCGGCCCGCTCGGGTCCCATGTCCCGCACGCGGGCGGCGAAGGAGCGCATGCGCGCGGAGTACGCGAGGGGTTCGAGCGCGTCGAGGAGCAGGTCCGCGGGGTCCCGGAGATCTTGAGCCATGCGGACAAGTGTCACCGAGGGGCGCCACGGCCCACGGCCCGGGGCACCGCGGGGCGCCCGCGCCCGGGTCGGTCGCGGGCGCGCGCCGTCACCCCGCCGCGGACGCGTCCACCCGCGACCGTGCGCGGGCGCCCCCGCCGTGCACCCCGCGGGCGGCGACGCGGCAGCCGACGCAGTCCGCGTGACCGGCGCGGGCGGCGGTGTCGCGCACCCGCCAGTCGCGCAGGGCGTGCGGGCGGGGCCCGCTCGCCTTGCCCCAGCCCGCGAGGTGCAGGACCCAGGTGGCGAGGACCGACAGGAGGACCAGCGCGAGGCCGGCCCACACGCCGGGGGTCGAGCCGAGGCAGACGGCGAGTCCGGTGACCGTCGAACCGAGCACACCCACGACGGTTCCGGTCCAGCCGGCCACGGTGTGGCCCAAGTCGACGTCTCCGTGCGCGCTCATGATTCTCCCGGGGGTGGGCGACAGTAGGCTCGGAGCGAGATCTTTCATCTCACGAGCTAAGTTACTTAGATGCTAAGGAGTATTCGCGTGGACGGCAAGCCCCGCCCCCCGGCCACGGCCGGGGAGGCGATCCAGCGCATGGACGCCTACGTCAGCCTCGGCCTGGTCGGCCAGCAGGAGGTGGCCCAGTTGCTGGGGCTGAACGTCACCGATCTGACCTGCCTCGGACACGTCCTGGGCGCCGCGGAGAACCCGCTCGGCGCCGGCGACCTGGCCGAGCGGGCCAACCTGACCACCGGAGCCGTCACGGGCGTGCTCAACCGGCTGGAGCGCGCCGGGTACGCCCGCAGGCAGCCCGACCCCTCGGACCGGCGCCGGGTGCGGGTGGTCGCCGATCCGACCGCCGCCGCGCGGGTGGTCGCGGTGTACGAGCCCTTCTACGCCCGGCTCGCCGCGCTCTTCGCCGACTACACCCCCGACGAGGTCGCCGTGATCGCCGACTGGTTCGCCCGGGCCGCCGAGGAGGCCCGCGCCCACCTGGAGCACGTACGCTCCACCAACGACCGGATCACCGCGCACTAGGTGTATTGATCACGAGCGTTGTTGACACTCGGTAGGTCTTGAACATGACGAAGACCTCCGGTGTGGTGGGAGCTGTCTAGGAACCCATTGC
>NZ_JBVHUE010000007.1:165465-274362 GCF_055565515.1 Streptomyces sp. NPDC028419 | reverse complement strand
TCAGCCCGCACACGGTCCACTTCGCGTGTATCCACACATTCGGAATGCCCGCCCCCGAGCAGCCCGAACCGCAAGACCTAACGGAGTCCTACTAGTGCCGTGACCGGAAAGGTTCACCGTGTCACGGCGCCCGGCACGGCACCTCGCCGCGTCGGGCCATGTTCGCCCGTTCAGGAGCGGCGTCCGGTGCGTGCTCTCGCCGTGCCGGCCGTAAGCCCTCGTACTGGACGTACTTGGGCTTTCGGCCGGTGCGGCGAGAGTGCGTGCCGGACGCGCGGAATGTCCGGCGCCGTGCGCGCGTTGCAGCGACCGCACACCCACGACGACCGAGCAGGCCGGACGGACCGAACGGTCCGGCAGGGCCGGGAGGAACCGATGGACACGCCGATGGACCCGACGCCGACCGCGCAGGACCGGGCCCAGGCCGGGGCCGCGGCCCCCGCCGCGTACTACGAGCAGGGCACGGCGGCCGAGCGCTGGACCCGCGCGGGGCTGTTCTTCGACGCCAAGGAGTACGTCCCGGCCGCCCGCGTGCTGGAGACGCTGACCGCCGAGGCCCCCGAGCAGCTGGCTCCCCGGCTGCTGCTGGCCCGCACCTACTACCACTCCGCCCGGCTCTCGCTCGCCGAGCGCGAGCTGCGCGGCCTGCTGGAGCGGTGGCCGGTGGAGGACTACGCCCAGCTGCTGCTCGGGCGCACCCTGGAGCGCCAGGGGCGGGCGGCCGAGGCGGCCCCGCACCTGCGCATCGCCGCCGCGATGGCCGGCGAGTTCCCCGAGGCCCGGGAGGCGGACCGGGCCGGGGAGGCCCGTACGGACGCACCGGCGCCGCCGGGTGCGGGCGCGGACCGCGCACTCGGTTAGCCTGGGTCCCATATGAACCGCCTCACCACGCCTTTCGGCTCCCACCAGCTCACCCGCTTCCCCGAGGACCCCCGCGACCGGCTCCGCGCCTGGGACGCCGCCGACGAGTACCTGCTGCGGCACCTCGCCGCCGGTACCGGCGAGCGCCCGCCGGTGGAGCTGGACGGGCAGATCACCGTCCTCGGGGACCGCTGGGGGGCTCTGGTGACGGCGCTGGCCGCGCACCGGCCGGTCCAGATCACGGACTCCTCCCTCGCCCACGAGGCGACCCGCCTCAATCTGGCGCGCGCCGGGGTGCCCGAGGCCGATGTCCGGCTGCTGACCACGCAGGACGCCCCGCCGGAGCGGATCGACGTCCTGCTCGTCCGCGTGCCCAAGAGCCTGGCGCTGCTGGAGGACCAGCTGCACCGGCTGGCCCCGCACCTGCACGCGGACACCGTGGTCGTCGGCACCGGCATGGTCAAGGACATCCACACCTCCACGCTGCGGCTCTTCGAGCGCATCATCGGCCCGACCCGGACCTCCCTCGCGGAGAAGAAGGCCCGGCTGATCTTCGCCACGCCCGGACCGCAGGCCGCGCGCGAGGCCGCCGGGCCCGGGCCCTGGCCGCTGACCTACACCCTGGACGAGGACTCGGGCGTGGCCTGCGGGCTCACCGCGGTCAACGAGGCCGGGGTCTTCTGCGCGGACCGGCTCGACATCGGCACCCGCTTCCTGCTCCAGCACTTCCCCCGGCGCACGGGCGCCGCCCGGATCGTGGACCTGGGCTGCGGCAACGGCGTGGTCGGCACGGCCGCCGCGCTCACCGAGCCCGGCGCCGAAGTGATCTTCACCGACGAGTCGTACCAGGCGGTGGCCTCGGCGGAGGCGACGTACCGGGCCAACGTCCCGGAAGGCGACCGCAGGGCCGAGTTCCTGGTCGGCGACGGGCTCGCCGGGGTGCCGGACGGCTCCGTGGACCTGGTGCTGAACAACCCGCCGTTCCACTCGCACCAGGCGACGACCGAGGCCACCGCGATGCGGATGTTCGCCCAGGCCCGCCAGGCCCTGCGGCCCGGCGGCGAGCTGTGGGTGGTCGGCAACCGCCACCTCGGCTACCACGTCCGACTGCGCCGGCTCTTCGGGAACAGCCAACTCGTCGCGAGCGACCCGAAGTTCGTGGTCCTGCGCGCGGTCAAGCAGGCCCCCGCGCCCAAGGACCGACCCGCGGGAGAGTGAGCGCCCCCACCGGACGGCGACCGGTGGGTACCCGCCGGTACCGGCCGGGAGCGTCCTGATCACGTCCTAGACTCGGCCCGTGAGCAGCAGCAGGGTCGGGCCGACCCCATCGGCGGGCGAGCGCGCGGGGCACCGCGACGACGGGCCCGCGGCCCGCTACCGCCGGGAGGAAGTCGCCCTCGCGGCGGGCGTGAAGGTGCGCAACCTGCGCTACTACCAGGAGCGCGGCCTGCTCCCGCCGCCGCTGCGCGAGGGCCGGATCGCCTGGTACTCCGACGACCACCTCGCCCGGCTGCGACTGATCAGCGACCTCCTGGGCCGGGGCTACACCGTCAACGGCATCGCGGAGCTGCTGCGCGCCTGGGAGGAGGGCGGCGGGATCGGCCGACTCCTGGGCCTGGAGCGGGAGATGACCCGGGGCTGGGTGCACGAGGACCCGGTCACGATGACCCTGGCCGAGCTGCGCGCGCTGTTCGGCGCGGCGGCCACCGCGCAGCACACCCGGCGCGCGGCGGCCCTGCGGTACGTCACGATCGAGGGCGACACGGTGACCTTCCCGAGCCGCGGGCTGCTGGAGGCGACCGTGGCACTGGTGCGGCAGGGGGTGCCGCTCACCGAGATCCTGGACGCGGGGGACTTCGTACAGACCCAAGCGGCAGCGCTCGCGGACCGGTTCGTGGGGCTCTTCCGATCGTATGTGATCGGCCCGGCCGGGCTGGAGCACCTTTCGGCCACCCAGGTTCAGCACATCACGGATGCGGTGGCCGCCCTGCGTCCGGTGGCGGGCGAGGTCGTGGCCGCCGAGTTCGCCCGTGCGATGGCCCGGCGGGTGGAGGCCGAGGCCGCCGAACTGCTGCGTACGGAGCAGTAGGAGTCGGCCGAAACCGGGCGTTCCCGCAACCTTGCCAACCACCATTGGCACTCTTACATTCAACTCGTCGGTAACAACGGTGCACAGCCGATATATAGGGGCATCCGGTGGAAGATTCCCAGAACTTACCCGACAACGCTGTCAACAGCGCTGACGGCCGGGTCAGATGGCGGCGCTTCGCCGTCCTGACCCTCCCGGCGGTCGCGGTCACGGCGGGGCTCGGGATAGCCCTGGCGCAGGGGGCGCTGGCCGCCTCCTTCGCCGTCTCGGGGCAGCAGTTCAAGGTCTCGGCGCAGAGCCTGGAGGGCGAGGGCTTCGCCCAGTACGGCAGCGTCGACGTCAACGCCCGCAACGAGCTCATCCCGGTGGCGGTCACCGCCATCAAGGAGGCCAAGCTCCACAGCCTCTGCCAGTCGGTGGTCACCACGCTCCCGCTGATCGGCGACATCTCGCTCAACCTCACGGCGGGCCAGAAGACTCCGGTCGAGGCCAGCAACCTCTTCGTGGACGCGACCCAGCTCTCCGGCGACGCGGTCTTCAGCAACATCGAGATCGGCCGGGACGCCTCCACCCTGGACAAGGGTCCGACGGAGGCCGTGGGCATGCAGGACCTCTTCGCCCAGCAGGCCGACAGCGTCGCCATCAGCAACCTGCACCAGACGGCGTGGGCGACCAACGCCGGCACCTTCAAGCTCTCCGGCCTCAACATGAACATCAGCAAGGGCAAGAAGGAATGCTTCTGACCCGGGGCGGCGCCCGGGACGGCACCGGCCCGGAGACCGGCGCCCCTTCCGGCGGCGGCCGGCCGCCCGGGCGGTTCCGTCGCTGGAGGCGGAGCAGACCCTTCTGGGGCGGCTTCTTCACCCTCCTCGCCGGAGCCGAGATCTGCGCGCTGCCGCTGGCACCGCTGAAGATCATGCTCCAGCAGGGCGTGGCGGGCATCCCGTCCGTCCTGATGGGGATCGTCATGATCGTGATGGGGCTCTCCGCCTGGTTCTCCCCTCAGCACCGCACCCTGGCGGGGATCCTCACGACGCTCATCGCCACTGCCGCGCTGGTCCTGTCGAATCTGGGCGGGTTCCTCATCGGCACCCTGCTCGGCATCCTCGGCGGCGGTCTGATGTTCGCCTGGCAGCCTTCCGCCGCGCCCCGCCGCACGTCCGCCACTCCCCCCACGGACACCTCTCCTCCCCCCTCTCCTGCGCCCCCCACGCAGGACACCGATCCCCAAGGAGCGCAGTCATGACCCGTACGCGCACCCGCACCGCACTCGCCCTGGCCGCCGGTCTCGCGGCCGCCGGGGCCCTGACCCTGGGCTCCGTCCCCGCGACGGCGAGCCCCTTACCCCTGGCGGGCTCGACCACCGTCTCGCCCGCCGGACACGCTTTCAAGGCCACGCTCAGCGGCAAGGCCACCCTCAAGGCCGGTTCGGTCACCGTGACCTGCTCGG
The DNA here is from genome assembly GCF_055565515.1 of Streptomyces sp. NPDC028419. Lineage (NCBI taxonomy): Bacteria > Bacillati > Actinomycetota > Actinomycetes > Kitasatosporales > Streptomycetaceae > Streptomyces > Streptomyces sp. NPDC028419. Next base: position 269,962 of record NZ_JBVHUE010000007.1, on the reverse strand, counting down.
TCTCCGTCTCGACGGGTTCGGTCCCGGCCGCTCCCGGCAACCACAACGCGGCCGGGCCCGTCGCCTCGCCCATCTCGCCGCCGACGTACAGCTCGTGCACCTCCAGCATTCCCGGGGTCACGCCGACGGTCACCACGAGCGGCGCGTGGTCCGTCTCGATGCAGAACGGCTCGCCGATCACGGCCACGATGACCGTGCCCACCGGCGGTCTGGTCGTGCACACGACCGGCCTCGCGACCTGCACCGTGACCACCGCCCCCAGCGGTCCGGCCGCGGTCGCGGGCACCTGGACCAACGGCGCCCCCTCCAGCCTGACCTTCACGAACGCCACCGTGCCGGTCACGGTCACCGGCGGCTTCGGCTGTCCGACGAGCGCGACCAGCTCGACCTTCAACGCCGTGTACAAGGTGACGGACACCACCGACCCGGCCCAGCAGATCACCGTCGCTCCCTGACCCGCGCACGGTGAACGCGGCCCCGCCCTCCCCGGTGCGCACCGGGGAGGGCGGGGCTTCGCGCGGGGTCGGGCCGGTTCAGCGGTGCGTCGGGAACTCCACCACCTGCTGGTAGGTCGGCCGGTTCTGCCAGGTGGTCATCGGGTGGGTGAGCCCGCCGACCGGACGCTGGACGATGCCGTCCGCGCACCACTGCTTGCCGGCAGCGCAGGTGCCGTCGGCCGGGTAGACCGCGGCCGGGGTCGCGGCCGCCGCCTGCTTCAGGGTGGCGAGCAGGACGTCGCGGCAGCCGCTCAGCGAGCCGCCCCCGCAGTAGACCCGGGACGGCGGATCGGCCACCGGCCGCCCGAGGACCATCCGCAGGTCCTCGTCCGCGTAGCTCCACCAGCCGTACTGGAAGGCGGAGCCGGCGTGCGAACCGGTGGGCCCGTGGCCCGCGTTGGGTGCCTCGTCGATGGTCAGCGAGGCCCGCAGGGCGTCGTACAGGGGGGCGCCGAGACCGGGCTTGAACTCGGCTTCGATCAGCAGCGGCCACCACGCGTCCATGATGCGGATCGCGTCGGCGTTCGCGTAGGTCTGCGAGCCGGGGCTGGTCTCCTTGCGTTCGCTGCCGGCGTCGCGCCAGGCGGTCAGCTTCTGCACGGCGGCGGCCGCCGCCGGGTCGGTGACGGGCGAACTGGCGAGGACGTCGATCAGCTCGGGCAGCAGGTTCTCCCCGCGCAGGTCGGTGACCGCCGCGTCCTCCATGGCCCGGGTGAGCGAGGCCCGGGTGACCCCGCCCGCGGCGACGAGCGGTTTGACCCGGTCGTCGAGGAGGCTGGCGCGGTGCACCGCGCCCATCCCGAAGCCGGCCGCCCCGTACCCCTTGGCCTGCTTGTTGTTCCAACTGATGTAGTAGTCCTGCCCGATGGACTGCGGGTGCTGGGCCGGCGGCGTGTAGGCGGCCGTGTTCACGACGGGGTCGAAGCCCTGCCACTCGTAGGCGGCCCGGCCGAGGACGGGCAGTGCGGGATCGACCCCGGCGGCCCGGACGGGGTTCGCCCCGCTGTTGTAGTAGGCGGCTTCGCGGGAGTCGGCGTAGAACCAGTTGAAGGCGTAGCCGATGTGCTGGGCGGCCTGCTGGAAGGTGCGGGCGTCCGTCACGTACGCCGGGTCGTTGAGCATCTGGAAGCCGATCATCGAGTCGGCCTCGTGGCGGTAGGTCGAGCGCAGCGCGGTGTAGGCGACGGGCTTTCCCGCGACGCTCGCGCGGTGCGTGACGATGCCGTAGGCGGTGCGCCACACCTGCATCCGGTAGGAGCCCGCCGCGGTGCCGTCGGCGACGCTGGGGGTCCAGGCGTTGCTGTGCTCCAGCTTCTCCATGGGCGTGCAGGTCCCGCGGAACAGGTAGGAGGCGGAGGCGGTGGTGGGCGCGGCGCCGCCCGGTTCGCACAGCTCGACGGCGAAGGTGTCGGTGATGTCCTGCCCGGCGGAGGTCGCGCTCCAGGCGTAGTCCTGGCCGCGCCCGAGCTGTACGTACATGCTCACGCCCGCGAAGGAGGCCCCGCGCGCGCTCAGGCCCGGGCCCTGGAGCTCCTGGAGCATGAGCAACTGGGGTGCCAGATAGCCGGTTTGCGGACCGAAGACGGCGACGGGGTGGCCGCTCGCGGTCTTCGCGCCGGAGACGAGCAGCGCGTTGGACATGCTCTGCTTGACCGGTTTGGGCGGCGTCGCCGCGGCCGCGGTGGTCGCGGCGCCCTTACGGTCGTACACCAGCGGTTCGGCGACGACCGAGCCGGCGTCCGGGAGCGCGGCGCCCTGGGGGTTCGCCGGCTTCTGGGCGTAGGGGAAGCTCGTCCCGTCATGGACCGTCAGCACGGCCTCGGGATCCTCGCGTTCGCGGAAGGACTCCCAGACCCGGGTTCCCTCCTCCAAGCCGAACTTCTGCTGCGCGGCCAGGAGCGAGACCGCGGCCTGCACCTCGCCGCCGCCACCGCCGCCGAAGAGTCCGCCGACGACGGAGGCGAGGGCGATCAGGTCGGTGAGCTTGAAGGGTTGGATCTCCCCCGCGTTGGTGATCGAGTCGATGTGTCCGGTCAGGACGTACTCGCCGGGGAAGTAGCGGCCGTTCTTCGACTGCGTCCGGTAGTCGTTGATGCCGTCGACGTACGCCTGCGCGTCCGCCATCGCCTGGCGACCGCGCTCGCCCTCGGTGGTGCGGATCCGGTCCACCTGGGCCTGCAGGTCCGCTTCGGTGTAGGGGGCCTGGGGCCAGAACTCCTGCTCCAGGCCCTGGTTGGCGAGGGCGCCGCCGGCGAAGGGGGTCAGGTCCCCGCGGCCGACGTGCCGGAAGAGGTCCATCTGCCACAGTCGGTCCTGGGCGGCGGCGTAGCCCGCGCCGTACTCGGTGCCGTAGCGGGTGGTGCCCTTGATGTGGGGCACGCCGGACTTCTTGTCCCGGGTGATGGTGACGTCGGGGCGCGGGCTGATGGTGGAGGCCACCTGGTCGGAGGGGACGCCGAAGGAGGCGTCGTTGAAGAAGTCGTTGATCTTCGCATCGGTGAGGCCCGGGTAGCCGCCCGCCAGCGAGGCGTAGCGCGCCAGCTGGTCGGAGGTGTGCTCGGGCAGGGTGCCGAAGGCCTTGTGGAGCAGGATCTGGGCGAGGGTGGCGTTGCCGCTCTGGCCGGGCGGCAGGATGTCGGAGCACTGGCCGCCGCAGTGGTCCGCCACGGGGAGCGGGACGGGGTCGGCGACGGCCCGGGCCGCCGAGGCGGTCGCGAGGGGGGAGAACAGGGCGGCGCCCAGGGCGATGAGCCCGCCGGCGACGGCGGTGCGCAGGCGGGCGGTGGGGCGATTCATGGGTGCTCCTCCGAGAGGCGGGGAACGGTTCCCGGAGGGTACTGGCGGGGACTACCACTCAGTAAGATGAAGGAGCGTCACTTTTTGTCGCACGGGAGAAGCGGGCGCGGGAAAACCGGTTGCCCGGGGCCCGGCCGCCGGGTCAAGCTGCCCCTCATGTCCGAGAACGCGACGCAGCACCCGCCCCGTCCGTCCGCCCGCGCCGAACGCAGCCCCGTGGCCGACCTGTTCTCCGCCACGGGTCGCCTCAAGGCGGTCCCCCGGAAGCCGGCCCGCCGCGAACAGCTCCTGCGGCACCTGGCCGAGACCCTGTTCGCCCCGGACCGCGACTACACCGAGCCCGAGGTCAACGGGGCGCTGCGCTCCGTGCACGACGACAGCGCCGCGCTGCGGCGCTACCTGGTCATCGCGGGCCTGCTGACGCGGACCCGCGACGGCGGCAACTACCGGCGCGCGACGCTCCCGACCTAGGTCCTGTCGTCAAAGTGCCGTCGTCGCCCGAAGGGCGGCCCCGCGGCACTTTGACGACAGGGCCTGGGCGGTCTCTTTCGGATCTTGCCGGTTGGGCCTCAGGCGCCCGGCGGGCCCGGAGCGTCCGGTGTGCGGCGGCCCCTGCGGGCGAGCAGCCAGCCGCCACCGGCCAGGAGCGCCGACGCGGCGGCGGCCAGGGCGGTGACGGTGACACCGGTGGACGCGAGTGCGCCACCCGCGGCGCCGGAACCACCGCCGCCGACCGTGGAACCGGAAGCCGAGCCCGACACCGCCGGGTCGGACGCCGGAGCAGCGCCCGACCCGCCTCCCGCACCGCCCGCGATGCCCGGACCACCGGCGTCGCCGGTCGTGGTCACCGGCACCGGTCCGCCGGTGGACGCGGACGGGGCGGGTGAGGGCCCCTGCGGGCCCGTGGGTTCGGGCGTGGACGTGGGCGAGGGCCCCGGATCCGGGGTGGCCGGCGGCGAACTCCCGTCCGTGGGACCAGGGGTGAGCGTCGGGGTCGGCTCGAACCGCTCCAGCCGGGTGATCCGGGCTCCGGCCGGGTCGGACACGAACACCACCCCGGCACCGGGGGCCACCGCGACGGCGGCCGCGCCCAACTGCCCCTGGTTGCCCGGCAGGACGACGGGCGGCGCGGCCTCCTTCAGGTCCGCCGAGCGCAGCACGGTGAGCGTACCGTCGCCGTCGCTGCCCGGCCGGCCCGGATCCCCCGCGTCCTGCCAGACCACGAAGACCTGGTGGGTGGCGCGGTCGAAGGCGGCCGCCCGGGGCAGGTCCACTGCGGTGACCGCGCCGAGGGGCGCGCCCGTACGGTCGTACACGAGCACGGAGTGGTCGAGCCCGACCCACACCGCGCCGGTCTCCGGGTCCACCTCGACGAATCCGCCGAAGCCCTCCCCGGCGGGGAGCCGGACCGTGGCGGCGAGCGTGAACGACGCGAGGTCGACCCGGTACAGCGCGCGGCCGGCGTAGTCGACGAACCAGGCCGCGCCGCGCGCCGCGTCGACGGCGAACTCCGTTCCGCCGTCGAGCGCGAGGGAACGCCCGACCGTCACCTTGGCGGTGTCGACCTCCTCCAGTACGGAGCCCTGCGCGACGAGGACCGTGCCCGGGGTGACGCCCGGGCCGACGTCGGTGACCGTCGCCCCCGGGAGCCAACCGCCCGTCACGGCCGGATCCCCGTCCTTGGCGGTGCCGATGCCGCGCAGCGGATAGAAGAGGGCGGCGCCGTCGCCGGGCAGCGGGCCCGCGAACCGGCCGACCGCGCGCGGGCCGAGCGCGCCGGTGGGTCCGGGCGCCCGGCCGACCGTACTGCGCACCTTCCCGTCGGCCGGGTCCAGTACGTACAGCCCGTTCTCGTTGACTCCGGTGGTGTCGGGCAGATCGGCCGAACCGACGTAGAGCTTCCCGGAGTCGGGGTGCAGGAGCAGGTCGCGGGGCCGCCCCGTGGTGGTGAACTGCGCCACCGCCCGGTAGCCCGCGGTGGCGGCGGGCTCGCCGGGCGCGCCGCTCGCGGCGGACACCGCGGCGCCCGTCGCGAGCGCGCCGAGGGCGACGGCGACCGAGGTGACGGCGGTGACCGTGACGGTGACGCCGGCGGCGCTCCGATGGCGGAGTGTCATGGGGATCGACCGGTCGACCGGGGCGGCTAGTTGAAGGTCACCGGGGCGTGCACGTCGTACGCGCGGTTCCCGGAGTTGAAGTGGTCGGCGCGGGTGACGACCGCGCATTCCACCGTCTCGCCGCAGACCTGGCCGTTGCCGAGGTCGGCCTTGACGTGGAGGGTGACGCTGAAGCTGCCGCCGGGCCCGAAGGCGGAGGTGTTGGGGAGGGCGGCGCCGCCGACGTTGGAGACCCAGTGGGAGGCCCCGGTGGTGCCGGCCTGGTCCGAACCACCCAGGCACGGCGTGGGCTTGGCGGCGCCCTGGGCGCCGCTGACCGCGCAGAGACCGACGTAGACGCCCTTGGCGGTGTTGTAGCCGCTGCCGGTGACGGTGATGTTCTGGCCCGTCGCGGCGGCGGCGCCGGGCGCGGTGAGCGAGAGGTGGTAGGTCGCGCCGCCGTCGGTGACCGTGCGCGTCGACGTGGCGGCCGAGGCTGCGGTGGCCGTGCCCAGGGCCACGGCGATGGTGGCGGTGGCGGCGACGGCCGTGCGGACGGCGAGGCGGGCGGCGGTGCGGGGCATGCGGGCGGCACTCATCGGGGGAACACCTTTCGGGCGCGGGAAGTGGGGCAGGAAGGCCGAAGGACGGCTCGGAGCACGCCCCGACCATCTCGACTTAGGTAAGGCTAACCTAATGTCGATCAAGATGGGAAGGGTGGTTCCGGCCGTCCGGAGCTCGTGCCGCAGCGCGCCGCTGGGGCCGTGGCCCTATCGCGGGTAGTACCGGGCGACGGTCTCCCGCACCTCCTCGAAGAGGGCGGGACCCTCCTGCGGCACGGGCGGTCGCCCGCTGCCCGGCCGGATGCCGGCCAGCTGCTCACCGGACAGCGCGAACACCACCCGGCGCAGGCCCGCCTGTTGGATGACCGCCGCGCACATCCCGCACGGCTCGCAGCTGGTGTACAGCGTGGTGCCCGCCGCCGTGACCGCGTCCAGCTCCCGCGCGGCCCAGCGCGCCAGCTTCAGTTCCGGATGCGCGGTGATGTCCGCGTCGCTGCGGGTCGTGTTGCGCTCCTGCGCCAGCACCGCCCCGTCCGGCCCGGCCAGCAGTGATCCGAAGGGCGGATCGCCGCGCTCGCCCGCCTCTCCCGCGAGCGCGATGGCCCGCCGCAGGAGGGCCCGGTCCTCGGGTGTGGTCATGACTGCCGCTCCGTTCCCGTGCGATGCGAGGGGTGCAGGTGCGCGGCCACCGTCGCCAGCGCCTGCCAGGCCGTTTCCGGGTGGCACGTCTGGCGGGGATCGCCGCCGTAGGGGTCGAGGATCACGGATTCGGCGCCCAACAGCCGTATGGCGTCGAGGTCTTCGAGGATCTGCCCGATCGTTCCCTGCCCGGCGAGCCGGTCCGGCCCGACGGCCGGCCGCTCCGTGAGCCCGAGGGCGATCCGGGGCGCGAGGGCGGGCGCGGGCCGCCCCAGGTCGTCCGCGTGCGCGGCGAGCCGCACCGCGGCCTCGCGCAGCCACGCCACGGTGGGGCGCAGCGGATGCCACGCGTCCCCGAAGCGCACGGCCCGGCGCCGGCCCGCGTCGCTGTTGCCGCCGACCCACACCGGGATCCGGCGGTCCCCGTAACCGGCGGTGTCCGCCCAGGCCTCGCGCAGGCCGCGCAGGTGGTCGTCGGTCAGCCGGCCCCGCCGCTCGAAGGGGATGCCCAGGGCGGCGAACTCCTGGCGCGCCCAGCCCACTCCGACGCCCAGGACCAGCCGGCCCCCGCTCAGTTCGTCGACGTTGGCCGCCATCCGGGCCGTGAGCAGCGGGTGCCGGTAGGGAGCGATCAGGACCGTCGTGCCGAGCCGGACCCGGGTGGTCAGGCCGGCCAGCCAGGACAGGGTGGTGAACGGCTCGTAGAAGGGCGCGGGGTAGCGTGCGGCGACGTCGGGCGTGATGGCCACGTGGTCCGAGACCATCAACAGGTCGTAGCCCAGGTCCTCCACGGTCCGGGCCCAGCCGCGCAGGACTCCCGGATCGGTGCCGGGGCCGAAATTGGGGACGTTCACTCCGATCTTCACACCGTCGAGCCTAGCCAGGCGGCGGGCCCCCCAGAAGTGACTCCCGCCTGCGCAAAGGCAGTTCGGCCGTGGATCCGCCGGTATTCTGGCCCGATGACCGAGACTCTTGACGCGACGGACTGGGCGATCCTGCGGGAGGTCCAGGGGGAGGGCCGGATCGCCTTCACGGAGCTGGCCCGACGGGTGAACCTGAGCGCCTCCGCGACGAAGGAGCGGGTGCGGCGGCTGGAGGAGGCCGGGGTGATCACGGGGTACCGGGCGGACGTGGACCTGGAGCGGACCGGGTACGGCGTGCTGGCGGTGGTCCGGCTCAAGTACCCGGGACCGGGCACCCGGCACGAGCCCCTGCGCCGCCTGCTGGAGGCGCGCCCGGAGATCCTCGAATGCCTGCGCACCACGGGGGACGACTGCTACGTCCTCAAGGTGGCGACCACCTCCATGGGCCACCTGGAGGAGGTGGTCGACGAGCTGGCCGCCTTCGGCAGCACCACCACCAACCTCGTCCTCAGCCGCCCCCTCCCCCTCCGCGGCCCACGACCCCCCGGACCGGCCACGCCCTAGGCCCTGTCGTCAAAGTGCCGTCTGCCTCGCGACGCCTGGCACGCACTCTCGCCGCACCGGGCGAAAGCCAAGTACGTCCAGTACGCGGGCTTCCGCCCGGCACGGCGAGAGCACGCACCAGACGCCGCGGGGCCGCCCTTCGGGCGACGACGGCACTTTGACGACAGGACCTAGGAACCGCCGGCGCCGTCCCGGTAGGTCTCCAGCAGCCGCAGCCAGATCTCGCTCATCGTCGGGAACGCGGGAACCGCGTGCCACAGCCGGGCGATCGGCACCTCCCCGACCACCGCGACGGTGGCCGCGTGCACCAGTTCGGCGGTGCCCGGGCCCACGAAGGTGGCGCCCAGGAGGACCTCGCGGTCGAGGTCCACGACCATCCGTGCCCGGCCCCGGTATCCGTCGGCGTACAGCCCCGCCCCGGACACCTTCGCGAGGTCGTAGTCGACGGCGCGCACCCGGTGACCCGCCCGCTCGGCCTCCGCGGCGGTCAGCCCGACGGCCGCGGCCTCCGGGTCGGTGAAGACCACCTGCGGCACGGCGGCGGTGTCCGCGGTCGCCGCGTACGGGCCCCAGCGCCCCTCGTCCGCCCCGGTGGCGGTGCCCGCCGCGCGGGCGGCGATGGCGGCCCCAGCGATCCGCGCCTGGTACTTGCCCTGATGGGTGAGCAGCGCCCGGTGGTTGACGTCCCCGACCGCGTACAGCCAATCGGTTCCGGACACCCGGCAGCTCTCGTCGACCGCGATCCAACCACCGGGCTCCAGCCCCACGGTGTCGAGGCCGATGTCGTCGGTGCGCGGGACCCGACCGGTCGCCATCAGCAGTTCGTCGCCCTCCAGGGTCTCCCCGCCGGTGAGCACGACCGTGACGGGCCCGGTCGCCCCGTCGCGCACGACGGCCTCCACGTCCACGCCCGTACGGACCACCGCGCCCGCTTCCCGCAGCGCCTCGGCGACCAGTTCCCCGGCGAAGGGTTCCATCCGGGGCAGCAGCCGCGCGCCGCGCACCAGCAGCGTCACCCGCGAGCCGAGGGCCTGCCACGCGGTGGCCATCTCGACCGCCACCACCGAACCTCCGACGATCAGCAGCCGCTCCGGGGCCTGCCCGGCCGAGGTCGCCTCGCGACTGGTCCACGGGCGGGCCTCGGCCAGCCCCGGCAGATCGGGCAGCAGGGCCCGGGTGCCGGTCGCCACGACCACGGCCTGCCGGGCGGAGAGCACCGTGTGTTCCCCCTCGGGGCTGGTGACGGCGATCTTCCGGATCCCGTAGAGGCGGCCGTGCCCCCGGTAGAGGTCCACGCCGATGGACGCGAGCCAGTCGCGTCCGCCGTCGTCCTTCCAATGGCTCGTCCAGTAGTCCCGGTGGGCCAGCACGGCCGCCGCGTCGAGCGGCCCGCGGACGGCGTCGGCCAGCCCCGGCACCTTGCGCGCGTCCGCGCGCGCGAGCGCCGGGCGCAACAACGCCTTGCTGGGCACGCAGGCCCAGTACGAGCACTCCCCGCCGACGAGTTCGCTCTCCACCAGCGCCGCGCTCAGCCCGGCCGCCCGGACCCGGTCGACGACGTTCTCCCCCGCGGGCCCCCCGCCGAGCACCAGGACGTCGTACTCCACCGCTTCGGTCATAGCCACCTTCCAGGGGTTCCACCGATGTCCACGCGAACCCGTCGGAATCCCGGCCAGGGGCTCGCGCCCCGTCACCTTACGCGGGGCGGGCGGGACATCGAACGGACGGCGCCGGTACCCGGCGTGGTGCCCCGCCACCGGGTGGCGGGGCATCGCGGCGGGGCCGGCGCCGTCGGCGTGCGGCTATGCCTCGGTGGGGGGCTGGGTGGGGTCCGGAGCCTCCGTCTTCGCCTTCTCCTCGGCGATCTTCGTGCGGACCTCGTCCATGTCCAGCGCGCGGGCCTGGCCGATGACGTCCTCCAGCATGGCCTCGGGCAGCGCCCCCGGCTGAGCGAAGATGGCCACCTGGTCCCGGATGATCATCAGGGTCGGGATCGACCGGATGTCGAAGGCCGCCGCCAGCTCCTGCTGCGCCTCCGTGTCCACCTTCGCGAAGACCAGGTCGGAGTGGGTCTGCGACGCCTTCTCGTAGACCGGTGCGAACTGCCGGCAGGGACCGCACCACGACGCCCAGAAGTCGATCAGCACGAACTCGTTCTCGCTGACCGTCCGGTCGAAGTTCTCCTTGGTGAGTTCGACTGTAGCCACGGTTTCCAGACCTCCGTATGTCACGCTTCCTGTCCCTGGAACGAACGGGGCGCCCCCAGCATTCCGCCGCCGCGCGACCGGGTCCGGCCCGGTCAGAACGGGTGGCCGGCCGGGGTGCGGCGGACCGTCGTCCAGCGCAGCTCCGTGAAGGCGTCGAGATTGGCCTCGCCGCCGAACCGGGCCCCGTTGCCGGAGGCACCCACACCACCGAAGGGGGCGACCGCCTCGTCGTTCACCGTCTGGTCGTTCACGTGCACGATCCCGGTGGGGATCCGCTCGGCCAGCTCCAGCCCGCGCGCCGCGTCACGGGTGACCACGCCCAGGGAGAGGCCGTACGGGCCGGCCGAGGCGAGGCCGATCGCCTCCTCCTCCGTGGCGAAGGAGCGTACGGGCGCCACCGGCCCGAAGACCTCCCGCGCGTACGCGGGGGTGTCGTCGGCGACGCCCGCGAGCACCGTCGGCCGGTAGAAGAGGTCCTGGTGGGTGCCGCCGGCGAGCAGCTTCGCGCCCCGCTCGGTGCTCGCCTCGACCAGCGCGTGGACCCGCTCCAGCTGGGCGCGGTCGATCAGCGGCCCCAGGTGCACCCGCTCCCGGTACGGGTCCCCCACCGCCAGCGCCTCGGCCCGGGCGGCGAGCCGCTCGACGTACTCGTCGTACAGCGAGGCGTGCACGAGGTGTCGGCCCGCGGTCATGCAGATCTGGCCCTGGTGGAAGAAGGACCCCCAGGACGCCTGGGCCACGGCGGCCTCGACGTCGGCGTCGGCGAGCACGATCAGCGCCGAGTTGCCGCCCAACTCCAGGTGCGCGCGCTTGAGGTGACGGCCGGCCGACTCCCCGACGGTCCGGCCGCTCGCGGTGGAGCCGGTGAACGAGACGACGCGCACCCGGGGGTCGGCGACCACCGCCGCCCCGGTGTCCGCGTCCCCGGGCAGGACGTGCAGCAACCCGGCCGGCAGCCCGGCGGCGGCGAAGACCGCGGCGAGCGCGAGCCCCCCGCACACGGCGGTGCGCCGGTCCGGCTTGAGCAGCACGGCGTTGCCGAGGGCGAGCGCGGGCGCGACCGAGCGGATGGCGAGGATCAGCGGGGCGTTGAAGGGGGCGATCACCCCGACGACCCCGGCCGGGGTGCGCCGGGTGTACGAGAGCCGGGGCGCCTCGGTCGCCAGCACCTGCCCGGTCGGGCGCGAGGCGAGCGCCGCGGCCTCGTAGCACTCCTGGGCCGCGACGTGCAGTTCGAAGTCCGCCTTGCCGGGGATCGAGCCGGATTCACGGATCAGCCAGGTGCGCAGTTCGTCGGCGTGGGCGGTGAAGAGGTCGCCCGCCCGGCGGAGCACCGCGGCGCGCTCCAGGTGGGTGGCGCGCGCCCAGTCCCGCTGCGCGGCCAGGGCCCGTACGGCGGCCTCGGCGACGTCGGGGGCGGAGGCGAGGTCGAGGGTGGCGAGGGTACGGCCGGTCGCCGGTTCGACGACCGGTGCCGTGCCCCCGGTCAGAGTGGGTCCGTCCTGCCAGAACTGCGGGTCGAGGAGCGGCATGACGCGGGGCCTCCGTTGGCTGGGGCGGAGCGGTGGGGGTGGGGGGCGGCACGCGTCATCGTGCCAGAACGGAGTTCCCAATTCTGTTCACTTATTGGGCAGTTGCCGGCGGCACGTGTCCGGAATCGATCGCGCGTCCGTGCGGCCCGTCGACGACCCGCCCCGACGGCTCCCCGCCCCCGCCCCGGCCCGTCAGCGCTCCAGCACGAGGGCGATGCCCTGACCCACCCCGATGCAGAGCGCGGCCATCCCCGTGCCCGAACCGGCCGCCGCCAGCTGGTGGGCGACCGAGCCCGCGAGCCGGGCCCCCGAGGCGCCCAGCGGGTGGCCCAGCGCGATGGCCCCGCCGCGCGGGTTGACCACGTTCCGGTCCAGCTCGGGCCAGGCCTCCAGGCAGCCCAACGCCTGGGCGGCGAAGGCCTCGTTGAGCTCCAGGGTGGTCAGGTCCGCGAAGCCGCGGCCCGCCTTCTCCAGGGCCCGCCGGACCGCCTCGACCGGCCCCAGCCCGAAGAGCTGCGGCTCGATCCCGGTGACCGCGGAGGACCGGATCCGGGCGAGCGGCTCGCGCCCGGTCGCCGCGAGCCCCGCCTCGTCGGTGAGCAGCAGGGCCGCGGCCCCGTCGTTGAGCGGGGAGGCGTTGCCCGCGGTGACCGTGCCCCGGCCATCGGTGCGGAAGGCCGGCTTCAGCCGGGCGAGGGCCTCCATGGACGACCCCTCCCGGACGCACTCGTCGCGCGTCAGCTCGGCTCCCGGGTACGGGACCACCTCGGCGTCGTACTCCCCCGCCGCCCAGGCAGCCGCGGCCTTGCGGTGGCTCTCCAGGGCGAAGGCGTCCTGGGCCTCGCGGGTGAGGGCGTACTTGTCCGCGACCAGTTCCGCGCCCTCGCCCAGTGAACCGGTCCACTCCTCGGGCATCCGGGGGTTCGTCATGCGCCAGCCCAAGGTGGTGGACCACATCTGCTGGTGGGCCGCGGGGAAGGCCCGCTCCGGCTTCTGCACCACCCAGGGGGCGCGGGTCATGGACTCCACCCCGCCCGCGATCGCCACGGAGGCGTCACCGAGCGCGATGGCGCGGGCAGCCTGGATGACGGCCTCCAGACCCGATCCGCAGAGCCGGTTGACGGTGACCCCGGGGACCGTGACCGGCAGGCCGGCCAGCAGCACCGCCATGCGGGCGACGTCCCGGTTGTCCTCGCCGGCGCCGTTGGCGTCGCCGAAGACCACGTCGTCGATCCGCGTGGGGTCGAGCGCGGGCGTACGGTCCACCAGGGCGCGGACCACGTGCGCGGCCAGGTCGTCCGGGCGGACCCCGGCGTAGGCACCGCCGAACTTGCCGATCGGGGTACGGACGGCGTCGACGATGTAGACGTCGCGGATGCGCATGCGGGGTCTCCTGGGCAGATCCGTGCGGGCGCGCCGGTGGGCGCGCCCGCAGTCTCCGTCCCCGGCTCGCGGCCTGTCAACGCCCCCCCGGCGCCGCCCTGACCTGGCCGGCCGTCCCCCAGGGCTCAGGTGGACTCGCGGGGGACGGCGCGCGCGGCCAGCAGGTCGCGGCGGGCCGGGGCCTCCGAGGGTTCCCGGACCGCCCGGTCCACCAGGGACGCGAGGTGATCGCCCGTGGGCATCTCGATCCGCACCGTGCTCAGGCGCGGCCGCAGCAGGCGGCCGAGCAGCAGGTCGTCGGCGCCCATCACGGCCACGTCCTCGGGCACCCGCAGCCCCGCGTCCTGGAGGGCGCGCATGAGGAGCATCGCGTACTCGTCGTTGTAGGCGAAGACGGCATCGGGGCCTCTTTCCGGCCACGTGGCGGCGAGGGCCCGCGCCGACTCCTCGGTGTAGGCCATCGGCAGCGGCTCGATCGCGGCCGCGCCGGCGGCCGCCGCCCGGGCGCCGTCCAGCCGCGGGGCGGAGAAGAGCTCCAGTCCCGCCTCCTCGGGGACGATCACACCGATCCGGCGGTGGCCGCGCTCGACGAGGTGGGCCGCGGCCCGGGCGCCGACCTCGGCCTGGTCCATGACGAGCGCGTGCGCCCCGGCGACGCCGGCCGGCCCGAGCGTGATCACGGCGCGGGCACCGGCCCGCTTGAGGGTCTCGACGTTGTGGGGGCTCAGCACGATCTCGCCGAGGGAGATCACCGCCACGGGCCGCAGCTCGGCCCAGGCGCGGGCGGCCTGGTCCCCGGTGAGGCCGAGGCTGCCGTACTGGACGACGGTGTAGTCGAGCCGGCGCAGCGCCCACTGGAGCTCGTTGAAGAAGGCGCTGTACAGCGGCCCGGCCGGGACGTGCGAGGTGGGCAGCAGCACGATCCGGGTGTGCCCGGCCCGCAGGCTGCGGGCGGCGGCGTGCGGGACGTAGCCCAACTCCTCCGCGGCCTCGCGCACCTTGCGGCGGGTCGGCTCGCTGATGCGCACGGCTTCGGCGTTGTTCAGGACGTACGAGACCGTGGCGCGCGAGACGCCGGCCAGCCGGGCCACGTCGGCACTGGTCGGCGCGGCGGCGATGGCGGGCGCGGGGGCGGCGGGCGCGGCGGCGATGGCGGGCGCGGGGGCGACGGGTCGCGCGGGCGCGGCGGCTTCGACGGCTTCGACGGCCGCGGCGGGTCCCGCCGCCGTGGACCCCGCAGTGGGCGGCGCGGGCGGCGCCGATCGGGCGGACGACTTCGGCGACGGTCGCTTCGGGGACGACTTCGGTGAGGGAGGCATTGCCGTGGCATCTTTCCAGACCGGTCGGGCTCGGGGGCTAGCGGATGGCCGGAATCGGATGCTACACAGTGGTTACACGATTCATTGACACGTGTAACCCGGTCGTCACAACCCCTGCACCGACCGTGCCGCAGCCCGTGTCGCACCGTGCCGCCGCCCCGTCGTGTTCCGACGCACCCCCGCCGTCACGACGGGGCGGCGCGCACCCCCTCACCCGCCCGACACCCCTGCCCAGGAGGGCACCGTGGCCGTCTCCTCCCCCGGCACCGGCACCGCCGACGCCACCCCCGCCGCATCCGCCGCCGCGCCCTCGACACCCGCGCCCGGACGCGGTCTGCTCCCCCTGCTCCTCATCGGCAACACCGCGATGTACGCGCTCTACATCGGAGTCGCCGCAATCCTGCTCGCGCTCCAGGTCGAGGACATCGACCCGGCGAACAAGGTCGCCAACTTCGGCCTGATCGCGGGGGTCTCCGCGGTCTTCGCCACAGTGTTCAACCCGGTCGCGGGCGCCCTCTCGGACCGCAGCGGCCGCCGCAACCCCTGGATCCTGGGCGGCGGCCTGGCGGCGGTCCCCGCGATGTTCCTCCTCGGGCTCGCCGACACGATCCTGCTGATCACCATCGCCTGGTGCCTCGGCCAGGCCGTGATGAACGTCTACCAGGCCGCCCTCACCTCCGTGGTCCCCGACCGGATCCCGGTCGGCGCCCGCGGCAAGGCCTCGGCCGCGGTCGGACTCGGCCTCCCCTTCGGCTCGACCCTGGGCGCCCTGCTGGGCGCGGCCTTCTCCAACGACTACCGCACCGGCTACCTGGTCTTCGGCGCGGTCGTGGCGGGCGCCGCCGTGCTCTTCACGGCGAGCAGTCGCGAGCAGCGCCTCCCGGCCCGCGCCCCGCTGCCCCTCCGCGCCCAACTGGCCGCCTTCACCGGGGCGTTGCGCGACCACGACTTCCGGTGGGCCTTCATCGGGCGCGCCCTGCTGGTCCTCGGGTACTTCTCGGTGAGCGGCTACCAGCTGTACATCGTCCAGGACCACACCCTGCTGCCCGCGGGCATGGAGCCGCAGGAGGCGGTGGCCCTCCTGATGCCGCTGACCAGCGTCGCGATGGTGGTCTCGACGGTCCTGGGCGGTTACCTGTCCGACCGCTTCGACCGCCGCAAGCTGTTCGTGGGCGCCTCCGCGCTGCTGTCGGCGCTCGCGCTCCTCATCCCGGCCCTGTCGTCGAGTTGGTCGGCGATGCTCGCCTTCTCCCTGGTCAACGGCCTCGCCTTCGGCAGCTACATGGCCGTCGACACGGCGCTGGTGACGATGGTGCTCCCGAAGGCCGAGGACGCGGCGCGGGACATGGGCGTCCTCAACATCGCCAACGCCGGACCGCAGATCGTCGCGCCGTTCGTCGCCTCGGTGATCGTGTCCGTCAGCGGCGGGTACACCGCCCTGTTCGTCATCGCGGCGCTGCTCTCCGTCGCGGGCGCGCTGGCCGTGAAGCCGATCCGCGGCGTCCGCTGACGACCGCTGACGACCGCTGACGACCGCTGACCGGCAGACTCGTACGGCACACCCGCACCACGCAGCCCGCACAACGCACCGCGCAGCCCGCACCGCGCGTCCCGTAGAAAGGCACTCCGTGCAACTCCACACCCACACCTGGGGCGAGGGCGACCGCGTCGCCCTGCTCGTCCACGGCATCATGTCCGACCACCGCACCTGGCGCCGGGTCGGTCCCGCGCTCGCCGACCTCGGGTACCGCGTCATCGCGGTCGACCTGCGCGGCCACGGCGCCAGCGGCCGGGGCGACTACACCCCGCAGGGCTTCGCCGACGACCTGGTCGACACCCTCCCCACCGGGGCCGACCTCGCCCTCGGCCACTCCCTCGGCGGCCTGACCCTCTCCCTGGCCGTGGACCGGCTGCGGCCGCGGCGCGCGGTCTACTCGGACCCGGCCTGGCACCTGGCCCCGCTCGGTGAGGGCTTCGGGCCCGAGGTGTTCGCCGCCTTCAAGTCGGCGTCCAGGGAGCGGATCCGGGCGCTGAGCCCGCGCTGGGAGGAGGCCGACGTGGACGTCGAGCTGCTCACCCTGGCGGCCTGGGACGAGGCCACCGCGCTGTGCCTGGCCCCCCTCGCCGGTACGGACCTGCTGCCCGCCGCGCCGGTGGTGCCGTCCCTGGTCCAGCTGGCCGATCCCAGCTTCCTGATCGACGAGGAGCGCGCCGCCGTCCTCAAGTCCCGTGGATTCGAGGTCCGTTCGGTGTCGGGCGCCGGTCACACCATCCACCGCGACGACTTCGAGGGGTTCATGACCTCGCTTGAAGGATGGATATAGCAAGCGTCGAGATCTCCCCGTTACGGTCGACATACCGATGAGTAACGGGGAGGTCCGGTTTCGATGACCACAGTTCCTGGCACGGTTCCTGGTAGGGCTCCTGGCACGACGACCGCGGTCCTGGCTCCGGGCACCACGGCCGACCCGGCTCCCGGCCCGCCGCCGGGCCCGCACCCCCTGCCGACCCCGCACCGGGTGCCCGGCCTCGCCGACATGGTCCGGGCGCTCGCCGACGGCAGCGTGACCTCGCGCTGGCTCACCGAACAGTGCCTGGAGCGGATCGAGGCCTCGCAGCCGGAGCTGAACGCCTTCCGGATCGTGCACTCCGAGGCGGCCCTCGCGGAGGCGGACGCGGCCGACCGGCGGCTCGCCGCCGGGGAGCGGCTCCCGCTGCTCGGCGTGCCGCTCGCGGTCAAGGACGACATGGACGTGGCCGGGCTGCCGACGGCCTTCGGCTGCGCCGGGGACTTCCCGCCGAAGGCCGAGGACAGCGAGGCAGTACGCCGCCTGCGCGCCGCGGGCGCGGTCATCGTCGGCAAGACGCAGACCCCGGAGCTGGGCCAGTGGCCGCTCACCGAGGGGCCCGCCTTCGGCGCGACCCGCAATCCGTGGAACCCGGCCTTCACCCCCGGCGGCTCCTCGGGCGGATCGGCGGCCGCCGTGGCCGCCGGCCTGATCCCGGCCGCGCTGGGATCGGACGGCGCCGGTTCCATCCGCATCCCGGCGGCCTGGACGCACCTGGTCGGCATCAAACCGCAGCGCGGCCGCATCTCCACCTGGCCCGAGCCGGAGGCCTTCCGCGGGCTGACGGTCAACGGCGTGCTGGCGCGTACGGTCGCGGACGCCGCGCTGCTGCTCGACGCGGCCAGCGGGTCCCACCGCGGCGACCTGCACCGGCCCGCGCCGATCTCCGCCTCCCGGGCCGCCCGCACCGAGCCGGGGCGGCTGCGGATCGCGCTCGCCTTCGCGATGCCGTTCACCGGCACCTCCAAGTCCCTGGACCCGTCGATCCGCTCCGCCGTGGAGCGGCTCGCCGGGCGGCTGGAGGCGCTGGGTCACGAGGTGGCCCTGGAGGACCCCCGGTACGGGCAGATCGGGCTGAGCTTCATACCCCGCGCGACGGGGGGCGTACACGAGTGGGCCGCCCGGGTGCCGGATCCCTCGCTGTTGGACCCGCGCACGAGCGAGGCGACGCTCATGGGGCGCATCCTCAGCGGGCTGCCCCTGCGGGCCGCCCGCCGCGCGGAGGCCCTGCACCAGCACCGGATCGGGGAGATCTTCAACCGCTACGACGTGGTCCTGACCCCCACGACCGCCACCGCCCCGCTGCGCGTCGGCGCCCTGGAGGACCGGGGTTCCCTGGACACCGAGCGGGCGATCATCGCGGCCTGCCCGTACGCCTGGCCCTGGAACGTCCTCGGCTGGCCGGGCGTGAACGTCCCGGCGGGCTTCACCCCCCAGGGGCTCCCCGTGGGCGCCCAGCTCCTGGGCCCGGAGTCCTCGGAGCCGCTCCTCGTCTCGCTCGCGGCCCAGCTGGAGGCGGCGGAGAACTGGCAGTCCCACTGGCCGCGTTGGTCCGCCCCGCTCAGAACGGCGACGGCATAGGTCACGGGTTCGCCGTAGGCCCTGTCGGGGCACCGCCGCGGCACGTCCCGTGCCGGCCGCGCCGGCACACCGCTAACCTCTGCCGGATGACGGCACTTTCGCACCACACCCCGCACACCGACCAGCCCCACCAGCCCGGCCGCGACGGCGCCGGGGCGACCGCAGAGGTCGATCCGCGCGCCATCGGGCCCGTGCGCACCTCCTACGCCCCCGACCACGACGGGGACCCCGACCCCGGCGAGATCGTGTGGACGTTCGTCCCCTACGAGGAGAACGACGGGCGGGGCAAGGACCGGCCGGTGCTGGTCGTGGCCCGCGAGACCGACCGCGGCACCGTGTTGGCCGTACAGCTTTCCAGCAAGCGCCACGACCACGACCGGGAGTGGGTCCCGATCGGGACCGGCCCCTGGGACGCGGCCGGACGGGAGTCCTGGGTGGACGTGGACCGGGTGCTGCGCGTGCACGACGCCGGCATGCGGCGCGAGGCGTGCGCCCTGGACCGCGGCCGCTTCCACCTGGTCGTCGACCGCCTGCGCGAGCGGTACGGCTGGGCCTAGGTCCGCCGCGAGTGCCCGCTGTCAGTGCCCGCTGTCAGCATCCTTCTCATGACGGACACAGGGGCATTCGACTGGCGGTCCTTCCTCCTCAGGTGGAGCGGGGAGTGGGCGGACTCGGTGACGGGCCGCGAGGGGCTCACCGATGACGACGAACTCGCCCTTCGTGCGCGGTGGTTGGGGAACGAGCCCGCCTCCGAGGAACGGATGGCGGCCATGGAGGAGCGCCTCGGCCGCCGGATGCCCCCGTCCTACCGGGAGTTCCTGGCGGTCAGTGACGGGTGGCGGCACGCGGGCGGGTTCGTGTGGCTCCTCGCCGGCACCGCGCAGGCGCGCTGGCACCACGACGCCTCCGGGCTCTCGGAGCTGTTCGAGGGGTACCTCGACGAGGACGCCGGGGCCGAGCAGCGGCGGGAGGCGGCCCTCTGGCGGCGCGGGCTCCAGCTGAACGTGCGGTCCGACGCCACCCACGTCCTGATGGATCCCGATGACGTCGACGAGGACGGCGAGTGGGCCGTGTACACCTGGGCGAGCTGGCGGGCCGCCCCGCCCGAGCGGCACGCCTCTTTCCGGGCGTTCATGCGGGACATGCACCGCGAGTTCCACCATCTGCGGGCGACCCCGGGGGACGGAGAACCGGAGTTCGTCAACGACACGACGCGCGCGCTGGACGCCCTGGTGGACGACGCCCGCCGGGAGGCGTTGCGGGGCGGGTGGGAGTCGGCCCTGGCCGCGTTGGACGAGGCCAAGGGGTACGGCAGGCCGGGCGCCGCGGGGCTCGGCGACCAGATCCGGCGCCTGCTCGGGCACGCCTACGGGGTGGACTTCGGGGGCCTGGCGGCGGACCCCCGGTACGCGTCGGAGCTGTTGCCGCCGCTGCTGGCCGCGGAGGCGGACCGCGATGCCTCCACGCCGGGGTACGCCGTGCCGGGCGCCGACGAGGACGTGTCGACCCTGGCCCGCGCGACCCTGAAGCGTCTGCGGGGCGGTACCTACCGGTACGCGGCGGCGGGCGCGTTCGGGGAGGCCGTCGAACGGGCCCGGGAGCTGGCCCGGTGGGGCGACACGGACGGGGCGTGGCGGACGCTGCGGGAGGCCGTGCCCCTGTGGGAGCCGTGCGGGCCGGACCACCTGGCGCCGCTGGGCTGGGTGGCCGACCCGCTCCTCGGGCCGTTGCTCACCCCGGAGCGGGGCCGTGAGCTGCTGGCCACTGCGAAGATCGGGCGCGCGGGCGCGGTCCCGGAGCCGACGGCCGGGCTCGACCCGGGGGACCTGGCGTGGCTCGCGGAGCCGGACCCCGGCGGTCACCGCACCTCCTACCGGTTCGTGCTGGTGGAGGGGGTGGAGCCGGCGGAACTGCCCGGCCGGCTCGCGGACGGCGACACGGAGGGGGAGGGCCTCCTCCTCCAGCTGCCGATGACCTCCTGGGAGGCGCGCCACAGGGCCCTGCGGGGCCAGCGGGAGTTCTCGTCCTACGACGACCGGGCCCTGGTGTCGGTCGGGCGGGCGGGCAACGGCTGGAGCTTCGCCTTCGACGGCGACCCGGCCCCCTTCGACCGGCGGCGGCTGCGCTCCCCCGCCGCGGCCGCCAGCGCGGGCACCCGCGCGGTGGTGGTGTGGAGTGGGCTGCGAGCGGGCCGCGGTGCGCCCTCGTTCCACCTGTCGGTGGCCCGGGACGGGGTCGAGCGGTACGCGTTCACGTACGCGGAGGGTGGGCTCCGCACCGCCGGAGCGGTACCGGCGGGGCTGGACCCGTACCGGTTCTTCGGCGACCCGCGGGACGGCGCCGCGACGGAGCGCGCGCTGCTGGAGGCGGTGGCCCGGGAGTTCGGCGTCCTGCTGCCGCGGCACTCGCTCACGCACGGGCGCCTGCACACCTTCACCACCCGTTCCTGGACGCGGCCGCCGGCGGACGGGGAGACGTACACCGGGTTCACCTGGGTGAGGGGGTGACCGTCACGGCGCCCGGCACCGCGCCGGGAGGCCGTTCTCAGCCGGGGAAGGCCGCCTCGAAGGCCCGGCGCGGGCCCGGTGCGCGGTCCAGGATTCCGAACGCCACCCGGTCGAAGACGCCCGCGAAGCGGCCCGTCAGCAGGGCCCGGAAGGCCTCGGCGACCTCGGCCGGATCGTTCATGAACACCCCGCACCCCCACGCCCCCAGCACCAGGTGCGGGTAGCCGTGCAGGGCCGCCACCTCCAGGACCCGCTCGGCCCGCCGGGCCAGCGCCGCCGGGATCTCGTGGGTCCGCTCGGGTTCCTGGCGCCGGATGGTGCCCGCGTTCGGAGCCGGGGAGGTGAGGAAGCCCGCCCGGAAGGGCACGTCCAGCAGTTCGCCCCGGTCGTCGCGGAAGACCGGGACCCCGGGCGAGTGAATCACCCGGTCGGTGTAGAAGGTGCTCGGCTCGGCGCGGTGGACCTCGTAGTACTCGCGCGCCTCCAGCAGCGTCTCGTAGAGCGCCGAAGCGCGGCACAGGGCTTCCTCCTGCGCCTTGGCCCCGCGGACGTAACCGCCCCCGGGATTGCGGGCCGAGGCGAAGTTGAGGACCGCGACCGGTCCGCCCGGCGCGAGCCTGCGGGCGGCGACCGTGCTGCTCTCCCCGGTCACCTCGAACACGGTCTCCCGGCTCCGCACCGCTTCCGGTTCACCCTGGATGACCGGATTAGGTCCATATATTCTGGTTCCCGCCTTGGCTTCCGCCACGGCGGCGGCGAGCGCCACCTCCCGCCCCGACCGCGACCGGTACCCCCCGGCCGCCACGATCTGCGCGTTTTCCAGCGCGATGGCCCTCAGTCTGCTGCTCATCCACCGATCCTCCGGAACGGGCACCGCAAGTGGCAACGCAATTATTTGCGCGAATCGACACGGCTTTGCGCGATCTTGATGCGATCCGCACGCTTCACGGCCCGACCACGACGGGTAGGCAACGGTGACGTCACGGCTCACGACAGGAGAAGAGGATCCGGTCATGCCCCAGGACTCACCCCTGACGCACCTGCGCGCACATCCGCCGGGGTGTCCCCCCGGACACGCCGCCGAGCACGCCCCGCGGCCGCTCACCGAGACCGCCGCCGAGGACCTCGTGCGCGGCATCTGTTTCAAGACGGGCCCGCCCCGACTGCTCGGCGCCGAACTGGAGTGGCTGCTGCTGGACGCCGAGGACCCCGCGCGGCCGCTGTCCCCGGACCGGCTCACCGCCGCCCACGACGCGGCGGCCGCACTGCCCCTGCGCTCCCGGTTCACCGTCGAGCCGGGCGGTCAGCTCGAACTCAGCTCACCCCCCGCCACCTCCCTGATGGGGTGCGTGGGCGACCTCCAGGCCGATCTGGACGCCGTGCGCGCCGCCCTGGGCGCCCAGGGCGTCGTGCTCGACGGGCTCGGGCACGATCTGCGCCGGCCGCTGCGGCGGCTGCTGGACAGCCCGCGCTACCGGGCCATGGAGACCTACTTCGACCGCACCGGGCCGGCCGGGCGCGCCATGATGCGCGCGTCCGCCTCCGTGCAGGTCTGCGTCGACGCGGGACACGAGGAGCCCGGCCCGCTCGGCCACGGCCGGCGCTGGCGCTCCGCGCACCTGCTCGGCGCGGTGCTGGTGTCGGCCTTCGCGAACTCCCCCGCCCACAGCGGCCCGTACGCGGGCTGGCGGTGTTCCCGCCAGGGCGTCTGGAGCGACCTGGACACCGCGCGCACCCTCGCCCCACCGCTGGACGCCGACCCGCGCGGGGCCTGGGTGCGGCACGCGCTCGACACCGCGGTCATGTGCGTCCGCCCGCAGGAGCCGACCGGCCGGGACGGCGCGGCCGGCGCGGGCGAAACGGGCGACACGGGCGCGGCGTGGGAGGTGCCGCGGGACCTGAGCTTCCGTGCCTGGGTGCGCGGCGCCGGCCCCAGGCCGCCGACGGCCGCGGACCTCGACTACCACCTGACCACCCTGTTCCCGCCGATCCGGCCGCGCGGGCACCTGGAACTGCGGATGATCGACGCGCAGCCGGGCGCGGACGGCTGGCTGGTCCCGGTGGCCGTGGTGCACGCCCTGTTCGACGACCCGGAGGCCGCGGAGACGGCCTACCGCGTGGCGAAGGGGCTGGCCGACACCTACGGCCCGGGCCCCGCGCCGCACAATCCGCTCTGGCGCTCGGCGGCCCGGTACGGGCCGCGCGATCCGGAGCTGCGCGCGGCGGCCCGCGCGTGCTTCCGGGCCGCGACCGAGGCGCTGCCCCGGCTCGGCGCGGACACCCGGGTGCGGGACGCCGTCGGGGAGTTCACCGAACGGTTC
This sequence comes from Streptomyces sp. NPDC028419, assembly GCF_055565515.1. NCBI lineage: Bacteria > Bacillati > Actinomycetota > Actinomycetes > Kitasatosporales > Streptomycetaceae > Streptomyces > Streptomyces sp. NPDC028419. The sequence goes on along the minus strand of NZ_JBVHUE010000007.1, from coordinate 246,746 downwards.
GTGCGCCGCGGCCGCTGTCCGGCCGACGAGGTCGACGGATTCGCCGACGCGCGGGCCCGGTCCGCCGCCCCGCCCCTCCCCGCCTCGGCCCCCGCCCCCGTGCGCGCACCCTCGCGCATCCCCGTCCGCAAGGAGGACCGCCCGTGAGCGCCGCGACCGCCCCGACCGGCGGGACCGACCAGCAGCCGCCCGGCGACCTGCGCGAGCGGGCGGCCGCCGCGCTGATCGCCGCCCGGGCCCGGACCGCGGCGCTGACCGATCCGGTGACCGACGCCGACCTGAGCGCGCAGCACTCGCCGCTGATGTCCCCGCTGGTGTGGGACCTCGCGCACATCGGCAACCAGGAAGAGCTGTGGCTGCTGCGTCGCGTCGCCGGGCGGGATCCGATGCGTCCCGAGATCGACCCGCTGTACGACGCCTTCGCGCATCCCCGCGCCCAACGGCCCGCCCTGCCCCTGCTCGGGCCGGCCGAAGCGCGCGGCTACAGCGCCGAGGTGCGGGGGCGGGTGTTCGACCTGTTGGAACGCACCCCCTTCGAGGGTTCGGCGCTGCTCGACGACGGCTTCGCCTTCGGCATGATCGCGCAGCACGAACAGCAGCACGACGAAACGATGCTGATCACCCATCAGCTGCGACTGGGCGGGCCGGTGCTGACCGCCCCGGATCCCGGACCGGCGACCGGACCGGCGCCGTCGGCCACCGAAGTCCTGGTGCCCGGAGGCCCGTTCACGATGGGCACCTCCACCGAGCCGTGGTCGCTGGACAACGAGCGTCCCGCGCACACCCGCGAGAGCGCACCCTTCTGGATCGACACGGTCCCGGTCACCAACGCCGCCTACCTGGCTTTCATGGCGGACGGCGGCTACCGCGAGCCCCGCTGGTGGGCGGCCGAGGGCTGGGACCAGATCCGCGACCACGGCATCGAGGCCCCGCTGTTCTGGTACCGCGAGGCCGGCCAGTGGCTGCGCCGGCGCTTCGGCGCGGTGGAGCCGGTGCCGGCCGACGAGCCCGTGCTGCACGTCAGCTGGTACGAGGCGGACGCGTACGCCCGGTGGGCCGGCCGGCGGCTGCCGACCGAGACCGAGTGGGAGAAGGCCGCCCGTCACGACCCGGCGACCGGCCGCTCGCACCGCTACCCGTGGGGCGACGCCGATCCCACGCCCGCGCACGCCAATCTGGGCCAGCGGCACCTGCGGCCGGCCGCCGCGGGCAGCTACCCGGCCGGAGCCTCCGCGCTCGGAGTGCGCCAGCTGATCGGCGACGTGTGGGAGTGGACGGCGAGCGACTTCCTTCCGTACCCGGGCTTCAGGGCGTTCCCGTACCGCGAGTACTCCGAGGTGTTCTTCGGCCCGGAGCACAAGGTGCTGCGCGGCGGTTCGTTCGCGGTGGACCCGGTGGCCTGCCGCGGCACCTTCCGCAACTGGGACCTGCCGGTGCGCCGCCAGATCTTCGCCGGTTTCCGTACGGCGAGGGATGCCTGATGTGCCGTCACCTCGCCTGGCTCGGGCCCGTGGCGCCGCTCGGCCGGCTACTGACCGAGCCGGAGCACTCCCTGGTGCGCCAGTCCTGGCAGCCGCGCCACCAGCGGTACGGGACGGTCAACGCCGACGGCTTCGGCGTCGGCTGGTACGCGGAGGGCGACCCGATACCGGGCCGCTACCGCAGGGCGGGCCCGGTGTGGGGCGACGCCACCTTCGGCGACCTCGCCCGGGTCGTGCGCAGCGGGGCCGCGCTGGCCGCCGTCCGCGACGCGACCCTGAGCGGCGCGGACGGCGAGGCCGCGGCCGCGCCCTTCACGGCCGGGCCCTGGCTGTTCAGTCACAACGGAGCGGTCCGGGACTGGCCGGACTCGGCCGCCGCGGCCGCCGCGGCGCTGCCACCGCTGGAGCTGCTCCAGTTGGCGGCCCGGTCCGATTCGGCGCTGGTGTGGGCGCTCGTCCTGCGCGCCCTGCGGGCCGGTGCGAGCCCGGGCGACGCGCTGATGGGGCCGGTGCGGGAGCTGGCGGCCGCCGCTCCCGGGTCGCGGCTGAACCTGCTGCTCACCGACGGCCACACGATCGCCGCGACGGCCTGGGGCGATTCCTTGTGGTACCTCGCGGACACCGCCGCGAGCCGCACGGTCGTCGCGTCCGAGCCCTACGACGACGACCCGCGGTGGTGCGAGGTGCCCGACCGGACCCTGTTGACCGCCTCCCGCACCCGTGTCGACCTGAGCGCGATCAAGGAGATCCCGCCGCACGCGAGCACACCGGAACCGAGCAAGGAGAACCAGGACAGTGAGTGAATTCCCCATGGGCGACTTCCGGTTGACCCGGACCCTCGACGAGAACGCGGCGGAGGCGGCGCTGCGCACCGATGTGCGCGAGGGGCTGACCGGCTCGCCCAAATCACTGCCGCCCAAGTGGTTCTACGACGCTCGGGGCAGCGAACTCTTCGAGGAGATCACCCGGTTGCCCGAGTACTACCCGACGCGCGCGGAGCGGGAGATCCTGCTGGAGCGGGCCGGGGAGATCGCGGCGGTCAGCGGCGCGCGCACGCTGGTGGAGCTGGGGTCCGGGTCCTCGGAGAAGACCCGGCACCTGATCGAGGCGATGCCCGCGCTGGACACCTACGTCCCGGTGGACGTGAGCGAGAGCGCCCTGCGGGGCGCGGCCGACGTGCTGCTCTCGGACCGGCCCCGGCTGCGGGTCCACGCGCTGGTGGCGGACTTCACCCGGCCGTTGGCGCTCCCGCCCACGCCCGGGCCCCGGCTCGTGGTGTTCCTGGGCGGGACGATCGGGAACCTGCGGCCGGCCGAGCGGGCCGCCTTCCTGGCGTCCGTCCGGGCGATGCTCTCGCCCGGGGACGCGCTGCTGATGGGGACCGACCTCGTGAAGGACGAGGCGGTGCTGGTCGCGGCGTACGACGACGCGCAGGGCGTGACGGCCGAGTTCAACCGGAACGTCCTGGCCGTCATCGACCGGGAGTTGGGCGCCGATTTCCACACCGCCGATTTCGCGCACGTGGCGGTGTGGAACCGGGAGCGGGAGTGGATGGAGATGCGGCTGCGGGCGCGGACGGACGCCGTGGTGAAGATCCGGGCCCTGGATCTCGTGGTGCCGTTCGCGGCCGGCGAGGAGATCCTCACCGAGGTCTCCGCGAAGTTCCGTCAGGAGGGGGTGCGTGACGAGTTGGCCTCCGCGGGGCTCGACCTGACCCACTGGTGGACCGACCGGGAGGGCCGGTTCGCGCTGTCGCTGTCCGTCGCCGCGGCGACGGACGACGGTGAGGTGCGCGAGGGCGCTCGGCGCGGGGTCGGGACCCCGCCGAGCGGTGCCGGCGCGGACGTGACGGCCGCCTGAGCCGCCGCCGCGAGTTCCCGCCGGTCCGCGTGGCGGCCCGGCGGGATCCGCGGCAGCAGGGTGAGCTCGGCCCGCACCCCGCGGGACCGGGCGATCCGCCACAGCGAGGCGGTGAGCGGATCGTCCCCGACGAAGGCGGGCGCCCCCGCGAGCCGCCCGTCGGCCAGCCGGTAGGCGATCCGGACGGGCTGTACGGCGGCCCCCGCGTCCAGCGCCGCCTGGAAGGCCGCCCGGCGGAAGGGCCCCTGGCCGCGGCCGCACCAGGTGCTGCCCTCGGGGAACACCGTCACCCGGTCCCCGGCCCGCAGCGCGGCGGCGAGCGCCCCCACGGTGTCCGGCAGGGCCCGGATCCGCTCGCGTTCGATGAACAGGGTCCCGGCGCCGGTGGCGAGCCGGCCCAGGCCCGGCCACTGCCGGACCTCGCTCTTGGCCAGCATCCGGGAGGGCAGGGCGGCCGCGACCAGCGGGACGTCGAGCCAGGAGATGTGGTTGGGGACGACGAGCCGGGCCCCCTCGGGCCCGGGGTTGCCGTGGACGGTGATCCGGATGCCGAAGGACCGGACGAACCCGCGCGCCCAGGCCCGTACGAGGGCCCCGCGGGGCCCGGCGGGCAGCAGCCGCAGGGCCGGCGCGGCCAGGATGCCGACCAGCAGCACCAGCACGGCGGCGGCCAGGCGCGCCGCCGCGCGCACGGCGCCCGCCGCCGGGCCGTGGTGGGCGGCGCAGGCGTCGGGGGTGCAGGGCGAGGTGGGCAGCCAGGCGCTCATGCGCCGGGGGCGAGCGCGAGGAAGTGCCGCAGGTAGCGCGGGTTGGTGCGGCGCAGCGAGAGCAGGACGTACAGGTCGGCGACGCCGAACTCGGCGTCGAGCGCGGGCTCCCCGCACACCCAGGCCCCCAGCCGCAGGTACCCCCGCAGCAGTGGCGGCAGCTCGACGCGGTGGGGGAAGGCGATGCCCTCGGGGCTCCACGGGTGGTGCGGGGTGACCCGGTACTCCTGGGGGGCCAGGTTGCGGGCGAGGACGGTCTCACGGGTGGCGGCCGCCAGGACCCCGCCGTCGGCGAGCGGGACGGAGCAGCAGCCGGCCAACCAGTTGTGCCCGGAGCGGTCCATGTAGCGGGCCAGCCCGGCCCAGATCAGGGCGATGACGGCGCCGTTGCGGTGGTCGGGGTGGACGCACGAGCGGCCGACCTCGACGAGGTCGGGGCGGATGGGCGCGAGTGCGGAGAGGTCGAACTCGCCCTCGGAGTAGAGGCGCCCCGCGATCGCGGCGCGCTCCGGGGGGAGCAGCCGGTAGGTGCCGACGACCTGTTCGGTCTGCTCCTCGACGACGAGGAGGTGGTCGCAGTAGGCGTCGAAGGAGTCGACGTCCAGTCCCGGCTCGGGGCCGTCGAGGCGGGCACCGAGCTCGCCCGCGAAGACCTGGTGGCGCAGCCGCTGGGCGGCGCGGACCTCGTCCTCGTCGCGGGCCAGGCGGACGGCGTAACGGGGCGCGGGGTGGGCGGGGGCGGCCTGCGGGGGTGCGGGGCGCGGGGCCGCGGGGAGGTTGGTGAGGTCGACGGGGGAAAGGGGGGCGATGGTCATGACGGCTCCTGATCCGGAAGCGGGAGCCGGGCCGGCGGCGTATCGGCCCGTCTCCCTTACTTCTTCCGTGACCGGCTGGATTCGACATGACCGAGCGGCGGCACTCGGATGTGCGAACGCTGAACTCAGCGGTCGGAGCTGAGGACCTTGCTGATGGCCTCGGAGGCGGTCTTGGCGGCTTCCTTGGGGTCCTGTCCGGACAGGACCGCCGTCATGTAGGGCTTGATGGGGTTCTTGGCCTCGACCTCGGCCCAGCGCGCGGACTTCGGGGTGGCCCGGCCCTGGGCGGCTCCGGGGGCCATCGCGGTGGCGCCGTCGTTGCCCTCGACGACGTGCGCGAGCGTGGTCTTGTTGGGCACGTAGCTCATCTCGCGCGCCAGCTCGGTCTGCCACTTCTCGCTGACCAGGGCCGAGATCACGTCCACGGCGGCCTTCCGGTCGGTGGTGTGGTCGGGAATGATCAGGTCGGAGCCGCCGGTGAAGACGGCGCCCGGCTTCTCGGTGGTCTTCCCGGGTATCGAGAAGAAGCCGAGCTTGCCCTTGAGCGCCGGGTTGAGCTCCTCGATCTGTGCGGCCTGCCCGGGCGGGGCGATGATCTGCGCGATCTGGCCGCGCGCGAAGACCTCGGCCTGCGAGGGGGTTTCCTCGTCGGAGCTCTTGGGGCCGTCGCCGAGCGCCTGGAGCTGCTTGTAGAAGTCCATGCCGGCGAGCGCCTCGTTGGTGTCGAGGGTGCCGACCCACTGGCCGCCGGTCTCCACGGCCAGGTCGCCGCCCTCGTCCCAGATGAACCCGGAGAGCACGTACCAGTTCTGGCCCGGCAGGTAGATGCCCTGCTGGGCGCCCTTGTCGAGCTTCTGGGTGGTGGAGATCCACTCCCCGCGGCTCTTGGGCGGCGTCTTGATCCCGGCGCTCGCGAACATGTCCTTGTTGTAGATCACCACCCGGTTGGCCGCGTACCAGGGGACGCCGTACTGGGCGCCGCCGACGCTACCGGGATCCGCGAGGCCCTTGAGCCAGTCCTTGCTGCCCCACTCGCGCAGCCCTTCCAGGGTGACTTCGGACAGGCCGCCGGTCTCGATGTACTGCGCGACCTGGGTGTTGCCGACCTCGATGACGTCGGCCTTCTCCTTGCCCTTGCCCTTCAGGACGCCGTTGACCTTGTCGCCGATGCCCGTCCACTCCTGGATCTTGACGTCGAGGTCGATCCCGGGGTGGTCCTTCTCGTAGGAGTCGGTGAACTTCTTGATGAAGTCGTCCGACGCACTGCCCTTCATGAGCCACAGGGTGACCTTCTGGGGCCCTCCGCCCGATTCGCCCAGCACGCTGCAGCCGGTCAGCGCGGTGGCGGCCACCAGGGCGGTGCACACGGCGAGGAAACGCATTTTCACGAAGGTCACCTTCTGGGGGGTTGATCTCAGATGGCTTGAAATTGGCATGGACCAATGGGCGGGTCAAGGGGCTCGGGCTCTGGATTCTCTGCACAAAAGCGGCGAACCGGTACGACCCCTCCACCTGGCGCACACAACGGGTTCACAGGAACACCGCATACGGGCCGTACGGACCCCCGCGCCGCCGCCGCGCACCCGCACCTCCGCGCGCCCTCGGCCACCGCCTCCGCCTCGCGGACCGGGACGTACTGGGGCACCGTGGAACGAGGCACCAGTCCCCACCCTCGGGAGAGCCCCATGTCCAACCACACCTACCGGGTGACCGAGATCGTCGGCACCTCCACCGAGAGCATCGACCAGGCCATCCGCAACGGCATCGCCCGCGCGGGCCAGACCGTGCGCAACCTCGACTGGTTCGAGGTCTCCCAGGTGCGCGGACACATCGAGAACGGCGAGGTCGCGCACTTCCAGGTGGGGCTCAAGGTGGGCTTCCGCCTCGACGGCGAGGACTGAGTCGGGCCCCGGCCCGATCAGGTACGCCCCTCGCCCTCCTGCGCCTCGCGCAGCTCCGGCGCGTCCGCCGCCCAGTCGGCCCGCACGACGCGGAACCCGGCGGCGCGCGCCGCCTGGCACACGAGCTCGTCGTCGTCCACGAGCATGCGCACCTCCCGGCCCCGGGCGATCCGGCGCAGCACCTCCAGCTTGGTCGTCCGCGCCGGACGCCGGTCCTGGTTCCCGCGCATCCACACCCGCCCCTCGGGCAGCCCGTGCCGGGCCAGCCATTCCAGGGTGTCCGCCCGACACCGCTCGGGCCGACCGGTCAGGTACACCACCTCGCAGTCGGCGCCGCTCTCGACCGCCAGCGCCACGCCCCGCGCGAGCGGCGGGTCGTCCTTCGCCGCGCCGAAGAAGCCGTCCCAGTCCCTGGGGCGGCCTTCGAGGAAGTGCTGGCGGTGCGCGGTGTCGGCGAGGGTCCCGTCGATGTCGAAGACGGCCAGGGGGCGGCGGGTGGCGTGATCACTCATGCGGGCCAGCCTAGGCCGCCCCGCCGACAGCGGCCGCGAACCCTTCGCCTCCGCGAATTCCGCCCACTGCGCGCGTTGCATACGCACGGGCGATTCCGTCAGCACGCAATGGGTCGGCGTCGCCCAGGAAATTCGATCTTCATTCCTGAGGGTGAACTTGCGCGGCCCTTCCCGAGCCTTCCTCGCACCCGAACCTCCGCTGCGCAAAGCCCCTTTCGGCGCCCGCAGGACCCGGGCCAGGACGTATCGGCCGGATTGACAACAGTGGGCCGATCATAGGGAGATTCGAATTCCCATGAGGGGCACCCTTGCACGATCTGCTGGGACGTCACTTCCGTTGAGGAGACGGTAGATTCGGCTCCGCATTCAACACAGCAAGACGGCCCTGAGCGTTGGCGCGCCCAGGGCCGTCCGTCAAGCGAAGGGAAAAGGAATCACCTTGCTCAACCCGCTACGCCGGGGGGTCCTCGCATGGAACCCGGTGCACCGTAAGCGCAGTATCCCGCAGCCATCCGGCGGGCAAACCCTCCTGCGCCTCGCGCTGGCCATGGTCCTCGCCCCCCTCTGCCTGCTCGTCGCCCTGCTCCTGTACCGGTGGGGCGGTTCCGCGACCCTCGACGTCGTGGGCTTCGCACTGACCCTGGTGGTGCTCCTCTTCGCGATCGCCCTGTGGGTCGCGCGGGAACGCCGGGTCCGCAGGATCCGGCGCGAGCGCCGGGAGCGCGCCCGGCGCCGAGCGCCCTGACGGCCGCCGCTCCGGCGGTCCCACGGGACCGCCGGACGCGATCCCGCGCGACCCCCGCCCCCGCGCGCCCCGGTTTCCACACCTTCAGGTGACGGCGCGGGCCCCGCATCCTCCCTAACATGGTCAGTTGTGACCGGAACAACTCCTGGCAAGGGTTGAGGGGGACGGATGCACCATGGTGTGCGCACGCCGAGCGTCGCGCGGATCTACGACCGGTTGCTCGGGGGGGTCGACAACCATCCCGTGGACCAGAAGGTCTGCGACGACCTGATCGGCATCGCACCCGGGTCCCGCGCCCTGGCCCTCGCGAGCAGGTCCTTCCTGCGCCGCGCGGTCCGGGTGCTGGCCCGGGACTACGGCGTGCGCCAGTTCCTGGAGCACGGCTGCGGCCTGCCCGCCCGTGACAACGTGCACGAGGTCGCCGGGGCCGTCGCCCCCGAGGCCCGCGTGGTCTACATCGACAACGATCCGCTGGTGCTGGCCCACGCCCGGGCCCGGCTGGTCGAGAACCCGTGGACCGCCGTGGTCGGCGCCGACGTCCGGGACACCGCGGCCATCTTCGACTGTGCGCAGGTGCGCGACCTCGTCCGGCCCGACGAACCCACGGCCGCCCTGTTCGTCGCCGTCTCCCAGTGCCTGCCCGACGAGGACGTCGTTCCCATGCTGGAGCGGGTCAAGGAGCGCCTGGCGCCCGGCAGTTTCCTGGTCGTGTGCCAGTACACCAGCCGCTGTCCCGAGGTCCGCGAACAGGTCACGTCGCTCATCAGGGGCGCCACGCAGGGCAGATGGGGCCGCGTGCGCGAGGAGCACGAGGTCCGCGGCTTCCTGCGCGGACTGGAGATCATCGACCCCGGGCTGGGGGACGTCGCCGACTGGCGCCCGGACCCGGTCCGACCGCCGCTCCCCCGCGCCACGGACCTGATCGCGTGGGGCGGGGTGGGCCGGATCCCCTGAAATCAGCGCCCGGCCGGGGCCGGTTCCGCCGGCTGGGACCGCTCCGCCTGCCGCGCGTAGTCCCGGATCCGCTCGTCGAGGAAGTCGACGCTCTCCCGCCACGGCAGGGCGCGCTCCATCAGGTGGTCCATGACCTCCCGGTAGCGCCGGACGCGGGCGGGCGCCGTCACGTAGTCCGCGCTCTCCAACTGCTCGACGTACACCAGCTCGGCCGGCCCACCGTCGACGAACTGCAGGTGGGTGACGGGGAACCCGGGCGCCGTGCCGACCTGTTCGTGGTCGAAGCGCAGGATCCGGATGTGCGCGTCGGTGGATCCGTCGGAGGCGAAGTTCCTCAGGTGCCGCATCTGGTCGCACATCACCCGGGGTCCGCCGACGGGCCGGTACAGGACGCTCTCGTCCAGGATCATGATGAGTTCGGGGCGGTGCGGGCGGTGCAGCAGCCGCTGGCGCTCCTCGCGGACCCGGACGTGCCGGCTGATCTCCACCGGGTCCGCTTCCGTGGCCTGGCCCACCAGCACTTCGGCGTACTCCTTGGTCTGGAGCAGCCCGGGGACCACGTGGGTCTCGTACGCGCAGATCCGTTTCGCCTGCGCCTCCAACGAGATGAGCCGGCGCAGGAAGTCGGGGGTCAGGTCCTCGTACTTGCGGGCACGGCCCTCCAGCCGTACCTGGCCGAGGAGTTCGTGGATCTCGTCGTACTCGGTCGCGGGCAGGCCGTAGTGGCGCACCAGGTCCCAGACGTCGTTGGTCTTGGGCGGGCTCTCGCCCCGCTCCAGTCTGCTCAGCTTGGACGCGGACCCCCGGATGAGGGCGGCGGCGTCCACGAGGGACATCTTCTGGTCCTCCCGCAATCTCCGCAGCCGTTCGCCCAACAACCGTGATGCGGGACCGCGTTCGGCGGGGGCAACGGCGGGGGACGGACCGGGGGGCAGGGGGGCGGTGGCCCCGCGCCGTGGTCGCGGACGACCGGGCATGCGAGCTCCTTGCTGACTGAAAAGCGCCATCAGCGGCCCAGTCTGGATCTCGCATGCCCGTTTCATCAAGCATTGGCCAGGAATTTACCCTAGGCACTCGCTCCGTGCAGGTGATCGAACTCCCCCGCGCCCGCGCCCGCCACGAACGCCGTCATCTCGTCCTGGGTGAAGACCAGCGCGGGACCGCCCGGGAACCGCGAATTGCGCACCGCGAACCCGCCTCCCGGCAGGGCCGCCACTTCCACGCAGTTCCCGATTCCACTGCTCGCGCTGCTCTTCACCCAGCGCACCGATGTGATGCCGTCCGCCGCCATGCCGTTCTCGAACCCCACGGGCCACCTCTTCCCGATATCCCATACCCGACACTCCCTCCATCCCATATGCAATTGCATGGGGGTGGATTCAGGGACGAGCGTAGTCAGTGGTCCCGGCGAAGTAAGTCCCCCTAACGGGTGTCCCGGCGCCCGGCGCGGTGACCCGGACCCCGTAAAATGTGATGAATGCGCCAGTCGACCGATCCCCCCGCCCGTGATTCCTTCGTCCGCGTGCGGGGCGCCCGGGAACACAATCTGCGCGGGGTCGACGTGGACGTCCCCCGCGATGCCCTGACCGTATTCACCGGGGTCTCCGGATCCGGAAAGAGCTCGCTCGCCTTCGGCACCCTCTACGCCGAGGCGCAGCGCCGGTACTTCGAATCCGTGGCGCCCTACGCCCGTCGGCTCATCCACCAGATCGGCGCGCCGCGGGTGGACTCGGTGACCGGTCTGCCGCCCGCCGTCTCCCTGGAGCAGCGGCGCTCCACGCCGGGCTCCCGTTCCTCCGTCGGGACCGTGACCCTGCTGTCGAACTCCCTGCGGATGCTGTTCTCCAGGGCCGGGACCTATCCGCCGGGCGCGCCCGCGCTGGACTCGGACGCCTTCTCGCCCAACACGGCCGCCGGGGCCTGCCCCTCCTGCCACGGGCTCGGCCGGGTCCACCGCACCAGCGAGGAACTCCTGGTGCCCGATCCCGGCCTGTCGATCCGTCAGGGCGCCGTCGCCGCCTGGCCGGGGGCCTGGCAGGGCAAGAACCTGCGGGACATCCTGGAGGTGCTGGGCCACGACGTGGACCGTCCCTGGCGGGAGCTGCCGGCGCGGGACCGCGAGTGGATCCTGTTCACCGAGGAGCAGCCGGTGGTGACCGTGCACCCGGTGCGGGACGCCGACCGGATCCAACGTCCCTACCAGGGGACGTACATGAGCGCGCGGCACTACGTGATGAAGACCTTCGGCTCCACGAAGAGCGCCACCCTGCGGGCGCGCGCCGAGAAGTTCCTCGCCGATTCCCCCTGCCCCGTCTGCGCGGGCGCCAGGTTGCGCCCCGAGGCGCTCGCCGTGACCTTCGCGGGCCGCACGATCGCGGAGCTCGCGGCGCTGGCGCTGACCGAGCTGGACGCCGTACTGGCCTCCGCTCCCCCGACCGGCGAGGCGGCCCGGGTGCTGGCCGCGGACCTGCGGGCGCGGATCGGCGCGGTGACCGAACTGGGCCTGGGGTACCTGAGCCTGGACCGGACGGCGCCGACCCTGTCGGCGGGCGAACTGCAGCGGCTGCGCCTGGCGACGCAGCTGCGGTCCGGGCTGTTCGGCGTGGTGTACGTCCTGGACGAGCCGTCGGCCGGGCTGCACCCGGCCGACACGGAGGCGCTGCTCGGCGTGCTGGACCGGTTGAAGGAGGCTGGCAACACCGTCTTCGTCGTGGAACACCACTTGGACGTGGTGCGCCACGCGGACTGGCTCGTGGATGTCGGGCCGCGGGCCGGGGAGCACGGCGGCCGGGTGCTGTACAGCGGGCCGCCGCAGGGCCTGGCCGGGGTGCCCGATTCGGCCACGGCGCGGTTCCTGCACCCCGCACCGGGGAGCGCGGGGGCCGGCGGGCGGGCCGAGCGGGTGCCGCGGACGGCGACCGGTGAGGTGCGGCTGTCCGGGGTCACCCGGCACAACCTGCGGGACCTGTCGGCCGCGTTCCCGCTGGGCGTGTTCACGGCGGTCACCGGGGTCTCCGGATCGGGCAAGTCCACGCTGGTGGGCCAGGTGCTGGCCGAGACGGTGCGGGAGCGGATCGCGGCGGCCGGGCCCGGGTTCCCGGTCCGGCGGCTGGTGGAGGTGGACCAGAAGCCGATCGGCCGAACCCCGCGGTCCAACCTGGCGACCTACACCGGCCTGTTCGACGCGGTCCGCGCCCTCTTCACGGCCACCCCCGAGGCCCGGGCGCGCGGCTGGAAGGCCGGCCGGTTCTCCTTCAACGTGGCGGGCGGGCGCTGCGAGACCTGCCAGGGCGAGGGCTTCGTCTCGGTGGAGCTGCTCTTCCTGCCCAGCACCTACGCCCCCTGTCCGCTCTGCGCGGGCGCCCGGTACAACGAGGAGACCCTCCAGGTCCGCCGCGCGGGCCTGAACATCGCCGAGGTGCTGGAGCTGACCGTGGAGGCGGCGGCCGCGTACTTCGCGCAGGTTCCGGCGGCGGACCGCGCGCTGCGCGCGCTCACCGACATCGGCCTGGGCTACCTGCGGCTCGGGCAGCCCGCGACGGAGCTGTCGGGCGGCGAGGCGCAGCGGATCAAACTGGCGACCGAGCTGCAGCGGGTGCGCCGCGACCACACCCTGTACGTGCTGGACGAGCCGACGACCGGACTGCACCCGGCCGATGTGGAGGTGCTGCTGGACCGGCTGCACGGCTTGGTGGACGCCGGGCACTCGGTGGTGGTCGTGGAGCACGACATGACGGTGGTGGCGGGCGCGGACTGGGTGATCGACCTGGGCCCGGGCGGTGGTGGGGACGGTGGCCGGGTGGTGGCGGCCGGCCCGCCGGCCCGGGTGGCGGCCGGGGAGGGGCGCACGGCCGGCTATCTGGCGCGGGCTATGCGTCTCCGGTGAGCAGGTGCTGCGGGAGCTCGCGGAAGCTCCAACGGCCCTGGCGGCGGGCCAGCAGCCAGACGAGGTCGTAGCGGTCGGGCCAGCCCGCCGGGATCCCGAGCACCTGGTCGGCGCCGAGGGCGCTGACCAGCCGCGGGACGCCGGTGTGCTCCCAGCAGACGAGGACGGGGGCCCGGGCGGCGAGCACGGCGCGGGCCAGGTCCGCTTCGCGGCCGACGGCGAGGTCGGCCCGTACCGGTGTGCGCAGCGCCTCGGCCAGCGGGGCGACGGTCTGGCGGGACCGGGCGGCGCCGGCGGCGCCGCCCGCGAAGATCACCGTGGGCCGGGGCAGGAGGGCGCCCGGGGTGGGCGCGAAGAGCTGCGGCAGGGCCTCGGCGCGGCGGCGGCCGCGCACGGCCAGGGATCCGGTGTCGTCGTTGCCCTCGTCGTCCTCGCCGGTGTCGCCCGCGTACGGCTTCTCGGCATGCCGGATCACCATGACCAGGGCGTCCTTGGCGGGCGCCTGCGGGCCCGGTGCGGGGGTGAGCGCTCGCTCCTCGGCGGCGCAGCCGGCCAGGGCCAGCGGGGCGATCGGGGCCAGTGCGGCGAGCACGGTCCGGCGCCGCGGTCCGCTGCGGGCGAGTTCGGGTGCTTCTGCCATGCCGATCACTGTCACCCATGACCGTGCGCGGTCAGGGACGCGGCGCGGTGCGGGCCGCCCAGGTCAGCCGATCGGCGCAGGCTCGGGGGCCCGCTGCCCCTCGTCCGCCGGCACGGGCGCGGACTTCTCGTAGGGGGAGAGGACCGGGAAGTACGCCTCCAGGAAGGCGGTGACCGCCCGGTGCTGTTCGTCCGCCGACAGCTCCGTTCCGCAGTCGTCGGCGAGGCAGAAGGCGTCGGTGCGCCGGTCGTGGACCAGCTCCGGCAGCCGTTCGATCTCCTGCGAGCGATCGGTGGAGACGTAGGCGAGGGTCAGTTCGCCCTCGACGGCCCGGCCCTCGGCGAGCGCGAGGTGCGCCGCCAGGGTGATCGGTGCGAGGTCGGTGGCGCTGCGGAAGGCGGAGCGGCTGGTGGCCTCGAGCCGGCCGGGGAGACGTTCCTCCAGCCGGGCGAAGAAGGAGCGGCGCATCGGGTACGGCGCGTGGGCCAGGATGCGCGGGTAGGTGCGCTGGGCGACCTCCTCGACGGCGCGGCGCGTGGCCCGCTGGGAGGCGGTGAACACGTCGTCGTGGGTCTCCGGCGAGCTGGGCGGGACGGCCCGGGTGTCGTGGAAGACCCGGGGCAGCCCGGAGGGGAGGAAGTAGCTCTGGGGCCGCTGGGGCCGGCCGAGGAAGATGTCGTCGTTGAAGTAGAGGAAGTGCTCGGCGAGACCGGGTATGCGGTGCAGTTGCGTCTCGATGGCGTGCGAGTTGAAGACCGGCAGCACGCCGGGGTCGGCGAAGAGCTCGCGGTGGGAGACGACGGTGACCTGCGGATGGTCGGTGACCAGCCAGTCGGGCACCTGATCGTCGGTGACGAGGAAGATCCGCCGGATCCAGGGGGCGTGGGCCGCGATGGAGCGCAGGCAGTAGCGCAGCTCGCCGCGGTCCCGGTAGCGGTGGTCCGCGTCGTCGACGGCGGGGACGCCCGCGCGGCCGCCGGCCGCGGAACCGTCGTGCGCCGCACCATCGGCGTGCGCGGCGTACTCGGCCTTGGTGCGGTCCCTGCGGCGGCGCCAGACGGGGTCGGCGGCGTCCACCCAGGTGATCACGGCGTCGATCGGGAAGTCGATGTCGTCGGGGAAGCGCCGCGCGAGGGCGTCCACGACGGGGTACTCGCGGTCGCCGACGCGGTGGGTCAGGGTGGCGGCGAGAGAGGGCACCCACCAGCCGAAGGGGGTGTCGCGCAGCGAGGCGATCCCGCCCGAGCCGGACGCCGGAGGATCCCAGAACTCCAGGTCACAGCCGTGGTCGGCGCCGAGGTAGAGGGTCCGCCCGGAGGTCACCACGGGCTGGTGCAGGCGCACGCCCTTGACCTTGTGGTAGGGGTCCTCGTCGTCGGGGGCGGCATCGGGGCGGCGCTCGGCCTCCTTGGCGGCGACGGCCGCGGGGAGCGCCTCGGCCAGGGTCACGCCGAGGGTTCCGCCGTCGCCGAGCAGTTCGGCGTAGACGGGCCGGCCGGTGAAGGCCCGCGCGCAGGCCGCGAGCGTGGAGGTGCGCGCGCCGGGGGCGAGGGCGACCCGGTGCAGCAGGCCGCCGTCGGGGATCAGTCCGTAGTCGATGCCCGCGGTTTCGAGGGCTTCGGCCGCGGCCCGGAGGTTCACCGCGCGCATGTCGGCGGGCAGCAGGTCGTCCCGGACGAGGGCGAGTCGTCCCCGGTAGCGGACGGCGCCCTCGCTCGCGGCGAGGACGGCGAGCAGCTCCTCCTCGCGGTCGGGCGGGCGCGGGGCCGGCGCCGCGCCGTCGAGGCGTTCGCGCTCCGTGCGGCCCGGTTGCTTGGGAACGCGGGCGGACGGGCGCAGGACGCGGACGAGTCGGTGCAGGCCGGTCCAGCGCAGGCGCCTGCGGAAGCCGCTCATGCTCACACCTCGGGGGTCGCGGTCGTGTTTTCCCTCGGCCGTGAACGGCGGTTCCGCCCAGGTCAACATCACAATAAGCCGAGATGGCTGAATGTTGAACAGGACCTTGGACCTTTGGCGTTCCGTACAAGTCAATGCAGGTCACAGGCCCCGCACAGGAATCTCGCACCCGCCCCGTCGACAAGCCTTCGACAAACCGGACTTTCCCGAAACGCCTCCGGAAAAGCCCGGCGCCGAATGTCCGCCCGACCCCGATGAACGGCCCTAATGACCGCCCTTGCGGACGGCCCGGAGCCATTCCTTGTTCATCGCCGCGATCGACGGGAGCGGGATGCCCTTGGGGCAGGCGGTGGCGCACTCGCCGGTCAGGGTACAGCCGCCGAAGCCCTCGCCGTCCATCTGGGCCACCATGTCCAACACCCGGGTCTCCCGCTCCGGGGAGCCCTGCGGCAGCACGTTGAGGTGGTTGACCTTGGCGGCGGTAAAGAGCATCGCCGAACCGTTCGGGCAGGCCGCCACGCAGGCGCCGCAGCCGATGCACTCGGCGTTCTCGAAGGCGTGGTCGGCGACGGGCTTGGGCACCGCCGTGGCGTGCGCCTCGGGCGCGGCTCCCGTCGGCGCGGTGATGTAACCGCCCGCCTGGATGATCCGGTCGAAGGCGCTGCGGTCCACGACCAGGTCGCGGACCACCGGGAAGGCCGCGGCCCGCCAGGGTTCGACGTCGATGGTGTCGCCGTCGGCGAAGGAGCGCATGTGCAGCTGGCAGGTGGTGGTGCGTTCCGGTCCGTGCGCGTCGCCGTTGATGACCAGGCTGCAGGCGCCGCAGATGCCCTCGCGGCAGTCGTGGTCGAAGGCGACCGGGTCCTCGCCGCGCAGGATCAGGTCCTCGTTGAGGGTGTCGAGCATCTCCAGGAAGGACATGTCCGTGGAGATGCCGTCGACCTCGTAGGCCTTCATGGCGCCGGGGGCGTCGGCGTGCTGCTGGCGCCAGACGCGCAGGGTGAGCTTCATGCGTAGCTCCGCTGGGTGGGGTGGACGTACTCGAAGGCGAGCTGTTCCTTGTGCAGGACGGGGGCGCCGGCGGTCCCGGTGAACTCCCAGGCCGCGGCGTAGGAGAACTCCTCGTCGCGGCGCTCGGCCTCGCCGTCCGGGGTCTGGGACTCGACGCGGAAGTGGCCGCCGCAGGACTCGGCGCGGTGCAGGGCGTCGAGGCACATCAGCTCGGCCAACTCCAGGTAGTCGACGACCCGGTTGGCCTTCTCCAGCGTCTGGTTGAACTCCTCGCCGCTGCCCGGGACCTTGATCCGCCGCCAGAACTCCTCCCGGATCTCCGGAAGCCGGTCGAGCGCCTTGCGCAGCCCCTCCTCGGTGCGGGCCATGCCGCAGTACTCCCACATCAGCTCACCGATCTCGCGGTGGAAGGAGTCGGGGGTGCGGTCGCCGTCGACCGCGATGAGCCGCGCGATGCGCGCCTCGGTCTCCCGCACGGCGGCCACGGCCTCGGGGTGGGTGTCGTCGAGGGCCTCGGTACGGGGATGGCGGGCGAGGTAGTCGTTGATCGTGGACGGCAGCACGAAGTAGCCGTCGGCCAGGCCCTGCATGAGGGCGGAGGCACCGAGCCGGTTGGCGCCGTGGTCGGAGAAGTTGGCCTCGCCGATCGCGAAGAGGCCGGGAACGGTCGTGGCCAGGTCGTAGTCGACCCAGAGGCCGCCCATCGTGTAGTGCACGGCGGGGTAGATCCGCATGGGGACCTCGTAGGGGTTCTCCGCGGTGATCCGCTCGTACATCTCGAAGAGGTTGCCGTACTTCTCGGCCACCTTGTCCTTGCCCATGCGACGGATGGCGTCGGCGAAGTCGAGGTAGACGCCCTGACCGCCCGGGCCCACGCCCCGCCCCTCGTCGCAGACGTTCTTCGCGGCGCGGGAGGCGATGTCGCGGGGCACCAGGTTGCCGAAGGAGGGGTAGATCCGCTCCAGGTAGTAGTCGCGCTCCTCCTCGGGGATCCGGGCGGCGGGACGGGTGTCCCCGTGGGCCTTGGGCACCCAGATCCGGCCGTCGTTGCGCAGCGACTCGCTCATCAGGGTCAGCTTGGACTGGTGGTCGCCGGTGCGCGGGATGCACGTCGGGTGGATCTGGGTGAAGCAGGGGTTGGCGAAGTGCGCACCGCGGCGGTGGGCCCGCCAGATCGCGGTCGCGTTGGAGTTCATGGCGTTGGTGGAGAGGTAGAAGACGTTCCCGTAGCCGCCGGTGGCCAGGACGACGGCGTCGGCGAAGTGGGTCGAGATCTTCCCGGTGATCAGGTCGCGGGCCACGATGCCGCGCGCCTTGCCGTCCACCACGACGAGGTCGAGCATCTCCGTGCGCGCGTGCATCTCGACGGTGCCGGCGGCGATCTGCCGGGAGAGCGCCTGGTAGGCGCCGAGCAGCAGTTGCTGGCCGGTCTGACCGCGGGCGTAGAAGGTCCGGGAGACCTGGACCCCGCCGAAGGAGCGGGTGTCGAGGAGGCCGCCGTACTCGCGGGCGAAGGGCACGCCCTGGGCCACGCACTGGTCGATGATCTCCACGGAGATCTGCGCGAGGCGGTGCACGTTGGACTCGCGGGCGCGGAAGTCGCCGCCCTTGACCGTGTCGTAGAAGAGCCGGTGCACGGAGTCGCCGTCGTTGCGGTAGTTCTTTGCCGCGTTGATGCCGCCCTGCGCGGCGATGGAGTGGGCCCGGCGCGGGGAGTCGGAGAAGCAGAACTGGACGACGTGGTAGCCCTGTTCGGCGAGGGTGGCGCCGGCCGCGCCGCCGGCGAGGCCGGTACCGACGACGATGACGGTGTGCTTGCGACGGTTGGCCGGATTGACCAGCTTGGCCTCGAAGCGGCGGCGGTCCCAACGGTCGGCGACCGGACCTCCGGGGGCCTTGGCGTCGGCGATCGGCTCGCCGGTGCGGTAGTCGGTGTAGGTGTTCGCGCTCATGGTCAGCCCACCATTTCGGTCATGACGGCGACGGGGACCGAGACGAATCCCACGAAGAGGGCGAGGGCCAGCAGGTCGGCGAGGGCCTTGAGCGTCCGGTCGCGGCGGGCGTTGCCCGCGCCGAGGGTCTGGGCCGCGCTCCAGAAGCCGTGCCGGACGTGGAGGGCGAGGGCCGTCATCGCGGTGATGTAGATGACGTTGCCGTACCAGGTGGAGAAGGTGGCCACGACGTTCTCGTACGGATGCCCCTCCAGCGCCCGCTCGTTGACCGTCAGGGTGGTCAGGTCGAGGATGTGCCAGACGATGAACAGCCCGAGGATCACCCCGCCCCAGCGCATCGTGCGGGTGGCGTAGCTGGCGCGCCGCCGCTTGTGGGCGTACTTGACGGGGCGCGCCTTGATGTCGCGGCGGCTCAGCTGGTAGGCGGAGACGGCGTGCGCGACGACGGCGGCGACCAGGGCGATCCTCGCGATCCACAGCCCCCAGTGGCTGTGCAGGACCGGCGCGCCCATGTGGCGCAGCCAGGCCGCGTAGCCGTTGAACTCCGCGGCCCCGAAGAAGATCTTCAGGTTGCCGAACATGTGGACCACGAGGTATCCGAGCATGATCAACCCGGACACCGCCATGACGGTCTTCTTGCCGACGGTGGAGTCCCAGAGCGTGCGCGTGGTGGACGGCCGTCGGCCCGTCCGCGTTGCCAGAGCCATGGGTCCAGACGTTAGGGACCAAGGATCCCAAAGGTCCAAGACATGATGAGGCTCATCTTGATAGGTCATGACTATGAGCTGGTCTAAGCTGGGACGATGCAATTCCAGCAACTCGTGTACTTCGTGGCCGTCGCCGAGACCAAGCACTTCACCCGGGCGGCGGAGCGGGTGCACGTCGCCCAGCCGTCGCTCTCCCAGCAGATCAAGGCGCTGGAGCGGGAGCTGGGCGCCGAGCTCTTCAGCCGGGCACGGGGGAACATCACGCTGACGGACGCGGGCGAGACCCTGCTGCCGCTGGCGCGGCGGATCCTGGCCGACGCGGACACGGCCCGCCTGGAAGTGCAGGAACTGGCGCAGCTGCGGCGCGGGCGGGTGCGGCTGGGGGCCACGCCGAGCGTGTGCACGGGCCTGCTGCCGGACGTCCTGCGCGCCTTCCACACCGCGCACCCGGGGATCGAGCTGATGATCGAGGAGAGCGGGTCGCTGGACCTGGTGCGCGAGCTGGCGCGGGGGGCCCTGGATCTGGCTCTGGTCACGCTGCCGTTGCCGCCGTCGGCGCCGGCGCTCACGACCGTGGAGCTGCTGACGGAGGACCTCGTGGTGATCTCCTCGGCGGAACTCCCGCCGCCGGGCGACGGCGGTCCGCTGCACATCCGGGACCTGCGCGAGCAGCCGATGGTGATGTTCCGGCACGGCTACGACCTGCGGGAACTGACGGTGGCCGCGTGCCGGGCCGAGGGCTTCGAGCCGGTGTTCACCGTGGAGGGGGGCGAGATGGACGCGGTCCTCGGTTTCGTGCGGGCCGGGCTGGGGCTGGCCGTGGTCCCGGCGATGGTGGTCGACCACGCGGGGCACGGGCTGCGCACGACCCCCCTGGCCGGTTCGCCCCTGCGTCGCACGATCGCCCTGGCCCACCGCACGGACGTGGCCCCGCCGCGCGCGGCCCGGGAGTTGAAGCGGATCCTGGTGGGCTGAACGAGGGACGGGAAGTGGGCTAGAAAGGTCCGTATGGAACTGACCCAGATACGCCTCTTGGTTTCCGACTTCCCCGCCGTCTACCGCTTCTACCGGGACGTGCTCGGGCTCACGCCGCAGTTCGACGCCGAGAACGGCCCGTACGCCAAGCTCAGCCCCGACACCGGACACGCCGCGATCGCGCTGCAGGACCGCGCGCAGATGGCCGACGTGCTGGGGCGGTTGGGGGCGGAGCCGCAGGGATACCGCGCGCTGGTGGTGTTGCGGGTGGACGACCTGGACGCCGCCCACGCCGAACTCGGCGCACGGGGCGCGCAGTTCACCCGGGCGCCGGGCCCGATGGGCGACCGGATGCGGGTCGCCTACCTGGAGGACCCGGAAGGGAATCTGATCGAGCTCCAGGAGTGGCTGGCGCTGCGCGAGCAAGCGGGCAACGCCTAGGAGCTTTGGCTCAGCAGGCATCGCCGCAGCCGGCTGAGCAGCGGAAATCGGGCTGCCGAGGGCTGGACGACACCCGTACTGTCCCCCCATGAGTGCTCCTTCCTATCCGCCCAAGCCCGTACCGGGCGACCGCATCGCGGTCATCTCCCCTTCCTCCGGGCTGCCGGGGATCCTTCCGCTTCCCTACGAGTTGGGGCTGGCGCGACTCCGGGAGGAGTTCGCGCTGGAGCCGGTGGAGTATCCGGCGACCCGGAAGATGGGATCCACTCCCCGGGAACGCGCCGACGACATCCACGCCGCGTTCGCCGACCCGACGGTCAAGGCGGTGATGGCGAGCATCGGCGGCGACGACCAGCTCACCGTCCTGCCGCTGCTGGACCGGGAGCTGATCCGCTCGCACCCGAAGCCGTTCTTCGGCTTCAGCGACAACACCTGCCTCCTGTTGTTCCTGCGGAACCTGGGCATCGTGGCCTACCACGGCGCCTGCGTGATGACCGAGCTCGGGCGGCCGTACGCGCTCCACCCGATGACCGCCGCTTCGATCCGCGCCGCCCTCTTCTCCTCGGGCCCCTACGAGATCCGGCCCGCCGAACGCTTCCGGGACACCGACCGGGACTGGGCCGATCCCGCCACCTTCGACTCCGCGCCCGACGCGCGGGACGGGGCTGGGTGGATCTGGCACCGCCCCGACCGGGTGGCCGAGGGGCGCGCGTGGGGCGGCAACCTGGAGGTCCTCTCCTGGCTCCTGATGGCCGACCGGGAGGTCGCGACCGCGCAGGACGCGGCCGAGGGCGGGGTGCTGTTCCTGGAGACGTCCGAGGAGATGCCTCCGGCGCAGGAGGTGTTCCGGATGCTGCGCGGCTTGGGCGAGCGGGGGCTGCTCGCCCGCTTCTCCGCGCTGATGATGGGGCGCCCGAAGGCGTGGTCCCTCGACCGGCCGAACGACCCCGAGGACAGGCTCCGTTACGCCGAGGAGCAGCGGGAGGCCGTGCTGCGGGCGCTGGGGACCTACGCCCCGGACATGATGGCCGTCTTCGACGTGGACCTGGGGCACACGGATCCGCAGGTGGTGATCCCCTACGGCGGCCTCGTCCGGATCGACGGCCCCGAGCGGCGGATCACCGTGACCTACTGACCCGACGGCCTCCCGCCCCGACGACCCGTTCAGCCGCTGCCCTACTGGCCGGCTCCGGGCGTGGCGGATATCGGGGCCGGGTCCACGGTCGGGGCGGCGGGTGATGTGGGCCGGACCCGGGCGGGCAGGGTCCGGTTCAGCCCCTCCCCCAGCATGGCGAAGGCCGTGTCGGCATCGGCCACAGCGGCCGCGTGCGCCTCGGCGGCACTCTGCCCGGCGTCCATGCGGAGCCAGTTGGCCCGCCCCAGCTCATGGCGGGCGGTCACCAGGTACAGGGCGGCGAGCCGGGCCGGCAGCAGCTGGGCCTTCGCCCCGGACCCCGCCGCTTCGGGGTCCGCCTCAACCTCCGCTTCCGCTTCCGCTTCCAGCACCGCGGCGAGCAGGTCCACCTCGCGCTCGGTGTAGTGGGCCAGGCGCGACTTCAGGCTGGCGGTCGAGTAGAGCAGCCGCTGGAAGACGACCACATTCGGGTGGTCGCAGAGGCCGGTGATCGGGTCGTGGGCGGCGAGGGCGGCGATGAAGTGGTCGTGCAGGGCTTCGACCGGCGTCTGCCCGGCCGGTCGCTCCCGCACGACGCGCGCCGCTTCGTCCTGGTGGTCGGCGAAGCGGTCCAGCAGCAGGTCCTCCTTGCTCGGGTAGTACCGGAAGAGGGTGGGCTTGGAGACCTCGGCGGCGGCCGCGACGTCCGCGACCGACACCGCGTCGAAGCCGTGCTCCAGGAAGAGCTCCAGCGCGGTCGCGGCGAGCTGCTGCCGCGTGCGCTGCTTCTTCGCCTCGCGCAGCCCGTTCGTTGGGGGGGCACTCGTGTTGTCCATGCCACCAAGCTAGCACAGATTTCACAACCTGGTTACTTTTGTGACTCGGTTGCTTTTTCTCCGTGGAGGCGCTTCACTGGGACCACGACGACGACAGCGACCGCCCCGGCGGCGCCAATGCCGCTACGGAGCAAAGGACTTCTGATGAACGACGCACTGACCGACGTACTGATCGTGGGTTCCGGGCCGACCGGCCTCACCCTGGCCTGTGACCTGGTACGCCGCGGGGGCCGGGTCCGGGTGATCGACCAGCGCTCCGCACCCCACCGCGAATCCCGGGGCAAGGTGCTCCACCTCACCAGCCTGGAGGTCTTCGAGACGCTCGGGGTGGCCGAGCGGACGACCTCGACGGGCAGCGCCGGCCTGACCTTCCGCAAGTACTTCGACGGGGAGTACATCAACGACACGCCCCTCGCCGCCACCGCCCTCTTCATGGGCCAGTGGCAGATCGAGGAGATCCTGCGCGACCGACTGGCCGAGCTCGGCGTCGCCGTCGAGTACGACGCCGAGGTGAAGGCCGTGGACCAGGACGCCACCGGGGTGCGGGTCACCCTCGCCGACGGGCGGACCCTGCGGGCCGCCTACCTCGCCGGCTGCGACGGGGGCCGCAGCACCGTCCGGCGACAGCTCGGCATCGCCTTCGAGGGGCGCACCTCCGACGAGGAGGCGATGGTCGTCGGGGACGTGACGGCGGAGGGGCTGAGCCGTGAGTACTGGCACCAGTGGTTCACCTCCGACGGCGGCGCCATGATGCTCTGCCCGATACCGGGAACCGAGACGTTCCAGCTCCAGGCGTCACCGGAGACGGACGAGGGGGGACAGCGCCTGGCCCCCTCTTTGGAAGGCTTCCAGCGGCTGTTCGACCAGCACGCACGGATGCCCGGGATCCGGCTCACCGAGGCGACCTGGCTCTCGACCTGGCGGGTCAATGTGCGGATGGCCGAGCGGATGCGGCAGGGGCGTTGCTTCCTGCCAGGAGACGCGGCCCATGTGCACCCGATCGCGGGCGGGCTGGGCATGAACACCGGCATCCAGGACGCGGCCGCCCTCGGGCGGATCCTGGCCGAGGCGCTGGCGGGGTCCGATGAGGAGCGGATACTGGAGGCCTACGAAGCCGAACGGATGCCGGCCGCCGCCCACTTGCTGGCCGACACCTCCGCCCGCCACGACCGCGTCCGCGAGGCGGTCCGCGAGCCCGGCCGGGGCATCGAAGCCGCCCTCAACTGAACCCCGGACGCCGTGTACACCGAGTACGCCCTGAACGCCACGCCCGGCCTCGCCTCAGGAGTCGGGCGGGGGCGGCGAGGTCAGGGAGTGGGTACGGCGTCGCAGAGGGACAGGGTGTGGATCCGGTCCGGGGCCCCGGGCCGGGCGTAGTACCACCCCTGGGCCGTGTCACAGCCCAGCGCGCGGAGCTGGGCGGCCTGGGCGCCGGTCTCGACGCCCTCCACGGTCACGGCGAGTTCGAGGCTGTGGGCCAGGGCGACGATCCCCTCCACGATCTTCACGTCGACCGGGTTCGCCGGTTCCTGCTGCATGCCCTGCGTGAAGGAGCGGTCCAGCTTCAGGACGCTCACCGGGAGGCGGCGCAGGTTCGCCAGGTTCGAGTAGCCGGTGCCGAAGTCGTCGAGCGCGATGTCGACGCCGAGGGCGGCGAGTCGTCGCAGCGGTTCGAGGAGTTCGTCGTCGGCCCCGATCAGGGCCGATTCGGTGACCTCCAGGCACAGCGCCCCCGGCGCCAGCCCGGAGTTCTCCAGCACCGCGACCGTGTCGGCGACCAGACCCGGGTGGTGGAGCTGGGTCGGCGAGAGGTTCACGTTGATCCGCAGGGCCGAGTCACCGTACTCGCGCTGCCACTTGCGGGCCTGGCGGACCGCCTCCTCCAGCACCCAGCGCCCGAGCGGCACGATCAGGCCGGTCCGTTCGGCGAGCGGGATGAAGCGGTCGGGGCCGAGCACCCCGTACTGCGGGTGCGACCAGCGCACCAAGGCCTCGGCGCCGTGCACGCTGCCGTCGTGCATGTGCACCAGCGGCTGGTACTCGATGAAGAACTCACCGCGTTCCAGGGCAGCGGGGAGCGCGTTGGTCAGACCGTGCCGGGTGATCGCCCGGGCGTCGGCCTCCTCGTCGGCGAACTCGAAGCGGTTGCCGCCGGCCGCCTTCGCCCGGTACATCGTGATGTCGGCGCTGCGCAGCACCTCGGCGGCGGTCCGCGAGCCCGCCGGGCCCTCGACGATGCCGATGCTGCCCCGGACCGTCAGCTCGCGGCCCTCCAGCCGGATCGGGGTGGCGAGGGCGGAGAGGATCCGCATCGCCAGGTCCGTCACCTTCTCCTCGGTCTCGGGCCCGGTGGTCAGCGCCACGAACTCGTCGCCGCCCAGCCGGGCCACGACCTCGCCGGGGCCGGTGGCGCAGCTCTGCAGCCGGTCCGCGACCTCCACCAGCAGCCGGTCGCCCGCCGAGTGGCCGAGGCTGTCGTTGACGGTCTTGAAGCCGTCCAGGTCGAGGTAGCACAGCCCGAAGCGGCTGCCGCCGGCCCCGCTCAGGGCCTTCTCCAGCCGTTCGAAGAACAGGGTCCGGTTGGGCAGGCCGGTCAGCGCGTCGTGGGTGGCCTCGTAGCGCAGCCGCAGGTTCAGCAGCCGCCGCTCGGTGGTGTCCTCCATCAGGGCCAGCTGGTACTGCGGGGTGCCCTCGGCGTCGCGCAGCAGGGACACCGTCAGGTTGGTCCACAGCACGGTCCCGTCGTGCCGGTAGTACGGCTTCTCCACGCGGTAGTGCTCGCGCTCGCCGCGCACGAGTTCCCCGTACATCCGCCACACGTGCGGGGTGTCGTCGGGGTGGCTCCACTCGTTGACGTTGCGGCTCCGGACGTGTCCTTCGAGGCCGCCGAACATCTGGAGCAGGGTGTCGTTGACCTCGATGACGTTGCCCTGGAGGTCGGCGATGCCGATGCCGATGGCAGCGCCCTCGAAGACCGCGCGGAAGCGCGCCTCGCTGGCGTGCAGGGCCTGCTGGGCATCGATCCGGGCGGTCAGCGCGGAACGGGCGATGGCCTCCTGCTCCCTGAGCGTGCGCTCGCGCAGCTCGCGGGCGAAGCCCGCCGCGATCCCGTGCTGGAGGCGGGCGCACCGGGCCCGGTACTCCTCGGCCTCGTCCGCCCCGCCGCCGCCCGGGCCGCAGTACAGGACGAGATAGGCCTCGACCACGCCGAGGGTGCCCGAGAGGGCCTCCGGGTCGGTGCAGTGCACGGCCACGAGTTCCGTGCCGACCCGCTGACCGACGGACGCGTCGAAGGGACGGGCGTGCAGGGCCTCGGCCAGGGTGCGCGCGAGGGGCACGAGGTGGCGTTCGAACTCCACCCGGGTCAGCGAGGTGGCGGTCACCGGGAAGATGGCCCGGCTCCAGATCGTCGCGAACCGTCCGATCCGGTCGTCCGGGTCGGCGGGCAGCCCGGCCACCACAGGGGCCGCCGGTGCCGCCGGTGCCGCCGGGGCCGTGCCGGTGCGGGCCGTGCCCACAGGGGCCGTGCCGGTGCGTGCCGTGCCCGCCGGGGCCGTGCGTGCGGTCGTCGGTACGGCGCCGGGCGCGGGGACGCCCTTCGCGGTCTTTCCGGTGCCCATCGCGCCCGCTTCCCCCGCCGTCTGTGCCGGGAGTCTCACGCCTTGCGTCCCACGCCCGCGAAGCCCGAGAAGGCGTACGGGTCTTCCTGCCCCTCGCCGTCCTGGGGGCCCTCCGGCCGCCACTCGGGCATCGAGACGAGCCCCGGTTCCACCCACTCGAACCCGTCGAAGAACCGGCCGATCTCCGCGCCGCCGCGCATGACCAGCGGGTTGCGGATGTCCCGGTACACGCCGACGGCGCCGCCCGCGACCTCCTCCGCGAGCGGTACGCCCTCGTACGAGGCGTGCGTGAGGACCAGCAGGCTGCCGGGGGCCAGCGCGTCGCGCAGCTCGGCCACGGCGGCGTACGGCTCGTCGGCGTCCTCCAGGAAGTGCAGGACCGCGACCAGCAGCAGCGCCACCGGCCGGTCCAGGTCGAGCAGCCGGGTCACCTCGGGGCTCGCCAGGATGTCCGCCGGCTTGCGCAGATCGGCGGCGGCGATGCCGGTACCTTCGGTGCCGGCCAGGACCGCCTGGCTGTGCGCGACGGCCACCGGGTCGTGGTCGACGTACACCACGCGGGCCTCGGGGCTCGCGGCCCGGGCGATCTCGTGGACGTTGCCGAAGGTGGGGATGCCGGACCCGATGTCCAGGAACTGGGTGACGCCCTGGTCGACCGCGTAGCGGACGGCGCGGCGCATGAATGCCCGGTTCGCCTGCATGATCTTGGGAAGGCCCGGGATGAATTCCATGGCCCGGCGCGCCGCTTGGCGGTCGACCTCGAAATTGTGGGAGCCGCCCAGGTAGTAATCGTAGATCCGGGACACGCTCGGCACCGATATGTCGATGCCCGGCGGGGCCCAGGCGGGTCGCTCCATCGGGGTCTCCAAGTGTAGTCCATCGGTGTCCGCGGTCTCGGACAGCTGTCCGAGCCGAATGTACTGATCATTGCCCAACCGAGCGAGCAAAAGCGGAAATTGGCGGTCCGTTCTTCGTCACACACCAAACACACCAGGAGCCCCGTCCGCCCACATTGATCGAAACCGACAAATACCTTTTGGGAATTGACCGACACCTGATCGGACACCGTCGACCGCTGGCTCAAACCTCTACGGTCCCCACATCGCCCGATCGGGGGAACCGGAGCGGGTGCGGGAGCGCGGGAGGGCCTGCGGCCCCATGCTCCCCGGGTGAACCGACCCTGTGCCAGGCGCCTGCTGACGGTCCCGGTCCTCGTGTGGGCGGCACTGTCCGTCACACCCGCCGTGGCCGATAGCCGCGCCTCCACGATGCCCGGCCCGGACGGCGACCGAGCCGTCGTCGAGCTGGTCACGGCAGCCCGGAGCGAGAGCTTCCGCGGTGGTGGCGGGGGTTCCCGGGGTGGCGGACATCACGACGACGACCACGGGGGACGGCACTGCGGAGGCCATCACGGGGGGCACCACTGCACCCCGCCGCCCCCGCCGTGCCCGCCGCCCCCGCCCCCGCCCCCGCCACCGCCCTGCCCGAAGCCCACGCCCACCCCGACACCGACCCCCACCCCGACCCCCACTCCGACGCCTCCCACGCCCACGCCCACGCCCACCCCGAAGCCCACGCCACCGGCGCCCCCGAAGCCGCCCCCGCCCCCTCCCGCACCGCCGCCCGCGCCCCCGAAGCCGGCGCCTCCCGCGCCCCGGGCGTACCGGGCTCCGGCGCCGCCGCCACCGCCCGCGCCGACACCGCCGCCGGCTCCCGTGGTGGCGCCTCCCGCGAAGAAGCCGGTGCCCAGGCCGGCTTACCGCACGCAGGCCCGTAAACCGGCGGAGCACCACATCTCGCCGGTGACCTTCACCTTGCTCACGGCGGCCCCCGCCGTGCTCGCCATCGTCGCGCTGCGCCCGCGCTGACCCCGACCCGATTCGTTTCTCGTGGGAGTTCCCTTGTCGGAATGGCTCGTCCTGTCCCTCGCGATGGCCGCGGCCTGCGCCGTCGTCTTAACCATCGCCTTCTTCAACCACCGCCGGATCGGCGAGGACGACGATCCGAACGAGACCCCGGACGTCATCGAGTACATGACGATGATGATCGGGGTCATCTATGCGATCGTGCTCGGTCTGGCGATCGCCGGCGTCTGGGAGGGTCGCGGGGCCGCCCAGGAGTACGTGCGCCAGGAGTCCCAGGCACTCCACGAGGTCAGCATCCGCTCGGAGGTCTATCCGGCGGCGGTGCGCACCCGGATCCGCGCCGACGTCGACGCCTACGTGACGTACGTGGTCACGCGGGAGTGGAAGGACATGGCCGACGACGGGAACGTCTCGGACCAGGGCACCAAGCTGCTCGACCGGATCCGCCGGGACGTCACCGACTACGAACCGCAGACCGACCACGAGGGCCAGGCCTACCAGCCCCTGGTCGACCAGGTGGGGATCGCGGACGACGCCCGCAGCGCGCGACTGCAGAGCGCCGGGGCCACCATGCCGGGGGTGGTCTGGTTCGGCCTGGTGGCGGGCGCGCTGGTGACGGTGGGTCTGATCTTCACCCTGCAGATCCGGCGCTCCTTCCGGGAATTGCTGCTCGCCGGACTCTTCAGCGCACTGATCGCCTTCCTGCTCTTCCTCATCTGGGACTTCGACGCGCCGTTCAGCCGGGGGGTCTCGGCCACCGCCGAGCCGTTCTTCCAGCAGTTCCCGCACCTGGGGCTGGACGGCGACTGACACCGGGCCGGCAAACCGGGGGCGGCCCGTCCGTCCCCGGTTCGGCCTACCGCAATGCCCCATTCGCCCGTTCCTGATCGCGGGTCACCGCAGGCGCGCCTAGCGTGGCGGACATCGAGGCGCACGTCCCCCCACGTGCGGAAACCATTCCGCAGCTGCTCCTCGGGGATCCGGAGAAGAACCATGGGCGCGATACGTACCTCAGCCACCGCTCTCCTCACCGCCGGGGCCGCGGGCACCGTCCTCGCGCTCGGCGCCACGTGCGCCGTCGCGGCGGAGGCCCAGCCCATCACCTCGTTCGGGTTCGCCGTCTCCCCTTCGACGGTCGCACCCGGCGGGGTGGTCGTGCTCTCCCTGACCGGTTGCACGGCGGCGAGCGCCACCGTCTCCTCGGGCGTCTTCGACACCGTCAGCGTACCGAAGGGCAAGACGGTGCGGGTCACGGTGGACCGGGACGCCCGGCGCGGGGCCCGCTACTCCGTCAACTTCACCTGCGCCAACGAGACCGGGTCCACCGATCTCACCATCGCGGGCGGTACGACCACCCCCACCACCAGGTCCACGGCCGCGGCCCGCGGCGTGCGCGGCGGTCTCGGCGGCAGCGTGGCCGGGATGGACGTCGGCGAACTCGCCGTGGGCGCCGGACTCCTCCTGGTCGCGGCCGCGGGCACCGGATACGCGATCAGGCGCCGGGCGGACTCCCGCGGGCACTGAGCCGACCGCCACCGCGTCGACCGCCCGCATCGACCGCCGTTCGCCCCGAGTCCCGGCCGGGACTCGGGGCGAACGGCGGTTCACGGGCTGATGGGAACGACCGGGGAGGCTGCCGGTCAGACCCGCCCGTGGACCGGGCGGCGGCGGCGCATCACGTGGATGCCCGCGCCGAGGGCCGCCGTGCCCACGAGTCCCGCGCCGATGGCGGTCTCGGTGGCGGACGGGCCGATGGAGCCGCCGAGGCCGCCCTGCGCGCCGCGACCCTCCAGGATCCGGAAGCGGTGGGTGGCGACGAGGCTGTTGTCGTGGCACTTGACGGAGAGCGTCTGGTCGCCGGTGCGGGCGTCGTGCCGGATGTGCACGTTGGCGAAGGCGGGGGACCCGCCCGACAGGTTCGCCTGGTCGAAGTTGCCGGGCGACCAGACCGTGCCTCCGTTGCGGCACCCCTCGGCCTTGACCTCCATCGAGGCGCCCCGGTGCACCGAGTACGGGCTGACCGCGACGTTCCTCGGCCCGCCCCCAGGACCGCCGCCGGGTCCGCCGGCAGGGCCGCCGGCGGGCGCGGCGGCGGGCGCACCGGCGGACGAGGCGGCTGGCTCGTTGCTCGCACTGGCGAACGGAGCGGCGAGTCCGAGGGCGACGAAGGCCGCCGCGGTCACGGTGAGAGCGCGAGAAGCACGCATGGTGGAACCTCCAGCGGGAAGCGCCCCGGAGCGGTGGTCGCCCGGGATCATCGACGAGAACGCCTCCCATGACGAACCCTCCGGCCGGTCCGCAACCAGCGCATTTCCACCTTTGGGCCGCCCGGTTGAGCGACACGCCGAGGCGAGCGCGGCCCATCTGACGGATCCGCAGGTCACGACCCGTCAGTCATTTATGTGACGATTACCTGGATGGGCGCATCCCGTACGGCCCCCCGCCCCGCCCCGGCCGCGGTCCGCCACCCGTTCGCACCTCCCCCCTCGCCGTCGCCGGCACTCGCCCTTAGCGTGCGTGACGTAGGGCGTACGAAGCAGTGCACACGGGGTGGGACGTGAACGCGGGTCGGGACCCCCGCGTCGGGAAGGGAGAACCATGGGCTGGGACGAGACCGTTCCGTCACGAAGACGCTCTCCGTGGGGAGCGCTCGCCCTCGTCATGCTGACCGGCCTCGCCATGGTCCGGAACGGGGCGGAGTTCGAGGAGGGGCCTCCGCAGCCGACCGCGGCCGCGGCCGTCGGGGTGCGCCCGGGGCAGCCGCAGGCGGCGCCGAGCACGCCCGCGATCGGGCAGCAGCCGGATCAGCCGTCGGACCAGGTGCCGCAGCAACTGCCGGACCAGCCGCTGCCGCCGGCGCCGGACCCGCTGGACCACTCCTCGGTGCAGCGGGTCCGGATCCCCGCGATCAAGGTGGACGCGCCGGTGATGACGGTCGGGCTGGACGCGGAGGGCTGGATCGACGCCCCGCCGCCCCAGGATCCGAACCTCGCGGGCTGGTACCTCAACGGCATCTCGCCCGGCCAGCAGGGCTCGGCGGTGATCGTGGGCCACGTGGACAACGCGAAGGGCCCGGCGGTCTTCTACGGGCTGGGCTCGCTCCGCAAGGGCAATCGCGTCGAGGTGCAGCGCTACGACGGGCGCACGGCGGTGTTCGAGGTGTACGGCGTCGAGGTCTTCGACAAGGACGCCTTCCCCGGAGCCCGGGTGTACGGGGACACCGGCCAGCCGGAGCTCCGGGTGATCACGTGTGGCGGCGGATATTCGAAGGCCCGCGGCTACGACGGCAACGTGGTCGTCTTCGCCCGGATGGTGGAGACGCGCTGACCGCACGGCCCCGCGGGGCCGGACCCGCCCGCCGATCGGATCGCGGCCCCACTGATGGAACGTATCTTCAGTGGGGTCGCAGGCCGGGCAGGGTCATCCGGTAGCCCCGGGCGAGCAGTTGGGGCAGGTACTCGCCCAGCGCCTGGACGCTCTGCGTACGGTTGCCGCCCGCGTCGTGCGAGAGCACGATCACCCCGGGCGCGGCCCCCTTGAGCACGCGCGAGACGATCGTCGGGGTGCCCGGCTCGGTCCAGTCCAGCGTGTCCACGGTCCAGGCGAGCGGCTCCATCCCCAGCTCGGCGCCGATCTCGAAGGCGGCCCGGTTCCAGGCCCCGTACGGCGCCCGGAACCATTGCGGCGCCTCCCCCGTGGCCTGCTGCACGACCTCGCTCGTGCGTCCGATCTCGGACGCGAGGTCGGGCCGGGTGAGCTTCGGGATGAGCGGGTGGGTCCAGGTGTGGTTGCCGATGACGTGCCCCTCGGCGGCCATCCGCCGCACCAGGTCCCGGTTGTCGGTGGCCATTTCGCCGCAGACGAAGAACATGGCGCGGACCCCGTACCGGGCCAGGGTGTCCAGGATCGCGGGGGTGTAGCGGGGGTCGGGGCCGTCGTCGAAGGTGAGCACCATCTGGCTGCCGACGGCCGGGGCTCCGGGCGCGCCCGAGAGTTCCAGGATGGGTCGGGTGCGGACGGCGGGCCTGGCCGGGTGGTAGCGGGGCGGGACGTCGGCCGCCATCGGGCTCAGCCGGTAGGCGCTGGAAGCCTCGCCCCGCCGGTTCAGCGCGGCGGTTCCGGGCGCCCCGGGTGCTCCGGGCGCTCCGGCGCCGCCCGCCGCGGGTGCGCCGGGCCGGGCAGGATCCATGACCTCCTCCTCTCCGAGGACGCCCGAGGCCGCGGCGGCGATCCCGAGGAAGACGGCGGTACGCAGGAGCATGCGCCGCCCTACTGTCGGCTCGTCAGTTTTCATTACTACTACGTATCAACGCCGCTGTCCCGGATACCGGGAGACGCGGACGCGCCACCGCCCCCTCACCCGATCAGCCGCCCCGGCAGCCGCCGGGCGGCGGCTTCAGCTCCGGCGCACCAGGGGGAACGGAAGCGTCTCGCGGATCGTCAGACCGGTGAGGAACATGACGAGCCGGTCCACCCCGATGCCCAGCCCGCCGGTGGGCGGCATCGCGTACTCCAGTGCGTCCAGGAACTCGTTGTCGATCTCCATCGCCTCCGGGTCGCCGCCCGCCGCCAGCAGCGACTGGGCGGTGAGCCGGCGCCGCTGTTCGACCGGGTCGGTCAGCTCCGAGTAGGCGGTGCCCAGCTCGGTGCCGAAGGCGACCAGGTCCCAGCGTTCGGCGAGCCGGGGGTCCTTGCGGTGCTGGCGGGTGAGCGGCGAGACGTCCGTCGGGAAGTCCTTGTAGAAGGTGGGGAGGAGGGTCTTCTCCTCCACCAGCCGCTCGTACATCTCCAGGACCACGTCGCCGCGGGTGTTCTCCGGGGTGTGGGGCACGCCCGCCCGGTCGCAGTGGCGGCGCAGCGCCGCCTCCCCGGTGTCCGCGTCGACCTCTTCCCCGAGCGCCTCGCTGATCGCCCCGTACATCGTCTTCACCGGCCAGGCGCCGGAGATGTCGTGCACGACGAGCTTGCCGTCGTGACCGGCCTTGTGGGCGATCGGCGAGCCGAAGGCGGCGGTCGCGGCGCCCTGGATCAACTCTCGGGTGAGGTCGAGCATGACGTCGTAGTCGGCGAAGGCCTGGTACGCCTCCAACATCGTGAACTCGGGGTTGTGCTTGTAGGAGACGCCCTCGTTGCGGAAGGTGCGGCCCATCTCGAAGACCTTCTCCATGCCGCCGACGCACAGTCTCTTGAGGTACAGCTCGGGCGCGATGCGCAGGTAGAGGTCCATGTCGTAGGCGTTGATGTGGGTGCGGAACGGGCGCGCGTTGGCGCCGCCGTGGATCTGCTGGAGCATCGGGGTCTCGACCTCCAGGTAGCCGCGGTCGAGCAGCCCCTGGCGCAGTGCCTGCACGGCGCTGGAGCGGGCCCGTACGACCTCGCGCGCCTCGGGACTGGCCACCAGGTCGAGGTAGCGCCGCCGGACCCGGGCCTCGGGGTCGGCCAGGCCCTTGCGCTTGTCGGGCAGCGGGCGCAGGCACTTGCCGGTGAGCTGCCAGGAGCCGACGACGACGGAGAGTTCGCCGTTCCTGCTGGTGCCGATCTCGCCGCTCGCGACGACGTGGTCGCCGAAGTCCACCTGGGTGGTGAAGGTGCCGAGCACTTCGGTACCGGCCTCGTCGCGCGTGAACATCAGCTGCACGTCGCCGGTCCAGTCGCGGAGCACGGCGAAGACCACGCCGCCGAGGTCGCGCACGACCATCACGCGTCCGGCGACGGTGACCTGTTCGCCGGTCCGTGCGCCGGCCGGGTATCCGGGGTGGGCGGCGCGCAGCTGCGCCACGGTGTGGGTGCGCTGGCGGATGCCGACCGGGTAGGGGTCGGTGCCGCCCGCGCGGATCCGCTCCATCTTGCGGTGGCGGACGCGGACCTGTTCGGGCAGCTTCTCGGCGCTCCCGGCGCCCTCCTCCCCCACGAGGTCGAGGTTGAGGGAGGCGATCGGGGGGAGGAGGGCGGTGTTCGCCGGGGCCGTGACGCCCCTGGCGTGCCCGTTGCCCCACAGCTTGCGCATGCTCGGAACGGAGACGAACCCCTCGGCGATGCCGGAGGCGAGGCTGACCCGGGCGAGGGAACCGGCGTCCTGGTAGCAGAGGAAGCGCGGGTACCACTCGGGTCCGTACTTGACGTTGGACCGGTACAGGGCCTCCAGCTGCCACCACTTGGAGAAGAACAGCAGGAGCTTGCGCCACAGCTTCAGGACGGGGCCCGCGCCGATCCGGCCGCCCTCCTCGAAGGCGGAGCGGAAGACGGCGAAGTTGAGGGAGATCCGGCGCACGCCCAGCTTGGGCGCTGCGGCGCACAGTTCGGCGACCATGAACTCCATGACGCCGTTGGGCGCGGCGCGGTCGCGGCGCATCAGGTCGAGGGAGATGCCGTCCTTGCCCCAGGGGACGAAGGAGAGCAGGGCGATGAGTTCGCCCTGCGCGTCGAAGGCCTCGACGAGCAGGCAGTCCCCGTCGGTGGGGTCGCCGAGCCGGTCGAGGGCCATGGAGAAGCCCCGCTCGGTCTCGGTGTCGCGCCACTTGTCGGCGCGGTCGACGATCCGCTGCATCTCCTCCTCGGTGAGGGCGCAGTGGCGCCGGATGACGGTGGAGGCGCCGGTGCGCCGGACCCTGTTGACGGCCTGGCGGGTGACGCGCATGTCGCGGCCGTCGAGGTCGAACTGGGCGACGTGCAAGATCGCCTCGTCGCCGAGCTGGAGGGCGCTGAGCCCGGACCGGGCGAAGGCGGTCGCGCCTTCCTCGGAGGCGCCCATCACGGCGGGCTGCCAGCCGTGGCGGCGGGCGACGGCGAGCCAGGCGTCAATGGCGGGCGTCCAGGCTCCGGGGTCGCCGACGGGGTCGCCGCTGGCCAGGCAGACGCCGGCCTCGACGCGGTAGGTGACGGCGGCCTTGCCGTTGGGGGCGAAGACGACGGCCTTGTCGCGGCGGGTGGCGAAGTAGCCGAGGGAGTCGCCCCGGCCGTAGGCGCCGAGCAGCGCCCGGATGCGCGGTTCCTCGTCGCCGTGCAGGGCGGCGGTCATGCGCTGCGAGCGGAAGAGCGTGGAGGCGGCGTTGAGCAGGGCGAGGGCGCCGAAGAGGCCGAGCAGGAAGTAGAGGGGCCGGGGCGGGTGGCCGTCGAACTGGCGGGCGGAGAAGAGTCCGCCGAAGACCTGTTTGGCAGCCCAGTCCAGCCACTGCCCCTTGGGCAGGCTGCCGGGGAAGATCGCGACGAGCCCCCAGCCGAGGAAGACGGCGGCGAGCAGTCCGAGGCCGAGGACCAGCAGCGCCCGCCACAGGGCTCCGGGCCGGGAGGCGGCGTAGAACTCCTTGCGGGCGGCGATCAGCAGCACCATGGCGGCGACGGCGATGACGCCGGAGACGATCGAGACCCAGTAGTCCCCGTCGGCGAGGATGAGGACGTCGACCAGGATCAACAGGGCCAGATAGGTGACGACGATCCACCAGGCGACCTTCTTGCGGGTGCCGAGGGCCGCGGCCAGCAGGAAGAGGAAGACGGCGTAGGCGAGGTTCTCGCTGACCGGGACGACGAACATGTCCAGGAAGCGGACCACCGGCCGCAGCAGCCGCCGCAGGGTGGGGGACAGCGCCAGGATGGCGCACACCAGGCCGAGCGTTCCGAAGAACGCGCCGAATCCGTCGGGCACCCGCTTCAGGAAGCGGTTGCGGGTCCCACGGGTCTCCTCCACGGTGGCACTCATGGTTCGCACTGTAGGGAGGCGCGCGCCGGTCCGCGCGCCGAACGCACTAACCTCGGTGGGGTGACAGAGCACGTGAGCACGGGGTTCGAGCGGGGTACCGACGGCCCGAAGGTGATCCTCGCCGGGGTTGACGGATCGGAGTCGTCGCTGCGCGCGGCGGCCTACGCGGCGGGGCTGGCCCGGCGCCAGAACGCCCTCCTGGCGCTGGTCTACGTCCAGCCGGTGATCGCGGCCGGGGCGGCCATGGGCGCGCCGGTGGCCGGGGCCACCGAGGAGATCGCGGAGGGGATCGTGGCCGAGATCCGGGACTCCGCGGAGCGCGTGAAGGGCATCTTCGAGGTGCGCTGGCAGTTCCACACCTTCCGCGGGGACCCGTACGCGGGGCTGGTGAGCGCCGCCGAGGAGCTGACCGCGGACGCGGTGGTCGTCGGCGCCTCGGAGCAGGCCGGGCACCGGATCATCGGGTCGGTGGCGGTCCGGCTGGTGAAGGCGGGGCGCTGGCCGGTGACCGTGGTTCCGTAGCGCGACGCCGGGTCGGTGGCGGGCACCGCCTCGGTGGCCGGCCCGCCGCCGGACCGTAGGGGCGCCCGGCCCGGTGGTGCTACTTGCCGAGCGTCAGGCCGTCCTTGGCCGCGCCGCGGCTCAGCACGGCCTCGCCGATGGCCTCCGCGGCGCTCTTGTACGCCTCGTGGTCGGGGTCCTTGGCCAGGCCCGCCGGGAGGTTGACGACCTTGCCGGCGGTGAGGTCGGTCATCTGCGGGACGTACTCGGCCTTGGTGACGCGCCAGCGCTGCCCCGGGGCGGCGGGGGGCTCGAAGGTGAAGCGGCCGATCGAGCCGTAGTTGCCGCGCAGGTCGCGCTCGCCCGAGTCGTTGAACATCTCACCGGCGACCTGGTCGCCCATGCCGTAGACGATCCAGGTGCCGTTGACCTTCTCGTACGCCTGCGGGATGTGCGCGTGCGTGCCGAGGATCATGTCGACGTCGGGGCGGCCGCCGCTCGTCGAGGCCGTGAGGGCCTTGCCGAGGGAGAGCTGGCGCTCGTCCGGCTCGGTCTGCCACTCCGTGCCCCAGTGCAGGCTGACGAGGACCACGTCCGCGCCCGCCGTCCGGGCGGCCCGGGCGTCGGCGACGATCTCCTGTTGCTCCATCAGGTTGACCGCCCAGGGCTGGCCTTCGGGCATCGGGTGGTCGTTGGTGTCGTAGGTGTAGGCGAGATGGGCCACCTTGGCGCCGCCCGCCGTGTAGGTGGTCACGGTGGCCGCCTCGGCCGCCGTGCGCGCCGAACCGGCATGTTTCAGGCCGACCTTGTCGAAGGTGTCCAGGGTGCGCTTCAGCCCCGCGGCGCCGTCGTCGAGGGTGTGGTTCGAGGCGGTCGAGCAGCCGTCGTAGCCGGCGTCCTTGAGCCCTTCGGCCACCTGAGGTGGGGAGACGAAGTCCGGGTAACCCGAGAAGGGGCCGCCCTCCTCGCCGTAGACCGTCTCGCTGTGACAGAGCGCCAGGTCGGCGGCGGTGACGAGGTCCTTGACGTCCGCGAACATCGGCTTGAAGTCGTAGCCGCCGCCCCCGGTGGCCGCCCCGTTGATGATCGAGGTGTGCGGGAGCACGTCCCCGCTCGCGACCAGGGTGAAGCCCTTCTTCCCGGTCCCGGCGCTCCCCTTGGTCGCCCCGGACCCCGATCCGCCGGGGCCGCCCGCGCCGCCGGGGCTGCCCGACGGGCCGGAACAGCCCGCCGCGGCCGATAGCAGGAGGGCCGACAGGACCGCGACGGCCCGCCGCGTGCGCTTGGTCATCCGCCTCAGCTTCCATTTCATAGGACTATCGGATGACCTGAATCCTGGAGAGCGGGCGGCGCAAGTCAAGGAACGGCTCCGCCGGGCGCCCGGGACTCACCCTCCTGGCGGCACCGCGCCCCGGCGGACGGCCTGCCGTTCACCGCGCCGTTCGACCGTTCACCGACGAGGGCGGCCGCCCACCGGACGGCCGGGGTGCTTGGGCGCAGCAGCGGCACCCGACGGTTCCCGGGCGGCCCGTCGCAGGTCAGGGTGGTCATGTCGACCCGCACCCACCCCGGAAGGAGCCACTCGGTGCCCCCCTCCCCCACTGATTGCCGCACCGACCCCGAGGCACTCGCCGCACTCCAGCGCGAACACGGCCGGGCTCTGTTCGGATTCCTCTTCGGCCTCTGCAACGGCGACGCGCAGCGCGCCGAGGACCTGGTGCAGGAGACCTTGGTGCGCGCCTGGCAGCACCCCGAAGTGCTGGAGAGCCCCCACGCCTCCATGCGCCCCTGGCTCTTCACGGTCGGCCGGCGGCTCGCGATCGACGCGCGCCGCGCCCGGCTCGCCCGCCCCCAGGAGGTCGAGCAGGAGGACCTGGACCAGACGCCCGCGCCCCGGGACGGGGTCTCCCGTTCGGTCACCGCCATCGACGTCCGCCGGGCCGTCGGCAGTCTGGGCCCGGAGCACCGCGAGGTGCTGATGCAGGTCTACTTCCGCGACCGGTCGGTCGCGGAAGCCGCCGAAGAGCTGGGCATACCGACAGGAACCGTCAAGTCCCGGACGTACTACGCGCTGCGGGCCCTGCGCAAGGACCTCCAGGGGTACGGGCTCGGGGCCTGAGACCGGGTCGCAGGGCCGCCCGGAGGTCGCCGGCGAGCAAGGGAACCACGGGGGACGAAAGGCCAACTGGCCGAGAACCGCTCACGGATTGACCGGAGTGGGCGCATGGCGCATCCAATTCGGCTCCAGAGCGTCCAAGTTGAGTAAACATCGCCCGTCCTGCGAGGCTCGGAGGAGAGGCTCTGACCGACGGCGGCAAGCTCGACACGCGGGAGAAGGTGGAACGGTGCAGCCCGAGGGTATGAACGGCACCAGTGACGGCGGGCTCGCGGTGCCCATGGCGTGGCTCTACGCCGAGTACATCGCGGACGAACTGCTGCGCACGGGGCGACTGATCCCGGTCAGCACCCTGGAATTCCGGGCCGGGCGGGACACCCTGGCCCTGACGATCTACCTGTCCGACGCCGCCGGCGAGCTGTCCGGGATCCGCGTCGTCTCGCAGCTCGACGAGTGGCTCTCCCTGACGGCGTACGGTCATCCCTGGCGCGACTGGGTGCAGACCCGGTTCCTCCAGCTGGGCGAGGAGGCCCGGGAGCGCGGCGTCGGCGAGGATCCCGACCTGGAACTGGCCCGGGACGCCTGGAGTTGGCTGGAGCGGACCGAGCTGTTCGCCACCAACCTGGACCCGGGTCGGCCCGGCCCCGAGGACAACCCGCCCGGTCTGGACGAGAACGCCCGGGTGTGGACCCCGGCCTGGCAGCTGGGCCTGCCGTTGGGACACCTGGCGATGCACCTCTTCTGACCGGGCGGCCCGGCGGGCGGTCAACCGGTCGGTGACTCCCTCGGGGGTTCGGTCGGGGTGTCGGCCAGGGGTTCGCTCAGGGGCTCCGTCACCAGGCCGGTGAAGTCCGCCTCGTTGCGTTCGGCACGGACGACGTACCGGTGCGCTATGAGCCACAGCACCGGGTACACCACCACCCCGAGCCCCACCCACACCAGGGGTCCCGCGTCGACGCGCGGCAGGGAGAACACCAGGGGCAGGGCTCCGACGAAGGCCATCAGCACGGCCAGGGCCGCCAGGGCGGCCCGCAGTTGACTGCGCATCAGGGCGCGGACGTAGGTGGCGCCGAGCGAGGTCTGCTGGGAGATCTCCGAGCGCGCGGGAGTGTGCGCGGGCGGGCGTCCGCGCGCGCCGCGCGCCACGCCGGTGACGACCTCCCGCCGCGAGCCGGGCTGGTCCGGGGACGCCGGGGAGTGCCGGGGCGGCCGGTGCTGCGCGTCATCGGGCATGGTGCGCACCAGTGTATGCGTGGCGCGGCGCACGGTGGGGGGCCGCCGGTGGCTACTTCAGCAGGCGGGACAGCCTCCGGTCGGCGAGCGGCTTGCCCCCGGTCTGGCAGGTGGGGCAGTACTGGAGCGAGGAATCGGCGAAGGACACCGATCGGATGGTGTCCCCGCACACCGGGCAGACCTCGCCGGTCCGGCCGTGCACCCGCAGCCCGCTCTTCTTCTCCGCCTTCAGGCTCCCCGCGGCCACGCCGTGCGCGCGGGCGAGCGCCTCGCGCAGGGTCGCCCGGACCGCCTCGAAGAGGTGGGACACCTCGGTCGCTTCCAGGGAGGCGGCGAGCTTGAAGGGTGACATCCGCGCGTGGTGCAAGATCTCGTCGCTGTACGCGTTGCCTATCCCGGCCAGGACGCTCTGGTCGCGCAGGAAGCCCTTGAGCTGGCGCCGCTCCCCCGCCAGCAGCGCCGCGAACCGCGCTTCGTCGAAGTCCTCGGCGAGCGGGTCCGGCCCGAGCCGGGCGATGCCGGGCACCTGCGCCGGATCGTGGACGACGTACACCGCGAGCCGCTTCTGGGTGCCCGCCTCGGTGAGGTCGAAGCCGCCCCCGCCGTCGAGCAGCACGCGCAGGGCGAGCGGGCCCTTGCCGCCGGGCTTGGGCGGCTGCGCGGGGAAGGCGTCGTGCCACCGCAGCCAGCCCGCCCGGGCGAGATGGGTGACGAGGTACAGCTCGCCGATCCGCAGCGCGAGGAACTTGCCGTGGCGG
Organism: Streptomyces sp. NPDC028419; assembly: GCF_055565515.1. Taxonomy (NCBI): domain Bacteria; kingdom Bacillati; phylum Actinomycetota; class Actinomycetes; order Kitasatosporales; family Streptomycetaceae; genus Streptomyces; species Streptomyces sp. NPDC028419. The sequence continues at coordinate 206,464 of NZ_JBVHUE010000007.1, read as the reverse complement.
GCGGTGGCTCCCGCCACCTGCCCTTCGAGGGCGGTGACCGGGGGGTCGTAGGTCTTGAGCACGCTCACGTTGAGCGGGAGGACGCGCTCCACCACCCGCCCGGTCAGGTGCTCGTCGAGGAATTCCCTGAGGGCCTCGACCTCCGGCAGCTCCGGCACCCTCCCAGGGTGCCGCGCCCTCAGCCGAAGCGCGAGCCGGGGACCGGGCCGGGCGAGCGGGCGTGGTCGCGGGTTCCGCCGAGCCAGCCGGGGGCCACCGCGGCGACGTAGGTCCGCAGGGCCTCGTCCGGGTCGGCCGGGGTCTGTCCGTCGCCCTCCTCCGGCGCGGGGTCGGCGTCGATGACGTCGCGGGCCACGTCCTCCTCGGGGCGCTCGTCCGCGGGCCGGTCGCCGTACGCCGCCCAGGGCGCGACGGCGTACTGGCACAGCAGCGCGCTGGAATCGGCGCTCACCGGCGGCGGATCGGTCCAGCAGGTGAGGTGCTCGTGCAGGACCTGGCCGGTGGTGCGGGTGCGCAGGGTGCGGACCAGCTCGGGGTCGCCGGCGCGCAGGTCGTAGGAGGCCACGACCGTGTCCGGGCGGGCGGGGTCGTAGGGCACCGCGGGCAGCCCGAGCACCCCGGCGGCGGCCAGGCCGAGGATCCGGTCGGCGCGGCCGGGGAGCAGCGAGACGGTCGTCGGGCGCTGCCCGGCGGCGGCCAGGGCGAGCGCGAGGCGGTCGAGGCCGCGCCGGACCAGTGCGTGGTTGTCCCCGAGGAAGGCGTAGCGGCCGGTCATTCCGGCGCCGTAGCCGTACGGGGAGAGCGTGCCCAGGAGCGCGCCGGTGAGCGCGAAGTGCCAGCCGCGCAGGTCACGGGCGTCGAGGGGGCCTGCCCCGCGGGCCAGTTCGGCGCGGCCCAACATGCGGCGCTGGCGGCCGTGGGCCCCGAGCCAGGTCGCGTCCTCGGGGGCCGGCAGCCGGATCGCGGCGGCGCGGGCTCCGTCGAAGTCGCCCGCGCACAGGGTGTTGTGGACCAGGAGGTAGGTCTCGGGCCAGGCGGGCAGGCGCTCGCCGCGGGCCGCGAGCAGGGCGGCGGCCTCGGTGTGCCGGTGTCCGTCTTCGAGGGCGGCGACGAGTTCGGCGAGGAGCTTGCGGGAGTCGGGCCGGATCGCGAGCGCGTGGCGCAGCGGGGCGACGGCGAGGAAGGACACGCCGCGTTCGACGCAGGCGTAGCCGAAGTCGTAGAGCGCCTGGGGATCGCGGGGCTTCTTCGCGGCGGTCTTCGCGGCCAGGGCGAGGTCGGTGAAGCCCGCGGCGTCGGCGAGGGCCCGGGTGGCCTTGGCGAGGTCGGCGGGCGAGGCGGTTTCCGCGTGGGGGCGCAGGGCCCGGACGGCTCCGGGCAGATCTCCGGCCTTCAGCGACCGGCGGACGTCGTGCGTGGCGGTAGTCATCGCCCCGATCCTGCGCCACCGCCGCCGCGCGCCGCAACGGGCTTTGGGCCCGCCGGGCCGGGCGGCGCGTGCCGGTTCCGCTTCCGGTTCTCCTTCCGGTTCTCCTTCGGCCTCAGGTCATGACGAACTCGCACCACACGCACTTGCCGCCGCCCCGGGACTCCACTCCCCAGACGTCCGCCAGGCGGTCCACCAGCATCAGGCCGCGTCCCGAGACCCCCGAGTCGCCCGCTTCCCGGCGGCGCGGGAGTGCGCTGGAGCGGTCCTCGACCTCGACGCGGATGCGGCGTTCGGGGCCGGCCAGGACGCGCAGGGTGACGATCGCCGGGCCGTCGGTGTGCATCAGGGCGTTCACGATCAGTTCGTCCGCGACGAGTTCGATCTCGTCGCCCCGGGCCCGGGCGCCCCAGGCCCGTACGGCCGTGCCGATCATGTGCCGGGCCGAGACCAGGCCCTCGGGGTCGCCGGGGGCCACGTGCTGTTGGAGTCGGCCGCCCGCCTGCGGCGCGTCCTCGGCCTGGCGGCGCAGCAGCAGGAGGGCGACGTCGTCGTCGCCCCGCTCGTCGGCCATCTCGACCAGCCGGTCGGCGAGCTGCGTGAGGTCGGCCGGGCCGGACCGGACCATGGCGGTGAGGTACTGGATCCCGTCGTCGAGGTCGGCGCCGGGTTGTTCGACCAGGCCGTCGGTGCACAGGAGAAGCGTTTCCCCGGGGTCCAGTTCCACCGTGGTCACGGGGTACTCCAGGCGGCCGAACTCCGCGGAGAGGCCGAGCGGCATCCCGCCCTCCACGGGGAGCCTGCGGCAGTCGCCGTCACGGGTGCGCAGCAGGGGGTCCAGGTGGCCCGCGCGGACCAGCTGGAGCACCCCGGTGGCGAGGTCCGCCTCGACGTAGGTGCAGGTCGCGAAGCGGTCGGTGTCCAGTTCGTGGAGGAAGACGGAGGCCCGGGCGATCACCGTGGCGGGTGCGTGTCCTTCGGCGGCGTAGGCGCGCAGCACGATGCGGAGCTGGCCCATCACGGCCGCCGCGTGGGTGTCGTGCCCCTGGACGTCGCCGATGACGGCGCCGACCCGCCCGCCGGGCAGCGGGATGACGTCGTACCAGTCGCCGCCGATGTCGCGGCCCATCCGGGCGGAGCGGTAGCGCACCTCGATCTGCGCACCGGCCACCGCCGGGATCCGGCGCGGCAGCATGGCCTGTTGGAGGCCCTCGGCGATGTCGTGTTCCTGCTCCAGCAGCATCGCGCGCTGGAGGCTCTGGGCGATGCTGCTGCCGAGGGCGACGAGCAGGTTCCGTTCGTCCTGGGTGAAGGCTTCCTTGTCCTGGTAGAGCAGGCCGATCGCGCCGATGGGGCGGGCCTGGGCGATCAGCGGCAGGTAGGCGGCGGCCGAGATCCGCATGTAGGAGATCTTCGACCAGAGCCCCGGATAGGAGGCGGCGAACTCCTCCTGCGAGTCGATGAAGCGGGGCTGGAGCGAGCGGACCACCTCGCTCATCGGGTACTGCTCGTCGATGCGGGTGTAGCGGGTGCCGGGGACGAAGCTGCCTTCGGGGCCCTCGGCGACCAGGTGGATGCGGCCCGCCTCGACCAGCCCCATCACCATGCCCATGGTGCCGAGCCGCTCCAGGCCGTGCGCGTCGCTGAGCGCGTCGATGACGTCCTGCACGGTGCGCGCGTGGGCGAGGGCGGCGGTGGTGCCCTCGACCACGGAGGTCTGGCGGCGGCGTTCCTCGTCCAGGCCGAGGCGTTCGGCGGAGTGGCTGAGCTCCTCGGTCGCGTCCCGGACGATGCCGATGATGCGGTAGGGACGCCCGTCCGGGTCGCGCAACACCCGGCCCTGGGTGTGGGTCCAGCGCAGCCGCCCGTCGCGGCACCTGATCCGGAAGTAGGCGCCGTAGCTCTCCATCCCGCCCTTGAGGGCGGTGGAGACCAGCGCGTCCAGCCGGGCGGCCTCGGCGGGCGGGACCCGGGGCGAGAGGGACTCGGGCCGCTCGTCGTAGTCCTGGGGGAGGGTGTCGAAGACGTCGAGGGCGGGCGGGTCCATGTGCATGAGTCCGGTGACCAGGTCCCAGTCGAAGCTGCCCATGCGGTTCAGGGAGAGCGACCGGTCCGGGTGTGCGGGCCAGTCGTCCGGCAGCGATACGGTGCTCGGCACCGGTCCACCATGACACACGAGCGGGTCAGACGCTCTCCAATGAGTAACCCGGGTCCGGGGTGAAGTGCTGACCGGGCACGGCGTAGGGGTCGGTGGGGTCACCGGGGGCGTAGGGGTCGGTGGGCGCGTAGGGGTCGTACGGGCTCAATCCGGGCCCGTCGGGGGTGGGCGGCAGGTCCGGGGGGAGGTCCGGGGGAACGTCGCCGGGCGTTTCGCCGAGCGGTGGAACGGTGGGCGGCGCGGGCGGGGCCGGCGGCTCGGGCGGGCGGGGCCTGCTCGGGGTGTTCGGTGCGGTGTCCGGGGGCGTGGGCGGGGGCGTGGCGGACCCGGACGGCGGGCAGTCCGGCGCGCCGGGCGGCGGCGGGACGGCGCCCCGCGGCGAGGGCTCAGCCGTCGGCGGGGTGGTGCGGGCCAGGCTGTTGGGGTCCCGGGTGGCGCAGGGCGGTGACGGGGTCGGGGGCTGCGCCGGGTCCGTCCGTTCGGCGGAGGGGATGCCGTCCGCCGGGTCCTGGGTGGGCGGCACCGCGGGGCTCTTGTCCTGGGCGCCGTCGTCGCCGGTCTTGCGCTCGATCCAGGTGTTGTCGCCGATGTTCGCGATGACCAGGCTGTTGAGGACCTGGACGGTCGGTTCGATGACGATGACCTGGTGGGGGTCGTAGCCGGGCCAGGGGTCGCCCTTGAAGACGGGGTCGCCGCTCGCGGCGCGCGGGGGCCGGAGCGGGTTCCCGCAGGTGCAGCGGACCCGGGGCGTGCCGTGGTCGTCGACGAGGACCGCGGTGCCCGCCTGGAGGACGGACTGGAAGCCGGTGGCGCGGCCGTCCTTGAAGCCGTGGCCGGTCACCCGGGTGTCGGCGCGCAGCACGACCGGGGTCAGGCCGCGCAGGAACTCGGGGAGCTTCGCCCGTTCGATGCCGGCGGCCTCGGCGAAGGCCTTGGCCTTGGCGTCGTCGGAGGTCAGGTGGTCGACCTGGCGTTCGACGTCGCAGCTGCCGAGTCGCTGGGTGCCGCCGTAGAGGCCGGGGGTGGATCCGCCGACGGTGCGGATGCCCTCGCCGGTGGCGTTGGGGGTGGGGGGTTGCAGCGGCGCGGATTCCGCCGTCGCGGTGGAGGGGTTGAAGGGATCGGGGCCCGCGACGGCGACCGGCTGGAGCAGGACGTCCTTGCTCTCCGGGGCGGCCGCGGGGGCGCGCGAGCCGTCCCCCGGGCCGCCGCAGGCCGCGGCGAGCAGCCCGAGGGCGGCGAAGAGGGCGGCGCCCGCCGGTGCGTGACGGCGGGCCGGCTGCGGGGACGCCCGGCGCGGCGGAGGTTGCGGTACGTGCTGATCCGTCACGAGGTTCTCCCTGTTAGCCCCTGTTGCTCCCCTCTTGTCTGCCGCATGTCCGGAGGTGTCGCAAGCGGAGCGTCACCGTGGAGTACGGGCGGTGACGCTCCGCCGCGACGCGGATCCACCGCTCTCTTGAACATGTTCAAGAGAGCCTCTAGGCTCACACCGTGAGTTGAACGCGTTCAAGGCGTTCGACCGTACGGGGGAGGGCGGTCCACGGTGACGATCCTGGTGAACTGCGTCGTCACCCTGGGCATGCTCTACGTCCTGCCCGCCGGACTGCGTCTCATCGATCCGGCCCGGCTGCGCACGACCGCCCGGCTGTGGCCCCTGCTCGGCGCGCCCGGCGTCCTGTGCCTCTGGTTGCCCCGCGGCGCACCCGCCGGCGTCCTCGCCGCCCTCTACGCGGGGGCCACGCTGGCGCTCGCCCTGCACGCACCGGCCCGGCTGCTGCGCACCCGCTCGCTCGCCCCGCCCGAGATCGCCGTGCTCACGGCGCTGGTCACCCCCTCGGTCGCCGGACTCGCGCTGGTCGCCGAACGCACCGGGCACCGGCTCTTCGGCTTCGACCTGGAGATCCTGGCCCTGACGGTCCCCCACTTCCACTTCGCCGGATTCGCCGCGGCCCTGGTCGCGGGACTGGTCTGCCGGACCGCGGCGCCCGGACCGTGGGCGCGCTGGGCGGCGTACAGCGTGCCGGGCGGGACCCTGCTGGTGCTCGCCGGCTACTTCGTCGACGACTGGGCGGAGCTCGCGGGGGCCGCCGTCCTCACCTCGGGGATGTGGGCGGTGGCCCTGCTGACCTGGCGGGAGATCCGCCCCGTCGCCGACGAGGCGTCCGACCGGGGCACCGCGAGGCTGCTCGCCGGCTCGGCCGGCGTGCTGGTCGTCACCATGCTGCTCGCCCTGTGGTGGGCGCTGGGCGAGGCGAGCGGCCTCCCGCACCCCACCGTGACCTGGATGGCCGCGACCCACGGCCTCGCAAACGCCCTCGGCTTCGCACTGTGCTCGGTGCTGGCCTGGCGCCGCCTGGAGGAGAAAGCCTCATGACCCGCATCATCAGCGAGGGCGCCCACCGGACGCGGCCCCCGGCCGCCGGGACCGGCGCACTGACCTACCCCGACCGCGGGGCGACCCGGCTGCGCCCGCTGCCCGCCGGGTACCACCACCTGGACCACCGGGTCCGGATCGGCCGCGGCCGGGCCGCCTTCGAAGCGGCCGGCGCCGCGGTCACCACCTTCGACCTGCACCGGGCGACCGGAATGCGGATCCGCGCCGACCACGGGGCCGTGCGGCCGGGCGGCCGCGTCGAGGTCGGGATCGGCTTCGGGCCGCTGCGCGTCAGCGGGCCCTGCGAGGTGATCTGGACGGCGTACGAACCCGGCCGGGTGGGCTTCGCCTACGGGACCCTCGACGGGCACCCCGAATGCGGTGAGGAATCGTTCCTGGTGGAACTGGCCGAGGACGGTTCGGTCTGGTTCTCGGTCACCGCCTTCAGCCGGCCGGCCGCCTGGTACACCCGCCTCGCCGGTCCGCTCGTCCCGCCGCTCCAGCTCGGCTACGCCCGGCTGCTCGGCCGCACCCTGCGCGCCCTGGTCGCGCGCGGCTGATACTGGAGGCGATGGACTGGTTCACGTCGCCCGGCTACTGGCTCGGCCGGCTGGTCTTCCAGCGGGCCCTGGCGGGCGTCTACGTCCTCGCCTTCGCCGGGGCCGCCCTGCAGTTCCGGGCGCTGATCGGCGCCCACGGCATGCTCCCCGTCCCGCGCCACGTCCGCCGCGTGCCGCTGCGCGCGGCGCCCAGCCTCTTCCAACTGCACTACTCCGACCGGCTCTTCGCCTGCTGCGCCTGGTTCGGGGCGGCGCTGGCGGCGGCGCTCGCGGCGGGCGCGGGGGACGCCGTACCGCTGGGCGCGGCGATGGCGATGTGGGCGGTGCTGTGGGCGCTGTACCTGTCGATCGTGAACGTCGGACAGACCTGGTACGCCTTCGGCTGGGAATCGCTGCTGCTGGAGGTGGGCTTCCTCGCGGTGTTCCTCGGCAACGCCCGGGTGGGGCCGCCGGTGCTCGTGCTGTGGCTGCTGCGCTGGGTGGTCTTCCGGGTGGAGTTCGGGGCGGGGCTGATCAAGATGCGCGGCGATCCGTGCTGGCGCCGGCTGACCTGCTTGTACTTCCACCACGAGACGCAGCCGATGCCGGGGCCGCTGAGCTGGTTCTTCCACCGGCTGCCGCGGCCGGTGCACCGGGTGGAGTGCGCCGCCAACCATGTCACCCAACTGCTGGTGCCGGTGCTGTTGTTCACCCCGCAACCGGTGGCGTCCGTGGCCGCCGGGATGATCGCCGGGACCCAGCTGTGGCTCGTCCTGTCGGGGAACTTCGCCTGGCTGAACTGGCTGACGATCGCGCTCGCGCTCTCCGCCGTCGACTTCACCGCGCTCGCGGGACCGCCGCCCGACGCCGCGGCGCGCGCGGGACCGCTCTGGTACGTGGTGGCGGTGTGCGCGCTGACCGCGCTGGTGCTGGTGCTCAGCCGGCATCCGGTGCGCAACCTGCTCTCGCGGCGCCAGGTGATGAACCGCTCCTTCGACGCGCTCCACCTGGTCAACACCTACGGGGCGTTCGGGACCGTCGGGCGGATCAGGGACGAGGTGGTGGTGGAGGGGACCGCGGATCCCGCCCCGCACCGGGACGGCGCGTGGCGGGAGTACGGCTTCAAGGGCAAGCCGGGGAGGCCGGACCGGATGCCGCGCCAGTTCGCGCCGTACCACCTGCGGCTGGACTGGCTGATGTGGTTCGCGGCGCTCTCGCCCGGCTATGCGCGCGACTGGTTCGGCCCCTTCGTGGAGCGGCTGTTGACCGGCGACCGGGACACCCTGCGGCTGCTCGCCCACAACCCCTTCCCCGACGCGCCGCCGCGCTACGTCCGGGCCCGGCTGTACCGCTACCGGTTCAGCACCCGGCGGGAACTGCGCGCGACGGGCGAGTGGTGGCAGCGCCGCCTCCTGCGCGAGTACCTGCCGCCCACCCGGCTCTCCGGGCCCGGTCCGGGGACGCACACGGAACACGGTCCGGGCCCGGCGGAGCACCGTTCAGGCCAGTAGGGCCGCCTCCCGCTCCGCGCTGATGCCCTTGGCGGGCCGGTCCGGGCGCTGCGGGGCCACACCGCCGATCCCCTGGAGCCAGCTCCAGCTGTCGGCAACGGTCTCCTCGACCGGGCGGCACACCAGGCCGGCGGCCAGGGCCTTGGAGACGTCGCCGCCGAACAGGTAGTCGTACAGCTCGCCCTCCGGCAGCCAGATGGGCAGCTCGATCCACGGCTCCACCCCGGCGTCCTCGATCACCCCCGGAGCGGTCCACCGCAGCTCCGCGCCGCCGCCCGTGACGGCCACGACGGATTCGAGGAGGGTGCCCATGGTGGCGTGTCCGAGCGGCGAGGCGAGGTTGTACGCTCCCCCGCGCCCGTCCCGCGCCGCGTCGAGGGTCCAGCGCGCGAGGTCGCGCACGTCGATGTACTGGAGGCGGAGCCCGCGCGGTCCCGGCGCCAGCATCGGGCCGCCGCGTGCCGCGCGGCCCAGCCACCAGGGCAGCCGCCCGACGTTCTCGTAGGGCCCGATGATCAGGCCGGCGCGCACCAGCAGGGCGTGTTCCTCGCCGAAGGCGGCGAGGGCGGCCAGCTCGCCGCCGCGCTTGTCCTGGGCGTAGTCCACGGTCTCGGCGTCGGGCGAGCCCTCGACCACCGGGGCGTCCTCGCCCAGGCCGGGGGGCGAGGGGTAGGCGTAGACGGAACGGCTGGATATGTAGGTGTAGTGCCCGACCCGGCCGTGCAGCAGGCGCGCGGTGTCGCGGACGGCGACGGGGGCGCCGCCCCAGGTGTCGACGACGAGGTCCCACTCCCCCTCGGCGAGGGCCGCGAGCCCGCCGGGGGCGGTGCGGTCGCCGTGGAGGGAGTCGACCCCGGGCGGCGGGTCGTGCCGGCCGCGGTGGAAGACGGTGACCTCCCAGCCCCGCTTCAGCGCGTCCTCGGTGATCGCCCGGCCCACATATTCGGTCCCGCCCAGCATCAGCAGCTTCATGCGGCCAGCCTGCCCCGCGGCCGGGGGCCCGGGAAGCGGTGATCGCCGTCAGCGATAACGCTGTCGGCGTACAACGGGGCGCGCATCAGGGCGCGTCGACCCACATCGGCGCGCGCACCCGCGTCCCGCCGCCGGATCGGCGGCGGGACGCGGGTGTGGAGCGGAGCTGCCGCCGGTACGTGCCGGGGCCGGGACGGTCAGTCGATGCCGGGCAGGATGTGCGGTTCCGCCAGGTCCTCTTCGTATCCGGCGAGCCGGATCGGTGCGGACCGGGCCCACACTTCCAGGCTTCCCAGCTGGTCCGAGCGGTTGTGGGAGCGGTGGTCCGTCCGCTCCGCCACCCCGTGGTCGCGCTTGGTCATTTCAGGTGTCACCGCGCACTCCTTTGTGTCGCGTAACCCGGCGGGCGTACCGCTGCCGGGCAGGGAAAGGACATCCGGACGCGGTGGCGCCATGGTTCTCGATACGGAGCGTGGCCCTGGTGGGGCCGTCCGTGTGCCTCAGGGTACACATATGAGCGGAGCCCCGCTCGATGGAAAGGTAAAATCCACTTTCGACCTCTTGATTTCGGCCGATGTTCAGGACTTCGCCCCCGGCGCGCCGATGAAGCGGGTAATGCGGCCCCGGCGGGAAGCGGCGGAGAACCGGCGGAGAAGCAGCGGGCAGGAACGACGGACGGCCCCGTACGACCGGGTGCGGTCGTACGGGGCCGTCGGGCCGTCGGGGCGGGCCTGCCGGGGCGGGCGGCTACCAGTTGCCGGGCGCGTAGTCCTTGAGGAAGACGCCGAAGAGGTCCTCGCCGGCCTCGCCGCGGATGATCGGGTCGTAGACCCGGGCCGCGCCGTCGACCAGGTCGAGCGGGGCGTGGAAGCCCTCCTCCGCGAGGCGGACCTTGTCCGGGTGCGGGCGCTCGTCCGTGATCCAGCCGGTGTCGACCGCGGTCATCAGGATCTGGTCGGTCTGGAACATCTCCTGGGCGCTGGTGCGCGTCAGCATGTTCAGCGCGGCCTTCGCCATGTTGGTGTGCGGGTGGCCGGCGCCCTTGTAGCCGCGCCCGAAGACGCCTTCCATCGCGGAGACGTTGACCACGTAGCGGCGCTCGGCGGCGGCCGCGGCCATCGCCGGGCGCAGCTTGCTGATCAGGATGAACGGCGCGGTGGAGTTGCACAGCTGGACTTCGAGCAGCTCGATCGGGTCCACCTCGGACACCGTCTGGATCCAGCTGTTCGTGTGGTGCAGGTCCGGGACCAGGCCGCCCGCGTCGATCGCGGTACCGGCGGCGATCCGTTCCAGCGAGGCCGAGCCGGAGACCAGGGCCAGCTCCGTGACGTCCTGGGCGGTGAGCTTCTCGCCGTGGCCGGTGGGCAGGGCGGCGACCCGGTCGACGGTGCCGCTGCCGAAGGTGCCGATGACCTCGGAGGCGGGCAGTTCGCCGGCGGGCAGCGGGGCGCTCTCGGCGGCGACCAGCTCGCTGTAGGCGCCCGGGGAACGGCGCACCGTCTGCGCGGCGTTGTTGATCAGGATGTCGAGGGGGCCCTCGGCGGCCACCGAGTCGGCGAGCGCGACGACCTGCGCCGGGTCGCGCAGGTCGATGCCGACGATCTTCAGGCGGTGCAGCCACTCGTGGCTGTCGGGCATCGCCTTGAAGCGGCGGACCGCGTCGTTCGGGAAGCGGGTGGTGATGGTGGTGTGCGCACCGTCGCGCAGCAGCCGCAGCGCGATGTACATGCCGATCTTGGCGCGGCCGCCGGTGAGCAGGGCGCGGCGGCCGGTGAGGTCGGTCCGTGCCTCGCGGCGCGCGCGGTTGAAGGCGGCGCAGTCCTGGCAGAGCTGGTGGTAGAAGGCGTCGACCTCGACGTAGCGCGTCTTGCAGACGTAGCAGGAGCGCGGGCGCTGGAGTATGCCGGCGACCGGGCCCTTGGTCGCGGTGCTCAGGGCGTTGCCCTGGGTCTCGTCGTCGATGCGCTCGGCGGAGCCGGTCGCGGTGGCCTCGGTGACGGCCTTGTCGTTGGCGGTCTTGGCGGCGCGACGGTCCTGGCGGCGGCGCTGCTTGACCGTGCGGTAGATACCGGCGGTCGCACGGCGTACCGTGACGGCGTCGGGGTGGTCGACGTCGAGCTTGTCCAGCTCGTCGAGCACGGCGAGGCAGACGGCCAGGCGCTCGGGGTCGATGCCCGGGCCGTACGTCTGGATGTCTTCGGTCATCGTCATGGCCGTTGCCGTTCCTCGATCAAATCGTCCGCGTCCGCGTTGCGCGAACTCCTCAAAAGCAGAACTGTACGGATCCGACGCGCCCGGGACCAAACCGCTCCCGCCCGCCTCACGCGCAGCGCCTGGATCGTCACGTTATGTACGGGAGAGCGCCGTTCTCGCACGGGCCGAGTCGTCATCACACCGGATGACGAACGTCTCTCAAGCGACCAGCGGACTACAGATTCGCTAGGCGTGTACTACTCCCGGAGTACAGGTGATCACCACCTGTGGGACGAGGAATACTCGAGCCGGACCGGGCATTGTGGCCCACATGAGTGCCCTAGCCCTGTCAGTCCTCCTCTGCTTGATCTCCGCGCTCGCCTACGCGGCCGGCGCGATCGTGCAGGAGCGGGTGGCGGAAAGCAGCCCCGGACGGCCGTACGCGCCGCTCGCCCGGGGCGGCTGGTGGCTGGCCGTGGGGCTCAACGGGCTCGGCGCGCTGCTGCACGTGGTCGCGCTGGCGTACGGTCCGCTCAGCCTGGTCCAGCCGCTGGGCGCGCTCACCATCGTCTTCGCCCTGCCGATGGCCGCGGTCCTCGTCGGCCGCCGGGCGGGCACCGCCGCCTGGCGCGGTGCGGTGCTGGCCACCGTGGGCCTGGCCGGGCTGCTGGCCCTCACCGGCGGCGACGGGCGCGACGGACAGACCCTGTCGGGCGGCGAGCGGACCGTGCTGCTCGCGCTGACGGCCGCGGTGTCGGTGACCTTGTTCCTCGCGGCGCGGCGGGTCCGGCGGGCCGTGCTGCGCAGCGTGTTGCTGGCGACCGCGGCCGGCACCGCCTTCGGCATGGGCTCGGTCTTCACGAAGTCCGTGGCGGAAGGTGTCGAGCAGGGCGCCGTCTTCGGCCAGGCTCCGCAGCTGGCGTCGATCGCCGCGCTCGCGGCGGCCGGCCTCGTCCTGTCACAGGCGGCGTACCGGGGCGCCGGCTTGACCGCGCCGCTGGCCACGGTGACCGTGGTCAACCCCGTGGTCGCGGCCAGCGTCGGCATCACGCTCTTCGGCGAGGGCTTCCGCTTCGGCGGCCTCGGCACGCTCGGCGCCCTGGTGAGCGCCGCGGTCGCGGCGGTCGGCCTGGTGTTGCTGACGGCCGTACCGCCGCGCGAGCGGGTGTCATCGACCACCGGCTCCCCGGTGCCCTCAGATGTCGACTCCGTGCCCGCGCAGGTAGGCGAGCGGGTCGACGTCGGTGCCGTAGCCCGGCCCCGTCCGGATCTCGAAGTGCAGGTGTGGTCCGGTCGTGTTGCCGGTCGAGCCGGAGCGGCCGATCCGCGCTCCCCCGCTCACCTGCTGACCGGCCTTGACCCCGAGGGCCGACAGGTGCGCGTACTGCGAGTACCGGCCGTCGGTGTGCCGGATCACGACCTGGTAGCCGTAGGCGCCGGCCCAACCCGCCGAAACGACCTCTCCGGGGGCGACGGCCTTGACGGACGTGCCGGTCGCCACCGGGAAGTCGACGCCCGTGTGGTAGCCGCTGGACCATGAGGAACCCGCGACGTGGTACGCCGTGCCCAGGCCGGCGTCCACGGGCGCGGCGAAGCCGCCGGAAGCGCCGGCCGGCTTCGGCTTGGCCGCCGCCGGTTCGACCGGCTTGACCGGGGCGGCGGTGCGCGGCGGCTTCTCGGGTGAGGGCGTGGTCTTGGGCGTGGGTTCGGGTGTCGGCTTGGGCGTGGGCGCCGGGGTGGCCGCGGGCGGTGGGACCGGGGGCTTGGGCGTGACCGGGGCGGCCGTGATCCGCAGGGTGAGCCGCTGGCCCGGGAAGATCAGGTCGGGGTCGCTCCCGACGGTGGCCCGGTTGGTCTCGTAGAGCGCCTGCCAGCCTCCCTCGACGTGCTGGCCCCGCGCGATCGCCGAAAGCGAATCGCCCGGCGCGACGACGTACGGATTGGGCAGGACGGACGTGCCCGTCGGGGTGGGGCCTGCGCTCTTGGCGGCCGGGGCCGTATCGGAACGGGCGGCTTGCGGTTTCGCGGCCCGGGGAGCGGCCGCCGGCGTCGCGGGGGTCTTCGCGCCCTGTCCGCCCTGCGCCTTCGGGGTCACCGCGGGTGCGGCGCCGCCCCGGCTGAGGCCCGCCTCCTTGGAACAGACCGGCCAGGCCTGCGGTCCCTGGGAGCCCAGCACCTTCTCGGCGACCGCTATCTGCTGGTCCTTGGTGGCGAGGTCGGCGCGGGCGGCGTACGCCGTGCCGCCGAAGGCCCGCCAGGTGCTCTGGCTGAACTGGAGTCCGCCGTAGTAGCCGTTGCCGGTGTTGATGTGCCAGTTGTTCGTGGACTCGCAGGCGGCGACCTTGTTCCACGTGTCGACGGTGGCGGCGTGGGCGGCGCCGGCGCCGATGAAGGGCAGCGCGATCCCGGCTCCGCCCGCGGTCACCACCAACGAAGCCCGGTTGATGGTGCTCGGTTGGTACCGGCGGTGCCGGCCCCGTACGCCCATGGGAGCCCCCTTGAAGACATCAGGAACCGCACAACCTAACGCTGCCACCACACCTTGACAAGGGGCGCAACAGGGCGCGCCGCAAGGGTGGTTGAGTGGATCTCAGCGTGTGGGAGATCCACCGGAGGGCGCCGCGATGTAGCGTCGGCATCCTCCGTACCCGACGGGACCCGCCGGGGCACCGGAGAACACCCCGGCACACCGAGGCACACCAGGAGCGCGACGATGAGCAGCACGGCCCAGATCGGCGTCACCGGGCTCGCGGTGATGGGCAGCAACCTCGCCCGGAACTTCGCCCGCAACGGCTACACCACCGCCGTCCACAACCGCACCGCCGCGAAGACCCGCGCCCTGGTCGAGGAGTTCGGCCACGAGGGCACCTTCATCGCCGCGGAGTCGGCGAAGGAGTTCGTCGACGCGCTGGAGCGCCCCCGGCGCCTCATCATCATGGTGAAGGCCGGCGATCCCACCGACGCCGTGATCCGCGAGTTCGCGCCGCTGCTGGAGGAGGGCGACGTCATCATCGACGGCGGCAACGCGCACTTCGAGGACACGCGGCGCCGCGAGCGCGAGCTGCGCGAGCAGGGCATCCACTTCGTCGGCGTGGGCATCTCCGGCGGCGAGGAGGGCGCGCTGCTCGGCCCGAGCATCATGCCCGGCGGCTCGCCGGAGTCGTGGGCGGCCCTCGGCCCGATGCTGGAGAAGATCTCCGCCAAGGCCGCGGACGGTACGCCGTGCACCTCGCACGTGGGTCCGGACGGCGCGGGCCACTTCGTGAAGATGGTCCACAACGGCATCGAGTACGCCGACATGCAGCTGATCGCCGAGGCGTACCACCTGCTGCGCGAGGTGGCCGGGTACTCCCCGGCCCGGATCGCGGAGACCTTCCGCGCGTGGAACCGGGGCCGTCTGGACTCCTACCTGATCGAGATCACGGCGGAGGTGCTGGCGCACACGGACGCGGCGACCGGTCGCCCGTACGTCGACGTCGTGGCCGACGCCGCCGAGCAGAAGGGCACCGGTCGCTGGACCGTGCAGATCGCCCTGGACCTCGGGGTCCCGGTGTCCGGGATCGCCGAGGCGGTCTTCGCGCGGGCCGTCTCGGGCCACGCGGACCTGCGCGCCGCGTCCCGCACGCTGGGCGGCCCGTCGGCCTCGGCGCTGCCGGCGGCGGAGGCCGACGCCTTCGCGGCCCGGGTCGAGCAGGCGCTGTACGCGTCCAAGATCGTCTCGTACACCCAGGGGTTCCACCAGATCCAGGCCGGCAGCGCGGAGTACGGCTGGGGCGTGGACCCGGGTGCGGTGGCCTCGCTGTGGCGGGGCGGCTGCATCATCCGGGCCGCGTTCCTGGACCGGATCCGGGCGGCGTACGACGCCCGGCCCGAGCTGCCGAGCCTGCTGGCCGACGACCGGTTCGCCGAGGAGATCGGCGCCGCGCAGGACGACTGGCGCGAGGTCCTGGTGACCGCCGTCCGCCAGGGCGTTCCGGTCCCGGCCTTCGCGGCCTCGCTGTCCTACTACGACGCGCTGCGCGCGGACCGGCTCCCGGCGGCCCTGACCCAGGGCCAGCGGGACTTCTTCGGCGCGCACACCTACCGGCGCACCGACCGCGAGGGCTCGTTCCACACCCTCTGGAGCGGTGACCGCTCCGAAGTGCGCACGGACTGACACCGCGGGGACCGGCCCCGCCGCGTCCGGGTCGGCCGCACGCGCGGCCGACCCGTACGGGTTCAGCTGAGGGGGCCGGGCTGCGGGAGCGGCGCGGGGCCGGGCGGCGGCGGGATGGGGTCGGGCTCGGGGACCGGTCCGGGCACGGGCGGCGCGGGCCGGGGCGGAGCGGGCACCGGGTCCGGTACGGGCGGAGTGGGCGCGGGCGGGGTCGGCGCGGGCGGGGTGGGCACCGGGTCCGGCACGCCCGGATCGGGAGCGCCGGGCTCGGGCACGCCCGGGTCGGGCCGGGGCGTGGGGAACGGGTCCGGCAGCACCGGCTCGGGGACCGGGTCGGGCCAAGCGGAACCGGGGGGCGGGTTCGCTACGTTTCGCACCATGGGCCCCGCCTTCCCCCGATCCCGGGGGCTATGCCCGCCGGAGCGCACCCATCGCCGCGGCGAGGCCGACCGCGGGACTGGACAGCAACGGGATGCCCGTCGCGGCCCGGGCCACCGCGCCCGCCATCGACACCTGGGCCAGCACGATCACGTCCGCGTCGACCACCGCGTCCGCCGCCCGGGCCACGAGCGCCAGGCACCCCTCGTCGTCACCCGCCTCGAAGCGCTCCCAGGCACCCGGCACCACCCGCGGCCGCAGGGACAGGGCCGCCGCGTACCCCGGGCGTTCCCGCTCCCAGGTGTCGGCCTCCTCCCGGAGCAGGGCCAGCGTCGGGGCGAGGGTGCTCTCCACGGTGGCCAGGACCGCGATGCGGGGGCCCGTACGGACGGCGGCCGCGGCCATCGGCCGGTCGACCCGCAGCACCGGGCGCCCGAGGGCCGGCCCGAGTCGCTCCGCGACCGCCCCGATCGTCGAGCAGGTGCAGAGCACCGGGTCGTCCCCGCTCCCGCTCCCCTTCCCCGGATCGGCCAGCAGGGTCTCGATCTCCCCGGCCACCGCCTCGGGGCCCGCCACGCGGGCCCGGGCCAGCAACTCGGGCACGACGAGGTGCCGCAGCACCGTCCCCGGGTGGTGCCGGTCCCGCAACGCGTCGAAGACCGGCACGTGCACCGGGGAGGTGTGCAGCAGCGTCAGCCCGCCCGGGCCCCCGTGCCCGCTCACCACAGCGCCGGATCGGTGTCCAGCTGCTCTTTCGCCGCCGCGACCACCTCGGCCGGCGGCTGCGGTGCCCGGTCGGGGTGACGGGCCGCCCAGCTGGCCGCGTACGGGCAGAGCGGGACCACGGCGACGCCCTCGGCGGCCGCGATGCCGTACAGGGTGGCGACGAGCTCCCCGGCGATCCCCTTGCCCTCGTGGCCCGGCTCGACCACGGTGTGCACGGCGACCAGGGCGCCCGCGCCCGGCTCCGAGGCGAGCACGAAGTAGGCGATCACGCCGACCCGCTCCGTCCCCTCGTAGGCCCGCAGCCGTCCGGTGGCCCGGTCGTCCCTGATCTCGATCGCCATGCCCATCGCCTCTCGCCTCTCGTCGCCCTCGTGTCTGCCGCGTCGTCCCGATCCTGCGACCGTCCTCAGATCGCGACCGCGTGCGGGCTGCGCCGCTGGTCCGTGCCCGGCACGGGGGCGGAGGGGTCCGCGCCCAGTTCGATGATCCGGTTGTCCGCGTCGACGTGCACCACGCGCGGCACGAAGGCCCGCGCCTCGGCGTCCTCGAACTGCCCGTAGCTGATGAGGATCACCAGGTCACCGGGGTGCACCAGATGGGCGGCGGCCCCGTTGATCCCGATCACCCCGGAACCGCGCTCGCCCTCGATGACGTACGTCTCCAGCCGGGCCCCGTTGTCGATGTCGACGATGTGCACCAGCTCCCCGGGCAGCAGATCGGCCGCCTCCATGAGATCGCCGTCGATGGTCACGGACCCGACGTAGTGCAGATCGGCCTGGGTGACGGTGGCCCGGTGAATCTTGGATTTGAACATGGTGCGCAGCATCGAGGTACTCCTGGATCTAGGCTCCCTGCCTGCGTTTTTGCAGGTCAAGGGCAGTTTCCCTACCCTACAACGAGTCGCTTGTCCGGTCAGCTCTTCCCCTGTTTTCGAGAACCGATGGTGACCATCGCGAGAGCGGCCGCGAGGAGGCCGCCGCCAGCCGCCAGGGGTCCACGTCCGTCCGGGCCGCCTCCCCGCTCCCGCCGCTGGTCAGGGGTGCTGCGGACCGAGTGGGTGAAGGGGAGGTGACGACCCGGTTGCAGGCGGCGTCCAGTGGGCCAACTGATGGAAAAATCAACGACTTTGGCATTGACGTGTCCACATCTACGCGCGTCATCATGGGGCCCATGACGATCCCCCCACGCGTTCTCGCCTTCGGCGGCGCCGTCGCCGTCGCCGCGTCCCTCCTCGTCGGGCCCACCGCCACCGCGGCGCCCACCTCGCCGACTTCCTTGTCCATCAAGGCCGTTGGCAGCATCTGCTCCTCCGCCCTGCCCTCCCAGGCACACGACACCCTGAACCTCATCGCGGCGGGCGGACCCTTCCCGTACCAGCAGGACGGTGTCGTCTTCCAGAACCGCGAGCGCGTACTGCCCAGCCAGACCACGGGCTACTACCACGAGTACACGGTCATCACCCCGGGGTCCCCGACCCGCGGTGCGCGCCGCATCGTCACCGGTCGGCAGAGCCGGGAGGACTACTACACGGCCGACCACTACGCCACGTTCAAGCGGGTCAACTTCGGCTGCTGAGAGGGCTAGTTGGGCTCCACCCCCACGACGACGGCACCGGGCCGGCCTCATCGGACGTACTTGGCCGGCTTGGTAGCGGCGTTGAGCAACGCCTCCAGCGGGCCGCGGCGGAAGAAGCGGGACCAGAGCGCGGCGAACACGATCGCCCCGAGGACGAACGTGAGCACGGGCGCCCAGGACGCCTGGGGGCTCTCGCCGATCAGCATGCCCAGCGCGGACTGCACGAGGAAGTGGCCGACGTAGGCCGTCAGGGACATGGTGCCCACCGCGATGACCGGTTTCGCCAGCCGGCGCAGCCGCGGCAGGCGGTCCATCAGCACCGTCGCCCCCACGATCACGAGGACGGCGACGCCCACGCTGCCGATGATGTCCAAGGTCGTGCCGCTGTGCGGCCCGGCGGACAGCAGTTCCGAGGCCGCCCGCCGGGGGGCCTCGATGGATCCGCCGCCGAAGGAGGACGCCGCCTCGGACCCGGCGGACGGCTTCCCGTCCTCCGCCGCGCTCCGCAGCGCGTCCTTGCCCGCCAGCAGCAGGGACAGACCGTACGCGCCGCCGGTCAGGGCGACACCGAGCACGGCCAGGCGACGCTGGACGGCGACGGCCGACAGGTCGAGGCGGGCCAGCGCCATGCCGGCGACCACGAACGCCATCCACGTGATCGTGGGGTAGGAGCCGGTGAGCAGCAGGTCGAGCACTCCGACCTCGCTGAGCCTCTTGAGCGGGTCGTAGGCGTTGACGCTCTGCTGGACGGACTCGCTCAGCAGCGAGTTCAGGGCGAACGCCAGCTGCGGCGTGACGAGCGCGAGCCCCGCGGCGATGATCGCCAGCGTCCTGGCGGACAGCCGCAGCAGGGGCAGGGCGACAAGGAAGTACACGCCGTAGAAGCCGAGGATGATCACACCCCCGTACTCCACCGCCAGCACGGTGCCCAGCGCCAGCAGGATCACGGCGCGGATCGCGATCCGGGCCTTCGCCTGCCGGCCGGCCGGCCCGGTCTTCGGCTCGCGGCGGCCGGCGATCAGCATCAGCGAGAACCCGGCGAGGGTGGCGAACAGGACCGACGAGTGTCCGTCGGCCAGGTAGCGGACCCAGCTGCCGACGCCGGACGTCGCCGACAGCGCCGGGCCGATGTGCACGATGTACATGCCGAACACCGCCAGGGCGCGGGCCAGATCCACCCCGACCAGGCGGCTCGTCGAAGGACCGCCGGGGGCCTGCCCGGCGGACTCGGGTGAGGTTGCGGGCCGCGGAGTCGATGTCTCCCGCGACGGCTGTATCCGTGTCATGCGAAGAATCTCCCGGCGCCGCGGGAAGGCGGACCATCCGGCAGGCTTCGGTGACACCCCCGCCGACCGGCCGGGACCACCCCGCCGGTCGGCGGACGGGCCGGAGCACCCCCCGAACGGCTGGACCCGCCCCGCCGGGCGGCGGGAGCCCGCGGGGACCGCACCGACGCGCGCCGTGCCCGACGTACCGTGGACAGCGAGCGATCACCGTAGGAGAACAGGGTGGACGCCCGGGTGCGGGGTGTACGGGTCGCCGAGAAGCTGGACAGAGCATACGAGTGTGAGGCGGAACGCCGGTGATCCGGGTAGTGGTGGTGGACGACGAGGCCCTGGTGCGGTCCGGCTTCCAGATGATCCTGAACGCGTCCGACGGCATCGAGGTCGTGGCCACCGCGCAAGGAGCACAGGCCGCCGACGTGATCCGGCGCGAGCACCCGGACGTCGTGCTCCTCGACATCCGCATGCCGGACGTGGACGGCCTGACCCTCCTGAGGGAGATCCAGACCCTGCCCACGCCGCCGACGGTGGCCATGCTGACCACGTTCGACACCGACGAGTACGTCCTGACCGCGCTGCGCTCGGGAGCCTCCGGCTTCCTCCTCAAGGACACCGAGCCCGAACAACTCGCCCAACTCGTACGCACCCTGGCCGCGGGCGGGGTGGTGATGTCCCCGAAAGCCTCACGTTCCCTGCTGCGCCGCCACCCGGGTGCGGGAGCTCCCCAGGACCCGGACGTCGCGCGCGTGAACCTGCTCAGCGACCGCGAACGCGACGTCCTCGTCCTGATCGCGGAGGGCCTCTCCAACGCCGACATCGGCACCCGCATCCATCTGAGCCCCGGCACCGTCAAGGACCACGTCAGCTCGATCCTGACCAAACTGCGAGTCGCCGGCCGCGTCCAGGCGGCGCTGCTCGCCGAGCGGGCCGGACTGCTCGGCAACGACGAACGCGACGGCACCGCACGGGACGTAGGGCGATGAGCACGGTGCAGGCCCTGTGGCGCCGGGTGCCCGCCCGGGCCGTCGACGCGGTCCTCGTCGCGCTCGCCGCGCTCGACGCCTGGATCAACCTCTTCGACGAGGGAACCCCCCTCGTATGGGCCTGCGCCGCCCTCGGCAGCGCCGGGCTGTTCCTGCGCAGGCGCCTTCCGCTGACCGTCTTCCTGCTGACCCTGCCCATGACCGCCTTCATGGACGTGGCGGTCGCACCGATCGCCGCCCTGTACACCTTGGCCGCGCACAGCCGCAATCGGCCGCTGCTCGCCGGTTGCGCCCTGCTGAACACAGCGGCGACCCTCCTCTGGCCCCTGTCCGAGATGTTCTCCACCGACCGGGCCTGGACCCTCGTCCAATGCGTCTACACGCTGGCGACGTCCTTCGCCCCGGTCCTCTTCGGCCAGCTCGTACAGGCCAGGCACGACGTGGCGCGCCAGCTCGTCGAGGTCGAAGAGGCCCGCGAGCACGAACGCGCCCTGTACGCCGAGACCGTCCTCGCCCGCGAACGCGCCCAACTGGCACGCGAGATGCACGATGTCGTCTCGCACCAGGTCAGCCTGATCGCCGTACAGGCCGGAGCGCTCCAGGTCGCCACCAAGGACCCCGACGCCCGGGACTGCGCCCGTACCATCCGCACCCTGAGCGTGGACACCCTCGACGAACTCCGGCACATGGTCTCCCTGCTGCGCGCCTCGGGCGGCAAGGAAACCGAACTCACCCCCCAGCCCACCCTCGCCGACCTCCAGCAGCTGATCGCCAACAGCGGCATCGAGACCACCCTGACCGGTGGGCTCCCTCCCGGCATCAGCACCACCGCCCAACGCACCGTCTACCGCACGGTCCAAGAGGCCCTCACCAACGTGCGCAAGCACGCCCCCGGCGCGCGCGCCGACGTACGCCTGTGGCACGACGCGCACCACTTCGGCGTCACCGTCACCAACACCGCCCCCACCCGCCCGACCGTCGCCCTGCCCAGCGCCCGCCACGGCCTCATCGGCCTGAGGGAACGCGCCGAACTCCTCGACGGCACCCTCGCCGCCGAACCCACCCCGCAGGGCGGATACACGATCGAACTACGGGCCCCCACCCGCCCCTCCTGAGCCCCGGCCGACCGGTACCCGCAGCCACAGCGGCCCGCCGCGGGGGCCGCGTCACCCCGTGTGCGGGGGCGGCACCAGCCACTCGGCGGGGGTCCACCCGACGATCGCCGGATGGCCGGCGGCGGGGCCGGGCTTCCAAGCTGGTGGCATGACACACCGTGCGCAGGAGACGGAGCCCGACACCGACCGCCGCCCTTCGGCCGAAGCAGTGGGCTGTTCCCCGCCCGGGCGCCGTAGGAGCGCGCTCTGGGAGTACCTCGGCATGGCGCTGGCGGCGGGCGGGCTGTGCCTGGCCGTCGTCAGCCCCGGGCTCCGCGATGCCGTACACACGGCTGCCGCGACGGCCGTCGAACCGGCCCACTGAGCCGAGCCCCGAGGCCCCGATGCGGGCCCAACGCCGTCCTGCCACCGAGGCGGTGCACGGCGGAGCACGGAGGAAAGGAATGTTGTGAACCCCGCATCCGCCCCGGAGACGACGGGTGCCGAATCCCCGCGCGCCCGCGAGACGCTCACGGCACTGTACGGATACGTCCGCCCGCACCGGTGGGCCGTCGGCCTCGGTCTGCTGTTGGCGCTGGCGGGGGCCGCCGGAGGGCTGCTCCAGCCGCTCGCGACGAAGGTGCTGGTCGACCGGCTCTCCTCCGGTGGCACGCTCGCCACCGTCCTGTGGGCCCTGACCGCACTGGTGCTGCTGAGCACGGTGGCCGAGGCGTTCGGCGCGTACGTACTGGAGCGGACGGCGGAGTCGGTGGTCCTGGCCGCCCGGCGCAGCCTCATCGGCCGGATGCTGCGGCTGCGGCTCACCGAGGTGGACCGGATGCAGCCGGGCGATCTGATGTCACGGGTGACGTCCGACACCACGCTGCTGCGGGCCGTCAGTACCCAGGCGGTGGTCCACGCCGCGACCGGAACGCTGACGCTGATCGCGGCGATCGTCGTGATGGCCCTCCTGGACGCCGTCCTGCTCGGCGTCGCCCTCGTCGTGATCGCGGTCGTCGGCGCGGGCGCGGTCCTGGTGATGCCGAAGATCGGGGAGGCCGCCGAGCGCTCCCAGGCCGCGGTCGGGGAGATGTCCACCGGCCTGGAGCGGGTCTTCGGGGCGTTTCGCACGGTGCAGGCGTCCGGCGCCGAGAAGCGGGAGACCGCTCGCCTCGAGGCGTCGGCCCGGCGGGCGTGGCACCACGGCGTGCGCGGCGCGAAGTGGGAGGCCCTGCTGGGAACGGCGGACAACCTCGCCGTCCAGCTGGCGTTCCTCGCGGTGCTCGCGGTCGGCGGGGCGCGGGTGGCGTCCGGGGACATTCCCGTCTCCACGCTCATCGCCTTCCTGCTGTACCTCTTCTACCTGATGGAGCCGGTGTACAAGCTGGTCGAGGCAGCCACCAAGTACCAGGAGGGCGCGGCCGCGATCTCCCGGATCAAGGCGGTGGACCGCCTGGCGGCGGAGCCGCCGGCCACGCACCGGCCGGAGCGGCCCCGGGCTTGGGCAGCGGTGCGGCGTCCGGCGTCGGTCCGCTTCGAGGACGTGTCCTTCCGCTACGGGCCCGACCTGCCGTACATCCATCAGCAGGTGGACTTCGAGGTGCCGGGCGCCGGGATGACGGCCTTCGTCGGGCCTTCGGGTGCGGGCAAGTCGACGGTCTTCTCGCTGCTCGAGCGGTTCTACGAGACGACCGGCGGCCGGATCCTGGTCGACGGCGAGGACGTGCGCCAGTGGCCGCTGTCCGAGCTGCGGTCCGTCATCGGGTACGTCGAGCAGGACGCGCCGGTACTGGCCGGCACCTTGCGGGAGAACCTGGTCTTCGCCGCGCCCGACGCGACCGACGAAGACGTAGGCGCCGTCCTCGCCCGGACCCGCCTCGACGCCCTCGTCGAGCGGCTCCCGCACGGCCTGGACACCCTGGTCGGGCACCGCGGCTCGAAGCTGTCCGGCGGCGAGCGCCAGCGCGTCGCGATCGCCCGCGCGCTGCTGCGCGCACCACGGCTGCTGCTGCTGGACGAGGCGACCTCGCAGCTCGACGCCGTCAACGAGCTGGCGCTGCGGGACGTCATCACCGAGATCGCACGCGAGAGCACCGTGCTGGTGGTGGCGCACCGTCTGTCGACGGTCACCGACGCGGACCGCATCGTCGTCATGGACGCGGGCAGGGTCCGCGCGGTCGGCACCCACGCGGAGCTGGTGGCCGAGGACGAGCTGTACGCGCGGCTCGCGGCGACCCAACTCCTGATCCCGGCGCAGCACCCCGCCGGGTGAGAAGGCTCTGCCCCACCGGTCGTGACCGGCCGTTCCCTGTCCTGATGTCCTGAAGCGGGTTTCCTGATGACGTTTGTCCTGATCGTGATCACCGCGGTGGTGGCCGGGTGGTCGCTCGTCGCCGGGCGGCTGGAGCGCCTGCACGTACGGGCGCCCCTGGTCCTGGTGCTCGCGGGGGCCGTCACCGGCGTCTTCACGCAGAGCCAGATCGCCGCCACGCTCAACTCGGAGATCGCCCTGCGCGTGGTGGAGGTGATCCTGGCCGTCCTGCTGTTCGTCGACGCCACGGAGCTGCCGGGAGGGCGGCTGTTCGGCCGTGATCCCGGCTCGGCCGCCCGGGCGCTCCTGGTGGCGCTGCCGCTGAGCCTGATCCTGACGGTCGTGCTGGGGGCGTGGCTGCTGCCCGGTCTGCCGCTGGTGGTGCTGCTGCTGATCGCGTGCATCATCGTGCCCACCGACTTCGCCCCCGCCGAACTCCTCGTGCGCGATCGGCGCATCCCGGAGAAGGTGCGCAGCGTGCTCAACGTGGAGAGCGGCTACAACGACGGGATCGTGTCGCCCCTCTTCCTCTTCGCGGTGATCCTGGCCGGGTCGAAGTCCCAAGCGCGCACTCCCATGGAGGCGTTGGCCACGGCGGTGCCGTTCGCGCTGAAGGCGCTCGTCGTCGGCGCCCTGCTGGGCGCGTTGGTCGCGTGGCTGATGAACCTGGCCGACCGTGCCCACTGGATGACCGAGCAGTCGAGGCGGACCCTGGTCCTGATCGCACCGCTGCTCACCTACACCGCGACCGTGGCGGTGGACGGGAACGGTTTCGTGGCCGCGTTCGTGTGCGGGATCGCCTTCCGCTTCGTACGGCAGGCACCGGTCCGCCGGCACGGCGCCCAGGCTCCGGCCGCCTCGGACTTCCAGCTCATCGAGGACACCAACTCGATGCTGACCATGGTCATGTGGTTCTTCTTCGGGAACGCGGTGGTGCTCGCCCTGAGCGAGGGCGTCGATTGGCACGTCTTCGTGCTCTGCGCGGCCGCACTCACCGTCCTGCGGATCCTGCCGATCGCGCTGGCCTTCCTCGGCTCCCGGTTCAGCTGGCGCGAACGGCTCCTGGTCGGCGCGCTCGGACCGCGGGGCACCACCTCGATCGTCTTCGGCCTGCTCGCCTTCAACGCCCTTCCGCTCGGGTCCTACGCCGACACCGCCCTGGATGCCATGACGCTCGCCGTGCTCGGCAGTGTCCTGCTCCACGGCGGCGGTTCCATGGCCATGGCCCGGCTGCTGGCGCCGCCCGCCTCGTCCCGGGCCGCTGGTGCGGAGCCCCCGCCGGGTGGCGGGGGCTCCGGTGGCTACCCGGCGGGGTGCGGCCGGACACCTGCCGGATTCCGGGCGGGCCGATGGTTGGCGAAGGTGGAGACATCGCACGAGGTGCGCAACCGCAACCGCACGAAGGAGAGCAGCACCATGGGAGTTTCCCTGGCCAAGGGCGGCAACGTCTCGCTCAGCAAAGAGGCGCCCGGCCTCACCGCCGTCCTCGTCAGCCTCGGCTGGGACGTACGGGTGACGACGGGAACCGACTACGACCTCGACGCCAGCGCGCTGCTGTGCGACGAGAACGGCAAGGTCGCCGCCAACGGGCGGTTCGTCTTCTACAACAACCTGCGCAGCCCCGACGGCTCGGTCGAGCACACCGGGGACAACCTGACCGGTGACGGCGAGGGGGACGACGAGACCGTCAAGGTCGACCTCGCCGCCGTCCCGGCCGACGTCGCCCGGATCGTCTTCCCCGTCTCCATCCACGACGCGCACGCCCGTGGTCAGAGCTTCGGCCAGGTCCGCAACGCCTACATCCGCGTCGTGAACCAGGCTGGCGGCGCCGAGATCGCCCGCTACGACCTCTCCGAGGACGCCGCCACCGAGACCGCGATGGTCTTCGGCGAGCTGTACCGGGGCGGTGCGGAGTGGAAGTTCCGCGCGGTGGGCCAGGGGTACGCCTCGGGCCTGGCCGGCATCGCCCAGGACTTCGGCGTCAGCCTCTGACCCCGAAGCCACCCCACACCCGACGCACCGACCTTCCAAGGGAATCGAAGCCACCATGACGGTGAACCTCGCCAAGGGCCAGCAGATCAGCCTGACCAAGACCGACGGCCGCCCCCTGACCCTGATCCGCATGGGACTGGGCTGGCGGGCGGCCCGGCGCCAGGGCCTGCTCGCCCGGTTCATGACGCCGCGCGACATCGATCTCGACGCGTCGGCCGTGTTGTTCAGCGGCGGCCGCTTCATCGACGTCGTCTACTTCGCCCACCTGCACAGCGACGACGGTGCGGTGGCGCACTCCGGCGACAACCGGACCGGCGGCACGGGCGCGGGCGGTGACGACGAGTCCATCCGCGTGGACCTGCCCCGGCTCTCGCCTCACGTCGACCAGATCGTGTTCTTCGTGACCTCTTTCAGCGGTGAGACCTTCGAGGCGATCGAGAACGCGCACTGCAGGCTCGTCGACGAGGTCACCGGGCAGGAGCTGGCCCGGTACACGCTGGCCGAGGGCGGCCCGCACACCGCGCAGATCATGGCCAAGGTCGTCCGCAGGGGGGACGTGTGGACCATGATCGCCATCGGCCAGGCCGAGAGCGGCTGGACCTTCGAGGACCTGCTGCCGGCCGTCGCCCGCCACGTGTGACGACCCGCGACCCGGGAGGGCGTCATGACGCACACCGAGCTCGCCCGGCGGACGAGGTGCCGATGGAGCGCCCGCCCGAGCTCCCCGGAGGAGACGGCACGGAACAGCTCCTGGACCGGGCGCTCCTGCTGCTGCGCCGAGAACTGACCGGACGCGAGAGCGCCGCCTGAGGGACGTCTGCGCCTCGGGGCGGGGCACTTCTCTCTCCGGAATGCCGTATTCACCCCCATTGACGGAAAGCGTCGGTGATGATGGTCGGACAATGCTCGGATCCGGGGGCGGCCCGGGAGGTCATGCCGAATGAGGGCAGCGGAAATGGCAACGGCAGCGGTGAAGTCGGGCCTCAAACGGCTCCTGGGGCGCACCGGGTTCGACCTCGTGCGCAGCACCAACAGCCGGGGCGGGGTCGATGACTTCCTGCCGTTCGAGGCGACGGTCCGGGCCGCGCGGTCGGCCGGTCTGTCGGTCGGTGATTACATCGACGAGGTCATGAACGGCACTCCCGGCGCCACCCAGGCCACCATCGACGAGTTGCGCGCGCTCGGCGTCTTCGCCGCCGACCCCAGGACGGTGCTGGAGATCGGCCCCGGGTCCGGCCGGTACCTGGAGAAGACGCTCCAGGAGTGCTCTCCGGATCGTTACGAGATCTACGAGACGGCAGCGCCCTGGGCCGGTTACCTCGTGGACCGGTTCGAGGTGGTCGCCCTGCCGACGGCGCAGTGCAGTCTGGCCCCGACGCCCGACGGGAGCGTCGATCTCGTCCAGGCCCACAAGGTCTTCAACACCGTGACCTTCCTGAGCGCCTCGCGCTACTTCCTGGAGATGGCGCGCGTCACGCGCCCCGGCGGCCGGATCGTCTTCGACGTCATGACGGAGACCTGCCTGGACCCGGCCACGATGCGCGCGTGGGCGGCGCAGGGAGGCGCGGGACACGACTCCTACCCGGCCGCGATGCCCCGCCGGGCGTGCGTGGACCTCTTCGCGACGCTCGACTGCACCTTGGAGGCCAGCTTCCCGGCCCGGATGGGCTTCGCCTCCACCGAGGTCCTCGTGTTCGGCAAGGGGGCCTGACCCCGGACCGGCAACGGTCCGGGGCCCCGGCCGACGGCGTCCGGTCAGACCTTGCGGATGTTGTACGACATGCCGCTGCCGACACAACCGGAGTTCTGGTAGGAGCCGGTGACGACCCACCCTGCCGGGATCGGGGAGAAGGAACACACGGAGGCGTAGCTCGCGGCGGACACGTTGCTGATGCTGTAGGCGACGCCGGATCCTGCGCAACCGGCGCTCGAGTAGGAGCTGGTGACGACCCAGCCCGCCGGGATCGGGGAGAACGAACACACCGTCGCGTAGTTCGCGCCCGACACGTTGCTGATGCTGTACGCGACACCCGAACCGGCGCAACCCGCACTCGAATACGAGCTGGTGACCACCCAACCCGCCGGGATCGGGGAGAACGAACACACCGTCGCGTAGTTCGCGCCCGACACGTTGCTGATGCTGTACGCGACACCCGAACCGGCGCAACCCGCGCTCGAATACGAGCTGGTGACCACCCAACCCGCCGGAATCGGGGAGAAGGAGCACACGGTCGCGTACTTGGCCGCGGCCATGTTGCCGATGCTGTAGGCGACGCCGGATCCGGCGCAACCGGCACTCGAATAGGAGCTGGTGACGACCCAGCCCGCCGGGATCGGGGAGAAGGAGCAGACCGTGATGGCGTTCTGCCCGGCCGAATCGGCGATGGTGTAGGCGACGCCGGTGCCGGGACAGCCGCTGGATCTGTACGAGCTGGTGATGACCCACCCGGCCGGTACGGGTGAGTTGGAGCAGACGGTCGCGCTGGCAGCGGCCTTCTGCGCGGCCGCCTGCGACGGTGCGGTCATGGCGGTCATCACGCCCAGCATCAACAACACGACCGTCACCAGGTGCGGGACGCGGTTCCGTAAGGTCTTCAAGGCCGGCCTCATGTCTTCTCTGCGTTCTACGAATGCGTGGATGCGGATGAGATGAAGCGGCGGCTCGATGAAGACTCGGCCCAACAGCGGTCCATCTCGGGTGAGATGGTGTCAGAGTCACCCGAGGGGCACCAGTGTCGCCATGGACACCGAAAACCGGTCAGAGCGCCTCCCCCAGGGGGCCGAACTCGTCCTCCAGGTTCGCGGCCCAGTGCGCGGCGAAGTCGGGCTGGGTGCCGTCGGCGTCGGTGAACCCGTACTCCCGGTACAGACCCCATGTCGCCAGTGCGCGACCGGACTTGGTCATGACGTCGGAGTCGGCGGCGAGTGCGGCGACCGCGCGGCCGAGGTAGGCGGGGCTTTCGGAGTGCGCGAAGTTCGGGTCCTGCGCCGCGCCCTCGCGCCAGGTGTCCTCGGTGACGCCGAGGTGGTCGAGCATGGCTTCGGAGCGCAGGAAGCCGGGGGTGAGGGCGACGGCCGCCACGCCGTACGGCCTCAGCTCGGCGGCTTGGGCGACGGCGAGGCGGATCACGCTCGACTTGGCCAGGTCGTAGAAGAAGGAGCCCCGGTAGCGGGCGGTGTTGCCGTCGGTGACCTCGACGACCAGTCCGCTCCTACGGGCGGTCATCAGGGGCAGGGCGTAGCGGCTGGTGATCACGTGCGTGTCGACGGCCTGCCGCAGGAGCCGGAAGCCGGTGTCGAGGTCCTGCTCCCAAAGGGGGTGTTGCCAGTCGGTCAGCGGGTCACCGCCCCAGACGCAGTTGACCAGCACGTCGAGCCGCCCGTCCTGTTCGGCCGCGATGCGCGCCACGAGGGCCTCGACCTCGTCGGGCCGGCTGTGGTCCACCCGGGCCGCGATGCCCCTGCCGCCAGCGGCGGTGACCCGGGCGGCGGTCTCCTCGATGGTCTCCGGACGGTCCAGGTCGGAGCGTCCGGCGGCGCTGCTGCGGCCGGTGACGTAGACGGTCGCGCCGGCGGCCCCGAGCGCGAGGGCGATGCCCCGGCCGCCGCCCCGGGTTCCTCCGGCGACCAGGGCCACCCGACCCGTGAGCGGCTGCGGCTGCGGCTGCGTGTGCGTGTGCGTGTGCGTCGTCATGATTCCTCCGGGTCGAACGTCATGGGGTCGGATCACGTCGGTACGTGCGGGGACAGCGCGGTGTCCAGCTCCTGCCGCAGGTGCTGCGCGAGGCCGCCCTCGCGCCCGACCGCCCAGGTGACGCCGGTACCCGCGATGACGACCTGGATCGTGCGGGCCAAGGCCGCCGCATCCGTGCCGGGGCGCAGCTCGCCCGCGGCGACCGCCTCCGTCAGCAGGCCGAGGATCGCCTCCGTCTGGGCACGGTGGACCGTGAGCGCGCGCTCGTACAGCTCCGGGTCCCCGAGGTCGGCGCACCAGAACGCGAGGTGGTTGGCGAAGGCCTCGGGGGTGTCCATGGCCGCGGTCCACTCCGCGATCAGGGCCGCCAACGCGTCGAGCGCACCTTCGTGCACGGCGCGGACCCGGACGATCAGCTCACCGATGTCCTCGACCGTCCGGTCGGCCAGGGCCACCAGCAGGCCGTGCTTGGAGCCGAAGCGTTGGGTCAGCGTCCCCGGCACCAGGGCGACTTCGCGCGCCACGGCCGCCAGCGTGAAGCCGGCCGGACCCACCCGGCCCATGACCTCGGTCGCCGCGCGCAGGATCGCCAGGTCGTCCACCCCACGGGGTCGCGCCATCCCCTTCACCTCCGGTTAATAAATGGCTGTTCATTTATTAAAACACCCAGATCCCCCGCATCCCAAGCGCCGCGGCGGATCAGGCGCCCAGGACGTCCCGCACCAAGGTGCGCAGGGCGTGGGAGTCCATGGCGGCGAGGTGGGCGACGAGTGCCGGGTCGAACGAGAGGGCCAGGGCCTCCGCCAGCAACCGGGGCGCGCCCGTGGCACGGGAGATCCCGCCGAGGGCGCGCGCCCGGTGCCCGGGGTAGGGCAGCGCACGGGCCAGGGCGAGGGCCTCGGACGTCAGGCCCGCTCCGGCCAGCGCCACGGCGATGTCCGTCCGCGTGGCGGCCCGCAGCCTCGGGGGGAGGTCGAGGACCATGTCGAACGCCGCGCCCGACTCCCCCGCCGTCGCCGCGACGACGGCGATCGCGGCCAACGCCTCGGCCCGGTCGTCCTCATCGGTGATGGTGCGCGCGAGTTCGGCCGCCGCCGCGCGGTCCCCGGACTCCGCCGTGGCCACGGCGATGGCCGCGAGCGCCTCGCCCCGCAGTTCGGCGTGGGGGATGGTGTCGACCAGCTCGAACGCCTCCTTCCGCTCCCGCGCCGCCGCCACGCACCGCGCGACGGACGCCAAGGTCCGAGCCTGGAGGACCGGAAGGGAAAGGGTGGCGACGCACACGAAGGCCGCGTCCCGATCCCCCGACTCCGCCAGCGCCACGGCGATGAGGGCGCGCGCCTCCTGCCGCCGGGTCGGGTGGGTGAGCGCACCGGCGAGCGCGAGGGCCTCGTCCACCTTCCCCGATCCGGCCATCGCCGCCGCGATGCGTCCGGTCGCGCGAGCCCGCCACGAGGGGACGTCGATCGAGCCGGTGAGGTCGACCGCCGCTTGGTGCCGTCCCATCGCGGCCAGGGCCACGGCGACGTCCTCGTACGCCCGGGCCCGGGCATCGCCATGGGTGATCGCGCCGGCGAGGTCGACCGCGGCGTCCACCGCGTCGGCCGCGGCCAGTGCCCCGGCGACGTCCGCCAGAGCCCAGGCCCACTGCTCGTGGTCGGAGGCGGTAGCGGCCGAACCGAGGACGGACGCGACGAGACCCGCGGTGTCCAGTGCGACGGGGGGATCGGCCGCGGCCGACGCGGCCACGGCGACCGCCAAGAGCCGCAGTTGGTGCGTGGCGGCGCTGCTGTGAGCCAGCCGCGCCGTCGTCTCGGCCAGCCGTTCGGCGGCCGCCGCGTCGCCCTCCTCCGCCATCGTCTCGGCCGTGCGCCCGAGGACGTTGAGGTCGGTGACGAGATCGGTGACGAGATCGGTCGCCTCGTGGCCCGCGGCGCCCTTCGCCCCGTCGTGGCCGGTCCGCGCCCCGGCCATGACGATGCCCTCGTACGCACTGGCCCGGGCATCGGCGTCGGCGATCGCGCGGGCGAGCGCGATCGCCGCACCGCGCTCCCCGTTCTCCGCGGTCGCCCGGGCGATTCCCGTCAAGGCCCACGCCTGTTGTTCGGGGTCGGCGATGGAGCGGGCCAACTCGACCGCCCCGGCCGTCTCCCGGGCCGTTGCCATCGCCCTGGCGACCTCGGCGAGCGCCCACACTTGCTGCTCGGGCACGGCGACGGTACGGGCCAACTCGACGCCCCCCTGGTGGTTCCCCGCCGCCGCCATCGCCCTGGCGATCTCGGCGAGCGCCCACGCCCGCTGCGCGGGATCGGTGATGCTATGGGCCAACTCGCCCGCCTCGGCGTGTTGTTCGCCGGATTTCGCCATGGCCACGGCAATGCCCCTGATCGCCTGCGCACGTTGTTCGGGATGGCCCAGGGTGCGGGCGAGCTCGACCGCGGGACCGTACGCCCCGCCTTCCGCCATGGTCACCGCGATGCCGGAGAGCGCCCGGCCCCGCTGTCCGGGATCGGCGATGGCTCCGGCGAGTTCGACCGCCCCCGCGTGGTCGCCCCCTTCCACCACGATCCACGCGACGTCCGTGAGCGCCATCGCCCGGTGCTCGGGGTCCGCGATCGTACGGGCCAGCTCCGCCGCGCCGCCGTGGTCGCCCGCTTCCGCCATCGCCCGGGCCACGCTGATGAGGGCCTGGGCCCGTAGCTCCGGGTGGACGACGCCGCGGGCGAGCCCGGTCGCGGGGCCGAACGCGCCAGCGGCGGCCATGGCCACGACGATGCTCGTCACGGCCTGGGCCGACTGGTCGGGATCGGTGACGGACGAGGCCAGCCGGATCGCCTCGTCCCACCGGGAGCTGGCCGCCAGGGCCTGGGCGATCTCCGTCAGCGCCCGCCCCCGCGCCTCCGGGGTGGCGAGGGCCCGGGCCGCCTCGATGACCTGCTCCGTGGCCTCCGCGGTGGTGCCGGCCGCGGTCAGGATGCTGCCCAGCAGGGTCTGTCCCGGCGTCAGGGGCGGGTGGCTGCGGTGCGTGGCGGCGGTGATCGCCCGGCGCAGGTGCCCCAGCCGGGCCCAGGTGGTGATGACGGTCGCGGGCAGGACGTCGGCCGTGTGCTGGAGGCTCTCGCGCCGGTGGGCGAGTCGGACGCAAGGGGCGAGGTCGGGGTCGTCCGGGGCGGCGAGGTGGAGCTGGAACGCGGCGGCGATCTCGCTGAACGCCTGGCTGTCGGTACCGGTCGTCTGCCACAGGCGTTCGTGCCGGGACCGGTCGGTGGCCAGCGCGGTCAGGCGGGCGGTATCCGCACGCTCGTGGAGCAGTCGGGGATACCCGTTCAACAGGTATTCGGCGCAGGCGGCGGGCCAAGCGTCCTGTCGGGCGCGCTCGGCCCAGGCGTGGATGCGTGCCCGGTGGGCGTCCAGCTCGGCGGGGTCGAGGAGGCTGCGGGCGCCGGTGAGGAGGTCCTGGTGGGCGAAGGAGTAGAGGGGTTGCACCCGACCTTCGGCATCGGTGGCCCATTCGGCGGGCCGGTGCTGGAACGCCCGTCCGGTGCTGCCGCCGAGCACCAGCTCGACGCGTCGCCGCGAGGCGGTGGTCAGGTCGGCGAAGTCGGCGGGGCTCAGGCCGCCGCCGGCCGCCGCCGTGAGGCCGACGAGTTCCAGGCCGAGGCCACCGGAGGCGATGAGGGCCTCCAGGTTCCGTTCGGCATCGGCGCGCACCGCCTGCGCGGCGGGTGACACGGCGAGGGGGTGGTCGATGGCGGTCGTCAGGAGCGGCCCGGTCCGGACGTCGGCGGGGACCGGCGGGTGGGGGCGGCCGGCGAGGACGACCCGCAGGCCGCGCGGCGGCACCTGCGGCAGGCAGGCCGCGATGCTCTGGCCGCCCACGGCGGTGGGAACGCCCATGTCCTCGTCCATGCCGTCCACGACCAGTACGAGCCGACGCCCGGCGCCGAGGGCCCGGGCGGCCGCCCGGTCGAGGCCGTCGAGGAAGCCGCCGGGGGCGGTGCAGTCGACGTCGCCGTCCTGGAGGTAGGTGCGCAACTGCCCTTGGAGCGTGGTGAGGAAGGCGGTGCGGTCCGCCCGGCCGGTCATCCGCGCGGTGATGAAGAAGGCGAGCACGTCGACGCCGTCGGGCGGATCGAGGGCGAACTGGGCCATGAGCGCGGTCTTCCCGGCCCAGGCCGGCCCCAGCCACCGCCAGTAACCGCGGTGCACCGCCGTTCCGTTGCCGGCGCCGCCGTCCTCGCAGTCCCCTCCGTCGCCGTCCGGCGCGCTGGCGAAGTCGGCCATGGCCGCGAGTTCCTCGACCCGGCCCTCGAAGCGAGTGACGGCCGCGAGGTGGCGGATCTCCCGCCAGTACGCCGACCTCGGCTGCGCGGACCGCTGGCCGAGGATGACGTCTCCGTCGACGCGGATGCGGTTGCCGTCACCGCTGACCCCCAGCCCGATCGCACCGCCGGCGGCGATGGAGTGCTCGCCGCCCGCCACGGGTACGTACGCCGGCGCCCCCAGCAGCCCCTGCGTCCCCTTCGGCGGGGATGCCGCACGGGCGGGGAAGGGACCGCGCGGCCACCACCCCCGGGGTAACCAGCCGCTCACCGCTGTTCGTTCCCGTCACCGGTGACCGCCTCACCGATGCCACCGGCGGCCGCTACACCCCGCTCCCCCGGAACGGGCGGCCCGGCGGGCGGAGCCACGGGCGGCGCCGACACCGGGTCCGGCACTGCCGGCGCCGGACCGCGGAAGTGGTTGGCGTCACCGGTCACGACGCGGCCGATGCCTTGGCCGGACTGCACCGAACGGCTGCCGGCCGCCGCGGGACCGGTCCGTGCGGGGCGGGTCAGCCCGTGCACGGCGAGGGCGACGCCGCCGACGCCGGCCACCGCACCGACCACGCTGGCCACGCGGTCTCCCGTGTCCAGATCCACCACCAGGGCGAGGAGCACCATGCCCACGGCCACCGCTGCCGACACCGCACAGACCGCTCGCCAGATCCACCGGTTCCCCGGACCAGCCATCCCCGCCACCCCTCTTGGCACACCGTCACCAGTGCGTCCCCAAGAGTGTCCAGCCTCAGTCGCGGAAGCACCAGCCCGTGCGGGACGTCCGCGGGCCCGTTGCGCGATGATCTCCGCATGGAACCAGATCACCTCCCGACGACCGAATCCGCCGTCCGCGCGATCCGCGCGATCGCCGAGGAACACCGGCTGACCATGACCGTCACGGACGACATCGGGGCGGACCGGACCTCGCGCCGGACCTCCGCCGGTGTCTTCGCCGTCCTCGATCCCGACGGCTCCCTGCCGCACGAGGCGTTCGTCGAGCTGGCGGGCGTCCCCACCGTCGGCGTCCGCCTCTTCCCCGAGGACGACGCCAAGATCACGGTGGATCTGGTGGAGTTCGACGACGTGCCCCGTGACGCGGTGCCCGCTTTCCTCCGCTCGGTCTACGGCGGCCTCGCACACGCCAAGGGGCGCCTCTTCCCGCCCGGCCTCTGGCTGATCGTGCCGCTGCCCGGGGACACGACGTACAAGGAACGCGTCACCGTCACCCGGCCCACCAGCTGGCTCCTGGGAGACCGGGCCACCCGGGCGAGCTGAGGACCTCGTCCCGGGTGTCGATGACCCCGGCGCCGTCCGAGCGGCACCTCAGGAGTGCCCCGCGTGCGAGGGCGGTACGGGCGCCCCGCCCGCCGGGGCGGGGGACGCGCCGTGGGAGCCGGTGTGCGCGGTGCCGGAGCGGATGGTGCCGCCGAGGTGCTCGCGGGCCGGGGCCAGGGCCTCGGGCGAGGCGGCGGTGACGACCCAGCGCTCCCCCACGAGGTAGGTGCCGCCGTAGGCCTGTGATTCGGCCAGCCACACCGCCTGGCCCGCGTCCGCGGTGAAGGTGGCCATCCGGTAGCCCTCCTTGCCCGCGCCGCAGGCGCCCTCGCGCAGTTCGTCCGCCTCGACCGTCACCTCCGCCGTGCAGCCGAGGGCGGCGGCGAGCTCCTGGATCGTGCGGGATCCGGACCCGGCGGGAGCGGCGCGCGCGGCGGGCGCGGCGGACCCTCCGTGCGCCGTGGGCGCTCCGCATGCGGCGCACAGGAGGGACAGGGACAGGGCGGTCGCCGCGAGAACGCGGCGGCCGATGGTGCGCGGCGGGTTCGGCACGGGTCAGCCCGCCGCCGGGGCCTTCTTGCCCGCGTCGGTGACCGCGAACCAGAGCCCCTGCTTGTTGTGCCCGTTGGTCTGACCGGGCGCGGTGTCACCGGTGAAGGTGTAGACGGGCCAGCAGTCGATCGTCAACTGCATCGAGCCGTCGGGCCGTTTCACCGATCCGACCAATGCCTCGGGAATTGCCTTCACCTTCTTCTTGTCCACCGCCGCGGCCGGCTTCCACGTATCGAGGCAGCTGCCGAGGCAGCCGAATTTCATCGGCCAGGCACTGTCCTTGTTGAATCGATAAAGGGTGCGGCCCTGTCCGTCCACGAGAATGTTCCCGATCTTCGCGTCCTTCGTGACGGAGAGTTCCGCGCCCGCGCCCATATCACCCATGGTGGAGCCGTCCGCCGGTTTCGCCTCCGCCCCCTTCTGGTCCACGGCCTTCTTCCCGTCGGCCGCCAGCGCGTGCCAGGTGCCGCCGACCCCCTCCCCCTTCGCCTCGCCCGCCTGGGTGTCCTTCGCGTACCGGTACACGGGCCAGCCCGCGAGGGTGAGCTGGCGGCTCCCGTCCGGCCGGACGACCGCGCCCAGCAGGTCGGCCGAGATGCCCGCCGAGGCCGTGGCGTCGTCCGCCGGTACGGCGGGCCAGGTCGTGGCGCAGCTACCGTCGCAGGCGGACTTGGGCGGCTGTGCGGTGTCCTTGTCGAAGCGGTAGAGGGTGGCGCCGGCCCCGTCGGTGACCACGTTGCCCACCGACTGGATCGCCCGGACGGCCAGCTGCCCGGCCGGGCCGCCCTTCGCCCCGGCGGCGCTCCCGGAACCGGCGGCCGGGTCCGCCGCGGAGTCCGCTCCGTATCCGGATCCCGATCCGTAGCCGGAGCCGGAGCCGTAACCGTCGCCGTTCCCGTTGCCACCGCTCGGGGATTTGCTGCCGGCCGGCTGCGCCGCGTTCGCCGTACGGAAGTTCTCCGTATCGCTCCCGCAGCCCGCGGCCAGCAGCACCACCGCGGCAACCGATCCCAGCATGACCCCACGACGCTTGTTGTTCACGATTTCTCCTTCTGCCGAAGACATCCGGTGAATAGGGATGGTGAAGGGGGTGAAGGGGCCCGATGAAGGGGACCGACACTTTCACGCCCTGTTCCATTCATAGGGGCCGCGGACCCCCGCACCTTCGAAACTCCCGGAATTTGTCAGATCGCGCCAAAGGGTGAACTACCGAGAATTACTCCGAGGACTACTCCTGAATACGCAGAGCGAGCGCGGGACAACGCCGCACCGCGCGCAGGGCCTTCGGGCGCAGTTGCGCGGGGACCTCCATGACGCCCTGTGCCGGATAGCCGTCGCCGTCCAGCCGGACGACGTCGGGCAGCAGGTCCACGCACAGGCCGTGGCCCTTGCACAGGGTCCAGTCCACGACGAGGCGTTCGGGGTTCGCGTCGGCGGGCAGCGGCAGGGCGCCCAGCACGCGGCGCCCGCAGCCGCTGCCCACGGCGTGGTCGCGGAACTCGTCCGGGAAGACGGCGAGCGCGGAGGCCACGAAGGACGACGTGCCGTCGGGGTGGCTGCACGCGCCGCGGCGGCGCACCGCCCGCATCCGGGCCTCCACCGCTTCGAGCGCGGCCCGGCCGCCGCCGGCCACGAGGTCGGCGACGGCTCCGGCGAGCGACGGCAGTCCCCGCACGCACGGGCCGCACTGTCCGGCGCTCTCGTCGGCCATCCAGCGCACCACACGGGCCACTTCGCCCGCCGGACAGGTGTCCTCGGGCAGTGGCAGCACGGCGCCGGCGCCGAGCACCGCGTCGTAGGCGGCCAGGGATTCCCGGGAGAGCGCGGCGGACATCGCCGCCCCCGGGGTGAGCCAGCGGCCGTGGAAGCCCCCGACCAGGACGCCCTGGCCGGGTCCCGTTCCGCACAGCCCCAGTACGTAGGCGAGGGAGGTCCCCGTGGGCACCTCCACCACCGTCGAACCGGCGACCGTCAGCAGGAGGGTGCCCGGTTCCGCGGGGAGCCCGACGGACCGGTAGTCCAGTGCGCCGAGCCGGGCGGCGACGGCGAGTTGGGCGTAGGTCTCGGTGTTGGACAGCAGGGTCGGCAGGCCGCCGAGCCCGCGTTCGCTCGTGCGGACCTTCTGCCCGGACGGGAGGGCCTTGCCGCCGTCCAGCCCCGCGATCAGGGCGGTCCCCTCGCCCGTGACGAACCGCTCCGGCAGCCGGGTGACGCGGACCCGGCTGCCGGTGGGGCCGCGTTCGGCGACGGCGGCGCGCGCGGAGCGTTCCACGTCCTCCCGGGTCACGCCGACGACCACGTCCTCCGCGCCCAGGGCGGCGGCGGCGAGCAGCGCGCCGTCGAGCACGAGGTGCGGGGCGTGCAGCCACAGCGCGGCGTCCTTGAGGCAACTCGGTTCCCCTTCGGTGCCGTTGACGACCACCGCGGTGCGGCCCTCGCGCCCGCGGGCGGCGCGGGTCACGGCGCGGAGCTTGCGGGCGAAGGGGAAGCCCGCCCCGCCCCGCCCGCGCAGGTCCGTGTTCTCGGCCAGGGCGAGCAGTTCGTCGGGGCGGTACCGGGGCGGGCTGCCGTGTACGGCGAGGTGGCCGCGCCGGTCGAGCCGCTCCGCGACGTCGAGCCCGGCCAGCAGCCGGGGGTGCCCCACGCAGCCGAGGGCCGGGTGGGGCGCGTACGTCACTGTCGGCCCCGGATTCCGTCGAGGGGTGCGACGGGCCGGTCGGGGCCCGCCACCATCCCGCCGATGCCGAACACCGGTTCGTACGGCTGCGGTTCGGGCCAGGGCAGTACGGGCATGGGGGCCGGCGCGGTCCGGCCCGCCGCCACCGGCGCGGCGGCCATCGTCGGGGTGAGCGGTGCGGGGGGTGCCTGCGGCGGGGCGAGCGGGGCCGGGGGGCCGACCCGTACCTCCTGCGGGGAGCCGGGCGGGTCCAGTTGGCCCGCGAGGCGGGCGGTCAGGCGCTCGCCCGGCCGTTCGGCGGGCTGGTGGACGAACGAGCGGGCGGCGGCGGGGCCTTCGCCCGGCGCCCCGGTGGCCGCGGGCGCCGGGGCGGCGGCCGGGCGGGCGGGCTGGGCGGGCTCGGCGCGCAGCCGGCCGCGCAGCCGCAGGGCGAGCACGCCCGCGACCCCGATCAGGCACAGGGCGTACGCGACGGTCACCCACCCGCTGGCGGGACGGCCCGACTTGAGCCCGTGCACCAAGGAGGCGCCCCAGGCCGGGTAGGCGCCCATGTGCAGCGCCCGCCACCACATCGACCGGCCCTTGGTGGCGAACGCGCTGCGCACCGCGCCGGAGACCGCCACCGCCACGAAGAGGTACCCGGCGAGCGTGCCCAGCCCGATGAGCAGGGCCTGGTCGGTATCCGCGAAGGGGACGACGACCGCGGTGGCGGTGGTGTGCGACTCGGCGACCTTGACCCAGACGTGCAGGGCGAGGAAGCCCAGCCCCGCGACGGCGAGGCCGCGGTGCGCGCCCTGGGCGGCGAGCCGGTGGCCCGAGGCGAAGAGGGTCCGGTCGGTGGCGGCCAGGCCCCACAGGACGGCGGAGGTGAGCGAGACGAGCGAGAGCACGCCCGCCCCGTAGTCGAGGAAGTCCCACAGGTGGGACAGGGCGCCCGCCTGGGCGGCCACGCCCAGGGAGACCAGGGCCGCGAGGGCGGCCGCGGCCAGGGCGCCGGGGTGCGGGCCGCCCCGCGCGGAGAGCAGGGGCGGCCGTCGCAGGGCGCGACGACCGACCGCGGCGGCCGCGGCGGCGCTGGCGTGGCGTCTGGTGCGGAGGGCCCGGTGGGAGCGGGGCGCGCGGATCTGGGACAGGGGCATCGAGTTCTCCCATACGCCAGGACCGAGCACTCCACGTCACGCGCTCGGCGCCCGGGGTGATCGTCGGAACTGCTCGGCAGCGGGCGGCAGATGGGTGCCTCGCCGACCGGGAGCGGGGGCCGGAGTGCATGAGCATCGTGGAGCTTCGCAACGTCTCCACAGGATTTATCGAAACGTGACAACTTCTGGTGCCCACAGCGTCATCGCATCGAGTATCCCCGGAAGATTCCCTTCCAGTGGTGCGGAAGTGACCGGGTTGACGCCCGGTTCGCCGCTACACAGGGGGAGGCGGGCCCCGACGGGGCGTGCCACCCTCCCACGGGACAGGCCGTACCCCGGCATGAACGAGGTAACAATGTGCGAACTTCTCAACCGCATCTGGTCCCGCCCGCGCGGCGAATGGACCCGGGTCCTGCGAAAGGAACTGCCCGCCCTGGCCGCCAGCATCATGGAGGAACTCCGCGACGGGCTTCCGGAGTTCTCCACGCTGGTCGAGGACCTCGGCGACGACGTGGTCAGACAGCGGGTGGAGGCGGCCCTGCTCACGGTCCTCGGTTACCGCGAGAGCGCCACCGGCACCTGCGGCGGCGAGCCGGAGCCCGACCAGGCGGTCGCGGACCGGCAGGGGATCCCGGAGCGGCCCCGCATCCCCAAGCAGCGCGACGACGAGCCCGGCGCGCGAGCCCCGCGCCCCGCCCTGTCCGCCGTTCCCACCCAGGGCTCCGGCAGCGCTCCCGACCGCGCGCGGCGGGAGCTCTTCACCGTCCTCACGGGTGACATGACCATGGCTGACGTGCTCCTCGCCGAGCTGGCCGAGGCCGCGCACTGGCCCCTGCCGGACAGCGTGCGCGCCGTCGTCCTGGCCACCCCCGGGGACACCCAGCAGTTGGCGTCCCTCCTGGACGACGGCCTCGTGGGCATGGTGGGCGGCCAGCCGTGCCTGCTCGTCCCCAGCCCCGAGCCGGACGCCCGCGGCGCCCTGGAGGGCGCCCTGCGCGGCCGTTTCGCGGCCGTCGGCCACCCCGTCGCCCTGCGCGACAGCGCTTCCTCGCTGCGGTGGGCACTGCGGCTGCTGGCCCTCACCCCGACCCGTGCGGGGCTGGACGCGCGGCCCGTCTTCGTGGACGACCACCTCTCGACCCTGTTGCTGCTGCAGGACGAGCCCCTGGCGCACGCGTTGGCCGCGCGCTGGCTGCGGCCCCTGAACGACCTCACCCCCCGACAGAGCGAGCGGCTCGAAGTGACCCTGCTGGCCTGGTTGGAGGGCGGTGGCGCGCCCGAGGCGGCGAAGGCGCTGAGCGTGCACCCGCAGACCGTCCGCTACCGCATGCGGCAGTTGGAGAAGCTCTTCGGCCCCGGGCTGCGGGACCCGCGCACCCGGTTCGAACTGGAGATGGCCCTGCGCAGCCGCCGTCTGATGGCCCAAGTACGACGCCAGCACTCGCGCGTGGGCCGCAGGGCCCGCACCGTCACGGCGGACTTCCGCCCGCTGGACGTCATGGCCCGCGTCAACGGTCTCTGACCCGGCCACCTCACTCCCCCACCCACGGGCTCCGGGGCCCCCCCCCCCCCCCCGGGGGGGGGGGGGGGGGGGGAGGGGGGAGAGGAGGGGGGGGGGGGGGGGGGGGGGGGGGGACGCGGGGGAGAGGAGGGCCCCGGGGGGATGAAGAGA
>NZ_JBVHUE010000007.1:0-165457 GCF_055565515.1 Streptomyces sp. NPDC028419 | reverse complement strand
CGGCCCTCCCCCCCCCCCCCCCCCCCCCCCCCCCCCCCCTCCCCCCCCCCCCCCCCCCACCCCCCCCCCCCCCCCCCCCCGGAGCCGTACTCGCGACGGCGCTGGGGAGGTGGAGGGGGACGCCGCCCCGAGGGTCTGGTGCCCCCGGGACCCGGGGGCCGGGCGTCACCGGCAGGAGCGCCCGTCGTTGATACAGCGCACCGCGTTCGCCATGAGCCCGTTCGACATCACGTTGATGAAGTCGCCGTGGTCGGTGACCGGCTTGTGCAGCTGCTCCGGGAAGCTGTCCACCGCGAACCGCGAGCCGGCCGGCACCCCGTAGACGATCCGCTGGACCAGCTGCGGGATCGCCTTGAACCCCGCGGGGCAGGACCCGTTCGCCGCGGCGAAGGCCACGTGGGTGCGGTGGTTGGCGCTGTCGGTGTTGCGGCCGTCCCAGCAGCTCTGGAAGGTGAAGGTCCGCACGACGTCGCTGCCCTTGGGGCAGATCGGGTACTTGTCCTTGAGCTGGCGGTTCTCGAATCCGGTGCAGCTCCAGGACGCGTTGGCGTTGGCGACGCCGTTGGTGAAGGCCTTGGCGT
The DNA here is from genome assembly GCF_055565515.1 of Streptomyces sp. NPDC028419. NCBI lineage: Bacteria > Bacillati > Actinomycetota > Actinomycetes > Kitasatosporales > Streptomycetaceae > Streptomyces > Streptomyces sp. NPDC028419. Next base: position 164,876 of record NZ_JBVHUE010000007.1, on the reverse strand, counting down.
CACCGGTGATGATCCGCAGGAACCGCGGCATGGCCGTGACCTTGGCGGCCGGGCTGCCCTTGAAGTCGGTCGTCACCTGCTTCGGCTTCAAGATCGTGCCCACATTGGCGTCCTGGCCGCCACCGGGCGCCTGCGCGTCGCGTTCCGCGCGGCCGTCGCGCAGCCGCAGCACCGGCCAGTAGTAGGTGGACTGGTCGCCGTTGGTACAGGTGGTCCCGGCCGCGGCCAGGCTCTGGTTGGTCGAGAAGGCGTCCGTGGTCTTGTTGCCGACGTAGTCGTGCATGTGGTGGGCGCCGTTGCCGACACCGGGCGCGACGATCACGTTGTCGGGGTTCAGGTGGCGGTTCTCGTTGCGGCCGCAGTTCACGGCGAGGGACCCCGTCGAGGCGCGGGAGGAGGGGGCGGGGGTGCGCACGTTCGGACGGACGGTGTTGATCGCGACGAAGTCGCCGCGCGCCGGGCCCCCGCTCCCCGCACCGCCCTTGCGGGCCGCGTCCTGGGCGCCGTCTCCGGCGGCCGCGGCGGCCTTGGGCTCGTCCGCCGGGTCCGCGGCCTCGGCCTGCTTCATCACGCAGGATCCGAGCGCCTCCAGCCCTTCGGGACGGGCGGAGGCCCGGCCGAGCGCGTCGGTGAGCCGGCCGATGGTCGCAGCGCGCTGCTGCTTCAGCGTGCCGAGCAGGGCGTCGCCGCGGGCGCGGCCCGAGGCCAGCTTCGTGTAGGCGTCGGCGACCTGGGCGTCGAGCTGTGCGAGGTTGTCGTCGACCTCGGCGCGGGCCTGCTCGGGGACGGTGCGCAGCTTGTCGCCGACGTCGGGGCAGTCGATGGTGGCGGTCACCGGGGCGCTGCGGGTCGCGTCCTGGCCCGCGGAGGCCTGCTGGGTGACGATCACGACTCCCCCGCCGCCCAGGGCGAGGGCGGCGGCGAGGGCGAGGGCCTTGTGCGTCGGCCTCAGACGGCGTTTGTGGCCGTTCTTGCTCATGCGATCACTTCACTTCACTTCGTCGGTCGGGGGACCTGGGAGGGGGAAGGGGTGGGGGCGGGGGTGGCATCGGCGAGCCCGTCGAAATCGACCAGCCCGCTGGCTTCGAGGACCGAGATGTGGTCCAGCACCGTGGTGTTGGCGTCCGTGGCCAGCTGGCGGACCATGGAGTTGCGGGTCTGCGCGCGGATCTGGGCCACCAGGGCGAAGACCTTGCCGTGCGCCCGACGCAGCAGCTGGACGAAGAGCCGTTCGTACTCCGCGCCCTGGGCGCGGTCCAGTTGGCCGAGCCAGCCCTGCTGCTGGTCGCTGGGGCGGTCGGGCAGGTCGATTCCGAGGGCCTCGCCCACCTCCAGGACGCGGCGGTCGAGTTCGGTGTGGCCTTCGACCAGGTGCTCCCCGGCGGTGCGCACGGCGGGCCGGGTGCCGCGCTGTTGGGCCTGGCGTCCCGCGGGCAGTTCCCAGAGTCCGGCGAGCCGCACCTTGCGGACGAAGTCCCGGTCCTGGGGGCTCAGTGGGCCGAAGGCCGTGCTCAGGGTCCCGGCGCCGTCGTCGTCCGCGGCCGGCGCTTTGGCGGCCGCGGCCGCGGCCGCCGTGGCGGCGTTCTTCCCGCCGAACTTCTGCACCGGGATCAGCAGGGCGACCAGGGTGAAGGCGAGGGCTCCGATGACCACGCCCGTGCCGATCACCTGGCGCGAAGCGCGCGACATGCCGGCGAGGGACGAGCGGCGGAATGACAGCACTGTGCCTCCTTGTGCGGGTCCGGGAAGCCGCGCCGTGTCTGCCCGCGGCGCGGTGCTCCCGGGTGCCAAGGGACGCTAGGCGAGTTGGGGGGCCGCGAAGGAAGGGCCATCACGAACGGACAAAGATCCGGGCGGCCCCCCGGGCGGATGGTACGGTTCCGCCCGGCCGTCCCCGGATCGCCCGGGCAATCCACCCGTTCGCAACTCCTGTGTCACGAGGCGTGGTTGAGTGGCATCGAGCCATGTGGAAGCCCTCGTGACAGGAGACGCGCGATGCGCCGGTACGGACCCGCCCGCCCCGCCCTCACGGCCCTGACGACCCTCGCGCTCGCCCTCGTCGTGACGGGCTGCAGCGGTGACGACGGCGCGTCGAAGGAGGTCTCGCAGGAGGGCAAGGGGGGCTATCCGTGGGTGGCCACCGACGAGATCTGCAACGCCCTGCCCTACGAGAGGCTGACCGACCTCCTCGGCGCCCGCGAGGAGGTCGCCGATCGGGCCAAACGGACCAAGGGCGGCTCCCCCGGCTTCACCTGCACCCAACCGCTGGTGGAGCGCGGCGGGGTCGCGTACGGGGGCGTGAAGGTCGAGGTGGGGTTCAGCTTCACGGAGGGCGTCGACTTCGCCAAGCAGGTCTTCGCCACCGGCCGCAAGAACACCCCCACCACCGTGCCGGACGGCCATCTGGTGGACGTCCCGGGCGTCGGCCGGGAGGCCATCCGGTTCGGCTACGACAAGCCGACCGACCTGCACCAGGTCCGGGAACTCCAGCTCAGGGACAGCAACTTGCTGCTGACCGTGGTGCTCACCGCGGACGCCCGCCAGCAGCCGACGCCCGAGAGCCTGGGGAAGCTGGACGCGGCCGTCGACTCCTTCGCCCGGGGCGTCCTCGACGCCGTCGCGAAATGACCGTACATGAACAACCCTTGACGCAAGGTTGACGCTCCCTTCGACCGCCCCGGCCGCCCCGGCCGTTACGGTCCCTCCCATGTCCACACGACCGACCGCCCTCCCGGTCCTCCCCTACCGCAAGCCCACCCGGGGCCGCGACTACTGGGTCCTGGACGACGTGCTCCCCGACCCGGACGCGGTCCGGGAGCGGGCGCTGGCCAGGGACGACTGGACCGAGGGGTACCCCCACAAGCCCGAGAGCTGGCCCGGGCTGCGCGTCATGCCGGGGCTGGACCCGGGCGAGCTGGAGCGGGTGGAGCGCCTGGTCCGCAAGGCGACCGGCGCCCGCGAGCTCTGGGCCGAACGGCCCGCCGGCGGCGGCACCTTCAACCACAACTGCGTGCAGGTCGTCGGCGCGGGCGAGTGCGAGCCCCGCCCGCACACCGACTCGCGCAGCCTGTGCCGCTACGCCGCCGTGCTGTACCTCAACCCCCGCGTGCCCAAGGGGTGCGGGACCAGCTTCTACCGCCAGAGCCTGCCCGGCGGGGTGCTCGGCGGCAACCAGGTGATCGCCCCGCACAACACCCTGGTCGACGCCCTGGGCACGCGGTTCGTCGCGCCGGACTCCTTCGTCCCCGACGTCGAGGTCCCGCACCGCGCCAACCGGCTGCTGCTCTACTCGGCGAACATGATCCACAGCGCCACCGACTACTGCGGCACCACCCTGGAGGACAAGCGGATGACCGCCGTCTTCTTCTGGAAGGCGACCTGACCCCGCCGCCCGCACGGGTGCGGGCGGCGACGGTCACCACGAGGGCGTCTCAGCCCAGCCCGGCCGGGAGCCGGCCCGTGTGCAGCACGCCCACCGCCTGCGTGGCGCGCGTCAGCGCCACGTACAGGTCGCTGGACGACAGGTCCGCGGGCTCGACCACGACGACCGTGTCGAACTCCAGCCCCTTGGCCTGGCGCGGGTCGAGCAGGACGACCGGCCGGGTCAGGTCCGGCTCCTCCCCCAGCTGTACGTCCACGTCCGTGGCGGCCAACGCCGCCGCCAGCGCCGCGTGCAGCGGCCGGGGCGCGATCACCGCGAGCCTGCCCCGCGCCCCGCGGTGCTCGGCGACGGCTCCGGCGACCGCACCCGGCAGGTCGTCGGCCTCCCGGACCCAGGGCGCGACCCCGGTGGAGCGCACCGAGCGGGGCGGTTCGAAGTCGGGGTGGTGGGCCCGCAGCACGGCCGCCGCGAGCTCCATCACCTCGGCGGGCGTACGGTAGTTGACCCCGAGCCGGGCCAACTCCCAGCGCTCGCCGACGTACGGCTCCAGGATCCGCTCCCAGGAGCCGCAGCCGGCCTCGTCGCCCGTCTGCGCCGGGTCGCCGACCAGGGTCATCGAGCGGGTGGGGCAGCGGCGCATCAGCAACCGCCAGGCCATTTCGGACAGTTCCTGGGCCTCGTCGACGATGACGTGTCCGAAGGCCCAGGTCCGGTCGGCCGCGGCGCGCTCGGCCGCACTGCGGTGGTCCTCCTCCTCCTGGCGCTCGGCCATCCGCTCGGCGTCGATGAGGTCGTGGGCCGCGAGGAACTCGCTCTCCTCGTCCTCGAACTCGTAGGACTCCGAGCCCTGCGAGAGGTCGAGCACGCCCTGCGCGTACGCGACGCGCCGCTGGCGGTCGCGCTCCTCGGCGGCGCGCAGCGCGCTGTCGTCGGTGCCGAGCAGCTCGGCGGCCTCGTCCAGCAGCGCGACGTCCGCCGGGGTCCACGCGCCGTCGGTGCGCCGGACCAGGTCGGCCTCCTCGGGTGCCAGGTGCGTGGGATCGGCGAGGAAGTCGGTGATCAGCCGCTCCGGGGTGAGGGAGGGCCACAGGACGTCGATGGCGGCGTGCACCGCGCCGCTGGTCGCGATCTCCTTGCCCAGTTGGGCGATGTCGTCGGGGCCGAGCAGGTTGGGGCCGCCGTAGGGGTCGGCGCCGAGCCGGTCGGCGAGCTGCTCGGTGAGCGCGTCGATGATCCGGAAGGCGAAGTAGGGGCGGGCGAGGTTGTGCGGCAGGCCGGTGGCGCGGGCCCGGTCGCGGGCCTCGTGCGCCATCGTGCGGTGCAGCAGCAGGGTCCCGTAGTCGTCGTGGTCGATCTCCAGCGCGGCCTCGGGGACGGTGTCCGTGTCCTCGCCGAGCCCCGCGGGCACGTGCTCCGGCAGCGTCTGGCGGTCGCTGACGACCCGGGCCAGTACGTCGGCCATCGCGGCGCGGCCCTTGACGGCCGCGGCGCCGGGCCGGTCGGTGGCGGTGGCGTGCACCCCGGGGAAGAGCTCGCCGAGGGTGGCGAGCAGCACGCCCGTCTCCCCCAGGGCGGGCAGCACCTGGCCGATGTAGCCGAGGAACGCGGGCCCCGGGCCGACGATCAGGACCCCGCGCTTGGCGAGCAGCTCGCGGTGCGCGTAGAGCAGGTACGCCGCGCGGTGCAGGGCGACGGCCGTCTTGCCGGTGCCGGGGCCGCCCTCGACGACCAGCACTCCGCGGTGCGGCGAGCGGATGATGCGGTCCTGCGCGGCCTGGATGGTGCGCACGATGTCGTGCATGCGGCCGGTGCGGGCGGCGTCGAGCGCGGCGAGCAGTACGGCGTCCGCGTCGGCGCCCTCGTGACCGGTGCGCTCGGCGTCGGTGAGGTCGAGGATCTCGTCGTGCAGGGCGGTGACCCGCCGGCCGCGGGTGGTCAGGTGGCGCCGCCGGCGCAGCCCCATGGGGTGGTGGCCGGTGGCGAGGTAGAAGGGGCGCGCCACCTCGGCCCGCCAGTCCAGGACGAGGGGGGTGCGGTCCGCGTCGTCCTGGCGGATTCCGATGCGGCCGATGTGGTGGTCACGGCCGTCGGAAAACTCCAGTCGGCCGAAACACAGGCCGTTCTCGCCCGCGTTCAGGGCGGAGAGCAGCCCGGATTGTTCGGCGACCATGACGTCGCGCTCCAAGCGGGCCTGGAAACCGGTCCCGATGTCGCGCAGGGCGCCCCGTACGGTGCGTTCGGCCTGTTCGCGCAGGTCGTCGAGGCGGTCGTACAGCTCAGTGATGAATTGCTGCTCATTCTCGAATTCCGCGGTTGACAATTCCACTCCCGACGCGATACAGTGTTCCCATAAGCTTGTTCATGGCTTCCGCATGCCCCTTGAGGCCGGGAAGTCGTGAATCATCAAATATACGCAGAGAAATACCCCGGTCGTCAATCCGACCGGGGTATTTCTCTTATGCGGAACCCAGACGCTTCAGGCCTTCGGGGGCGCGAACGCTCAGAGCCGGCACCACTTCACCGGGGTCAGGTCCTTGACGTAGCGCGCGGCGACCCACGCCTCCACCTCGGTGTCGAGGCGGTACCAGAGGTGGTTGCCCCCGACCTTCTCGCCGCGCTCCTTGCAGAGGATCTCCAGCTTCTGGTGCGGGTACACCCGGCCCAGGTCGCGCGAGTGGGTGGTCGGCCCGCTGCGGACGGTCAGCGGGCCCTTCGAGACGACCTTGCCGAGCGCGTACTCGTACTGCGGGTCCTTCTCGGGCTTCGGCACGGCGCCCGGGTGACGCGCCGCCCACTGCTCGTTGGACATGATCTGCGTCGCCGGACCCTCGTCCGCCACCGCGGTGCCCGCACCGCTCAGACCGAGCAACAGAGCGCCCGCGGCGAGGGCGAGGACCGTCCTGGTGGGCTTCGACGTGATCGAGGTGATCGACATGTGCGGCTCCCGTGCGAAGACTTGCGGCGACCCGTCCGGTCGCCCGGGACGACTATGGCCCCGCTCCCCCGCCGGCCCCGGGCCGCCGCGCGCGTCCGATCGGGTGGACCCGGCCGGCGGGCGGGGCTCCGAAGCGGCCGCGGCCGCGGGGCACACGGAGGATGGGCGGACGCGGACCGGGGAGGCGGACGTCCATGGACTGGCTGCGCGCGCACGTCTTCGAGCCGTACCCGGAGCTCCTGGTCTTCCTCACCGTCGCCGTCGGCTTCCAGATCGGCCGGATCCGCTACCGGACCTTCGCGGTCGGGGCGGTGACCGGCTGCCTGGTCGCCGGGCTGCTCATCGGTTCGCGGACCCACGTGGAGATCACCGGACCGATCAAGTCCGTCTTCTTCCTGATGTTCCTCTTCGCCCTCGGCTACGACGTGGGGCCGAAGTTCTTCCGCTCCCTGCGCAAGGACGCCGCCCCGCAGGTCCTGCTCACCGTCGTCGTCTGCGTCAGCGGCCTCGCCGTCTGCTGGGGCCTGGCCCACCTGCTCGGCTACGGGCCCGGGCTGGCCGCCGGGCTGCTGGGCGGGGCCCTCACCCAGTCCTCCGTCATCGGGGTCGCCGCCGACACCATCGGCCAGCTGCCGGGCCTGGACACCGCCGCGGCACAGGAGCAGGCGCACCTCGTCGCCGTCGCCTACGCCGTCACCTATCCGCTGGGCACCGTACTGCCCGCGATCCTGCTGCCCACCGTGTTCCCGCGGCTGCTGCGCCGGGACCTGGCCGTCGAGAGCGCGCTGCTCGGCGCCGAGCTCGAGAGCAGTGGGCCGGATCCGGACCTGGACGCCGGCAAGGGCTACTACCAGCACGTGCTGCGCGCCTACGACGTGGACGTGGAGGGGTTCGCGGGCCGCGGCATCGGCGAGTTCGAGGCGGAGCAGCGGGAGTTGGACCGGCGGATCTACATCACCCGGGTGCGGCGGGACGGGAAGGTCATCGACCACGACCCGCTGACCCTGCTGCGGCTCGGGGACACCGTCGCGGTGAGCGCCGTGCGCGGGGACCTGGTGGCCTTCGACGCACGGACGCACATCGGCATGGAGTCCGACGACATGGAGCTGCTGGGCTACCGGACGGAGACCCTGCACATCGTGCTCACCGACCGCGCCTACGAGGGCACCACGATCCGGACCCTGCGCCACGCGCACTTCATGACCGGGGTGTTCATCGTCAGCCAGGAGCGCGCGGGGGCCGAGCTGCCGATGGGGCGGGGCAACGCGCTGCGCCGCGGTGACACGCTGGTGATCACCGGACCGCAGCCACTCGTGGAGACGGCCGCCGCGCACCTGGGTACGGCGGTGCCGACCACCTTCGCGACCGACATGGTGTGGATCGCCAGCGGGCTGTTCATCGGCGGGTGCATCGGGATTCCGGCCCTGCACGCGGCGGGCGCCCCGCTGTCGCTGTCCACCTCGACCGGGGCCCTGTTGATGGGGCTGGTCTTCGGTCACGTCCGCAGCAAGCGGCCGACGTACGGGAACCTGCCGTCGGCGGCGCAGTGGCTGCTCGGCACGCTGGGGCTGTGCATGTTCGTGACCATCGTCGGGCTCAACGCCGGACCGAGCTTCGTGAGCGGGCTGGTCCGGGCGGGGTGGCCGCTGCTGGTCGGCGGGGCGGTGGCGACCTCGGTGCCGCTGCTGGTCGGGTTCCTCTTCGGCCACTTCGTGCAGCGCATGCCGCTCCCGCTGCTGATGGGCGCGCTGTCCGGGGCGCAGACCACGACGGCGGCGATCGGCGCGCTGAACGAGCGGGCGCGCAGCCAGATCCCGGGGCTGGGGTGCACCGTCCCGTACGCGCTCGGCAACGTGCTGCTGACCCTGTGGGGGTCGGCCGTCGTGCTGCTGACGGGCTGAGCCGCGCGGGCGCGCTCACCGCGGTACGTCGACGGGCGCGCCGAGGGCGCGGGCGCGCTCGGCGGCCCACACCAGGCGGTGCGTGGCCAGGCTGGTGCGGGGTCCGGAGAGCAGCAGGTCCGCGTCGCCGGTCGCCACCGCGGCCAGGAACGCCTCGGTCAGGGCCAGGTCCCCGCCGCCGTGGCCGCCCTGCGGCGCCCCTCCGTCCGGTGCGACCAGCTCCTCGCGGCCGGTGCGGAAGTCGGTGACGCGCAGGGTGGCGCCGTCGCCCTCGATGTGGCCGTGGGTGCCGAAGAGCCGGGTGCGGCGGTCGCTCATGGGCGTGAAGGCGCTGACGGTGAAGGTGGCGGTGGCGCCGTCGTCGAATTCCATCGCGACGACCTGGTGGTCGGCCGCGTCGTTGTCACAGGCGTACACGCAGCGGCCGTACGGCCCGGTGCGCAGTGCTTCGCGCACGGCGGCCCCGGTCGGTTCGGGCGTCACCGCGGACAGCGGCCAGAACTCGCGGCGCGGATCCCCGAGGCAGTCGAGGTAGAGGCGGGGCGCGGAGTAGGGGCAGTCGGGCTCGACGGAGCAGTCGGTGCAGCGGGCCGCGGCGCCGGGCGGGGCGCCCTCGGGCCGGAAGTGGGTGCGGCGGCCGTAGGACATGACGGTCGCCGGTACCCGGCCGAAGAGGTGCACGAGCCAGTCGAGGTCGTGGCAGGCCTTGGTGAGCAGGAGGGGGCCCGAGGTGTCGGAGCGGCGCCAGTTGCCCCGGACGAAGGAGTGCGCGAAGTGCCACCAGCCGACGGGCTCCAGGTGCTCGGCGCCGACGAGGCGGCCGATCCGGCCTTCGTCGAGGAGGGCCTTGAGGGTGCGGGTGTAGGGCGTGTAGCGCAGCACGTGGCAGACGGCGAGGAGGACGCCGTGGCGCTCCGCGGCGACGGCGATCCGTTCGGCCTCGGGCTCCTCGGCGGCCATCGGCTTCTCCACCAGGAGGTGGTGGCCGGTGGCCGCCAGGGCGACGGCGGGGGCGGTGTGCATCCGGTCCTGGGTGGCGATGATCGCGGCGTCGGCGTGGCGGCCGGCGGCGGCCAGGTCCTGCCAGTGGGGGTGGACGCGGTCGGGCGGGACGCCGAACTCGGCCGCGGCGGCGGCGCGGCGGGTGGGGTCGGGCTCCGCGAGGGTGGTGACGCGGCCGGCGCCGGTCGCGTGCGCGTGCCGGGCGTAGGTCAGGCCGCGCAGGCCTGCGCCGACCAGGGCCAGGGTCACTGGCGTGGGGTGGGGGTGCGTGGTCGTCATGCGGGGCTCCTGTGTCGGGGGTACGGGGTGGTCGGCTGCGGGGTGGTCGGGCCGGTGCGGCTCGTGGGGCCTCCGGCGGCGCCTCAAACGCCGGCGGGGCTGGAATCGCGGCGGCCCGAGGGGGCTGCGGTGGCGGGGCGTTCGGGCCGGTGCGGCCCATGGGGCCTCCGGCGGCGGGGCTGGAATCGCGGCGGCCCGAGGGGGCTGCGGTGGTGGGGTGGTCGGGCCGGTGCGGCTCGTGGGGCCTCCGGCTGCGCCTCAAACGCCGGCGGGGCTGATTCGCGGGGCATGGGGGTGCTCTGCCCTGGGTGGGGGGTGCTGAAGCGTGGGGTCGGCGCGGTGGGGGTCTGGGGTGGGGGCGTCGCCGTATTGTCGGCGCGGGGAGGGTCCGGGGTCGTCCGGCCACGGGATCACGCAGCGGCAAGGAGCAGCAGTGGCGCCGATCGAGCCCTCCACCTTCCCCAAGGACCCCGGCGGTCCCGAGGTCCTGGGCCGCGAGCCCCTGCACGTGTTCGTGCTGTCCGGCTCCTCCCGCACGGGCTCGGTCAACGCCCGCCTCGCGGCGCTGGTCGCGCAGCTCGTCGTGCGCGCGGGCGCGACCGCGGACCTCGCGCACATCGGTGACTTCCTGATGCCCCCGTACGACGGGGACGACGAGGCCGACCAGGGTCCGCCCGCCGCTGCCGGCGCGCTGCGCGACCGGCTGGACGCGTCCCAGGCCCTGGTGATCGCGTCCCCGGAGTACAACGCGTCGGTGCCCGGGGTGCTGAAGAACGCGGTCGACTGGGTCTCGCGGCTGCGCCCGCAGCCCTTCAAGGACAAGCAGGCCCTGCTGGTCTCGGCCTCCCCGTCGCTGGTCGGCGGCAACCGCGGCCTGTGGGCGCTGCGCGTCCCGCTGGAGCACCTCGGGGCGCGGGTGTACCCGGACATGTTCAGCCTGGCCATGGCCCACCAGGCGTTCGGCGAGGACGGCGCGCTGACCGACGCGGGGCTGGGCGAGCGGCTCGCCTCGACGGTGGACTCGTTCCTCGCCCTGGTCGAGGCCGACACGCGCTACCTGGGCCTCCAGCGCCGCTGGTACGAGTTCCTGGGCGACCGCAGCGACGCGACGATCACGGCCCGCGCGCAGGACTAGGTCCTGTCGTCAAAGTGCCGTCGTCGCCCGAAGGGCCGCCCCGCGGCGTCTGGTGCGTGCTCTCGCCGTGCCGGGCGGAAGCCCGCGTACTGGACGTACTTGGCTTTCGCCCGGTGCGGCGCGAGCACGTGCCAGGCGTCGCGAGGCAGACGGCACTTTGACGACAGGGCCTAGGGCGCGCCGGCGCCGTAAGTCCATGACGGGACGCGGGTTTGTCCATGGGCCTGCCGCGGCGGCGGTCCGCAAGCTGACGTGATCAGCGAGCGCCGACTCCCGGAGGTCCGATGCGCACCCCCCTCTGGCCGGCCGCAGCCGCGGTGGCCGGCCTCGTCGCCACCCTGGTCGTGGCCGTGCCCACCGCGATGGCGGCGACGCCCGTGACCCTGACCTCGCCCGAGCTGTCCGTGAGCGTGGACCCCGCCTTCCCGCGGGTGATCAGTTACACCCGACGGGCGACGGGTGACGTGCTGAACGGCAACGAGGACCCGCTCTCCACGGTGGTGGTCAACGGGACCACCTACACCCCGACGGTGACCTCCACCGCGGGGGCGTCGGGGATCGACTACGTCATGTCGTTCTCCGGCGTCACCGTCACGTCCTCGCTGTCGGTGACCGGTTCGGTGGTGGACTTCAAGGTCACCTCGATCCAGGACACGGCCGCGCTGCGCGTGCGCAGTTTCTCGATACCCGACCACACCCTCGTCAGCGTGCGCAGCGACCAGCCGGGCGCCGCCCTGTCCACGGCCTCGATGCACACGGCCACCACCGGTACGGGCGACGCCTTCACCCCGGTCACGGCGAGCACGCCGGTGGACGCGGCCGCCAGGACGGTGATGTACGGGCTGGTGAACACCGGGAAGCTGGCCGCCGCCATGGACACCAACGCCCAGTACGACCAGCCGTCCGGCGCCACCGCCCGCGAGAACGGGCGGATCAGCGAGCGGGTCACCGACAAGGGGTCCTACCGTCGGGCGGGCCTGTGGAGCGGGGACTGGTTGTACCGGCCGAGCGGCGCTCCGCTCGACGATCCCGAGCCGCTGCCGTACGCGCGCGTGGCGATCACCGCCGACCGCAACGCGGACGCGGTGGTGGACTGGCAGGACGCGGCGATCGCCTACCGGGACGTCTGGACCCCGCCGACGGGGTGGCAGCAGACCGCGGACCGGGTGGTGCAGCGGATCCCGTTCAACTTCGCCTCGGCGGCCACCCATCCCTTCTCGCAGACGCTCGACGAGACCAAGCGGGTGGCCAGGGCCACCGACGGCCTCGGCCAGTTCGTGCTGCTCAAGGGGTACGCGTCGGAGGGGCACGACTCGGCGCACATGGACTACAAGAACATCGGGTCGAAGCTGGGCGGCGCCGCCGGGCTCAACTCCCTGATCACGGCCGGGCACGCCTACAACGCCGACTTCGGCGTGCACATCAACGCGACCGAGGAGTACCCGGTCTCGGCCACCTTCGACCCGGCGCACCAGAGCGGCGGGCTCGGCTGGGACTGGCTGGACCAGTCGTACTACGTGGACACCCGCAAGGACGGCCAGTCGGGCGACCGGTTGAAGCGCCTCCAGGACCTCAAGGCCGCCGCTCCCGGGCTGGACTTCCTCTACGTGGACGTCTGGTACGGCGACGGGTACGTGTCGCGGAAGCTGGAGCGGGAGATCGGTTCGCTCGGCTACCAGTTGGCCACGGAGTTCCCCAACACGCTGACCGAGCAGTCCCTGTGGCACCACTGGGCGACGGACGTCGACTACGGCGGAAGCGACCTCAAGGGCATCAACTCGACCATCACCCGCTTCATCGCGAACCACGCCAAGGACGACTGGATCGCCCGCGATCCGCTGCTCGGCGGCGCCGAGGTCACCGCCTACGAGGGTTGGCAGGGCAAGAAGGACTACACCGCCTTCCTGAACACGACCTTCGCCACCAACCTGCCGACGAAGTACCTCCAGGAATCGCCGATCGTGAAGTGGACGGCCGACACGGTCACCCTCGCGAACGGCACCTCGGTCACGAAGGCCGGCGGCTCCCGGAAGATCACCACGGCCGGCCGCACGGTCCTGGACGGCTCCGCGTACCTGCTGCCGCGCGACGGGAAGCTCTACCACTGGAACGACAAGGCCGCCGCGACGACCTGGACCCTGCCGGCGGGCTGGAGCGCGCCCAAGCTGTACCAACTGACCGATTCGGGCCGCCGGTTCGTCAAGGACCTGCCGGTCACGGGAGGCCGGGTGACCATCGACGCCGCGGCCCGCACCCCGTACGTCGTCACCGACGGGGCCGCCCCGGCGCAGGGCGACCCGCAGTGGGGCGAGGGCGCCCCGGTCAAGGACCCCTCCTTCTACTCCGGCGACCTGGCCGCCTGGAACGTCACCGGGGCCGGCGCCGCGGTGACGCGCAACGCCCAGGGGCAGAACGAGCTGACCCTGGCCGCGGGCACCGCGCCCACCGTGTCGCAGCAGCTCACCGGCCTGGCCCCGGGGACCTACGCCGCCTCGGTGTGGGTGTCCACCCCCACCGGGCGGGCCGCCACCTTGAAGGTGTCCCCCACCGGGGGCGCGGCCGCCTCCGTGTACGCCGACTCCTCGCCGCTGGTGAACAACCTCGGCGGCAGCGAGAAGAACGGCACGAGGATGCAGCGGATGAAGGTGTTCTTCGACGTGCCGGCGGGCCAGTCCACCGCGACCCTCCAGCTGTCGGCCGCCTCGGGTGCGGGCACCGTCGTCCTGGACGACGTCCGCGTGGTGCGCGGTGCGCGGACCCCGCTCGCCGGGCACTGGTTCACCGAGGACTTCGAGAACGTCGACGCGGGCTGGGGGCCCTTCGCCTTCGGTGGCGCGGGCGGCTCGGCGACCGACCCGCGCACGCACCTCGCGCAGCGCAACGCCCCCTACACACAGGCGGGTTGGAACGGGAAGCTGGTCGACGACGTGATCGGCGGCCAGAATTCGCTCAAGTCGCACGAGGAGCGCACCGGCCTGGTCTACCGCACGCTGCCGCAGACCCTGCGGCTGGTTCCGGGGCGCTCGTACAAGGTGAGCTTCGCCTACGAGAACGGCTTCGCGGGCGACTACCAGTTCGTCACCGGTGCCGGGAGCACGGAGAGCGCCACCGCGCTGGGCCAGGCCCGGACCGCGACCACCTTCACCAAGACCTTCACGGCCGGGGCGGACGCCTGGATCGGGATCCGCAAGGTCAGCGCCGAGGACTCGCACAACGAGGCCGACTTCGTGCTCGACGACCTGGCGGTGGACGACCTGGGGCCCGCGGGCGGCGGTGAACTCCTGGTGCCGCAGGCGCAGATGAGCGTGAAGGCGGTGGACAGCGAGGAGACGGCGGGCGAGAACGGCCGGGCGGTCAACGTCCTCGACGGGGACCCGGCCTCGATCTGGCACACCCAGTGGTACCGGGCCACCGCGCCGATGCCGCACGAGATCGTCCTGGACCTGGGCGCGACGTACGCCGTCTCGGCGCTGCACGTGCTGCCGCGACAGTCCCAGAGCAACGGCCGGATCGCCGACTACCAGGTCCTCACCTCCCCCGACGGGGTCAACTGGACCGCGGCGGCCGCCGGGACCTTCCCCGACACCACGGCGCAACAGGACGTGGGCTTCGCACCCCGCTCCGCGCGCTACGTCAAGCTCAGGGCGACGCGGGAGGTCGCGGGCAACCCCTGGACCTCGGTCGCCGAGCTGAACGTCGGCTACGCGCCGTGAGTCCCGGGCCCGGTCGGTTCAGCGGACCTGGCCCGGCAGCGACTGCTGCTCGCGGAAGCGGCCGGGGGCCACTCCCACCCGGCGGCTGAACAGGCGGCTGAAGTAGGCCGCGTCCTCGTAGCCGACCCGCCGGGCGACCCCGGCGACCGGCAGGTCGGTGCGGGCGAGGAGTTCCTTGGCGCGGCTCAGCCGGATCCCGAGGAGGTACTCCTTGACCCCCTCGCCGGTGCTGCGCCGCACCGCGCCGCGCAGTTCGTGCAGCCCCATCCCCAGGCGCGCGGCGTGCTCCGCCACCGAGATCGGCAGGAGCGCGTCGCGCGCGAGGGTGTCCATCACGGCGTCCCCGTGCCGGGAGACCTCCGCCCGGGCGTAGCGCAGGGCGACGAAGAGGCCGTGGACGGCGGCCGCGGCCTCCACGTCGAGCAGCGGGCCGCCGCGCCGGGCCGCCCGGACGATCCCGTCGATGACGTGGCGCACCTCGGCCGTCTCGGTCAGCGGGACCACCGGCCGGTCCGGGGTGATGTAGCCGAGGTCGGTGTACGCCTCGACGCTGCGGCCCGCGAAGTCGACGAAGCCCTCGTCCCAGCCGGTGCCGGGGTCGGGCCCGTAGTGGTGCACGACCCCGGGCATCAGCCACAGCAGGGCGGGCGCGACCACCTCCTGCGGCGCCCTGCCGCCGTGGCTGAACCAGCCGCGGCCCGCCGTGACGACCACGGCGACGTGGTGGTCGAGGACCCGTGGCCCGACGACGGGCAGCGCGCCCCGCTGGAGGCCGACGCCGAGGCAGACCAGGCCGAGGCGGCGGTGGTTGGCGGTGGGGGCGAAGTACCGCATCCAGCTGCTGTAGGGCGGCGGATCGGACGGCGCCGGCGTGAGTTCGGGCGTGGGGGCGGACATCTGCGGATTGTGATCCACGACCGTGCGCGCCCTCAAGGGGTCCGCTCCCGCCACCGACGCGGGACCGGCGGGGCCCGACCGGGTCAGGTGACGGTGATCGCGTCGAGTTTCGCGCGCAAGTAGTGGTGGGAGTCGACCGGTTCGTGGACCACCCGGCCGGTGGGGGCGGGCAGGGATTCCACCCGGGTGTGCGGGTCGCACTCGTAGAAGTAGACGAGGGAGACCAGCTCCTCCGCGGGCGCCTCGGCGGGCGGCGGCAGCACGCGGTGGCGGCCCGCGCGCCAGCGGTCTCCGGTCCAGCGGGCCATCAGGTCACCGATGTTGACGGTGAGGGCGGCCGGGTCCCAGGGCGCGTCCTGCCAGCCGCCCGCGTCGGTGTGGATCTGGAGCCCGCCCGCGCCCCGTTCGCGGTCCAGGACGGTCACGGTGCCGAAGTCGGTGTGCGCGCCGATGCGGAACTGGCCCGGCAGGGGCGGTCCGGTGTGCTCGGCGCCCGGGTACCAGTTGACGTTGAAGCCCCAGGTGGGGTGGCCCGTGTGGCGGGTGAAGAGGTCCGGGGCGGCGCCGAGGGCGAGTGCGAGCAGTTCCAGCAGTTCGTCGCAGAGGGCGCGCATCCGGCCGAGGTACTCCGTGACCAGGGCGTGCAGTTCGGGGACTTCCGCGGGCCAGACGTTGGGGCGGAACCACTCGGCGTCCACGGCCGGTCGGCCGGTGGGTTCGTCGGCCGCCCAGGACCAGGACTCCTTGAGGTCGGGCGGGGAGGGGGCGCCCTCGGCGTAGCTGTTGGCCTCGGCGCCGGGACCGAGCCAGCCGCGATCGCCCACGGCCACGGCGTAGGGCTGCTTGGCGGTGGCGGGCAACCGGAAGAAGGTGCGGGCGGCCGCGCGGATCCGGGCGGGCAGGGCGGGGTCGATGCCGTGCCCGGTGATCAGCAGGAAGCCGGCCTCCTGGAGCGCCCGGTCGACGCGACCCGCGGTACGGGCGCGGGCGTCCGGGCCGTCGGAGCGCCAGGGGCCGAGGTCGATCACGGGGACGGGCGAACGCGTCATCTGCGGCCTGCTTTCCGGTCGGTGCCCGGGTCCGGTCGGTGCCGGGCGACGGGAGGGCGTCACGGGGGACGGCGGGTGCGGGTCCATGTTCGCAAGCCTTGTGCCGTCCAGGTGTTGACGACGCGCTCGGCGCTCACCCCGCATTCCACGGCCCGTTCGCAGCCGAGCGGCTGCCAGTCCAGCTGGCCGGGCGCGTGGGCGTCGGTGTCGATCGCGAAGAGCGTGCCGGCGGACACGGCGCGGCGCAGCAGTCCGCGGGGCGGGTCCAGGCGTTCCGGCCGGCTGTTGATCTCCACGGCGGTGCCGGATTCGGCGCAGGCGGCGAAGACGGCGTCCGCGTCGAAGGTGGACTCGGGGCGGGTCCGGCCCGTCACCAGGCGTCCGGTGCAGTGGCCGAGGACGTCGACGAGGGGGTTGCGGACGGCCGCGAGGAGGCGCCGGGTCATGGCGGCCGATTCCATCCGGAGCTGGGAGTGCACGGAGGCGACGACGAGGTCGAGGGCGTCCAGCAGCTCCGGTTCCTGGTCCAGGCTCCCGTCGGCGAGGATGTCGCACTCGATGCCGGTGAGGAGTTCGAACGGCGCCCAGGTGGCGTTGAGTTCGGCCACCACCGCCAGCTGCTCGCGCAACCGCTCCGGGGAGAGTCCGCGGGCGACGGTCAGCCGCGGCGAGTGGTCGGTGAGGACCGCCCACGCGTGGCCGATCTCCGCGGCGGCCCGCCCCATGTCCTCGATGGGGCTGCCGCCGTCGGACCATTCGGAGTGCAGGTGGCAGTCGCCGCGCAGGGCGGCGCGCAGGGCCGCGGCCGCGGGGCTGGGCGGCGGTTCGCCCTCGGGATGGGCGGCGATCTCGTCCTCCAGCGTCCGGAGGTAGGCGGGGACCGTTCCGGCGAGGGCCTCCTCGATGACCCGGGCGGTCTTGGGCCCGATGCCCTTGACCGCCTCCAGGGTGCCCGCGGCGGCCCGCTCGGCCGTCTCCCGCGGGCCCATCGTGGTGAGGGTCGCGGCGGCGCCGCGGAAGGCGCGCACCCGGTAGGTGGGGGCCTGTGCGCGCTCCAGCAGGAACGCGATCCGGCTCAGCGCCGCCACCGGGTCCATGCCCCACCTCCTGCTCGCCGTGCGGGAGCCCGTACCCCCAGAGCCCGTACCCCCCCCCCAGTCTGGCAAGGCACGCGCGGTGGAGCACCCCGACCGCGCGTAGGCTGGGACGTGGACTCGGGTGCGTTCCGCCGGGAGGCGGTGGATCATGACCGGACTGGTGTCCCGGAGCTTTGACTCCGCGGACGAGACGAGGCCGTTCGAGGACGGCAAGGGCAGGCTCGACCTGCTGCAGACGGACGGCGGCCCGGTGGGCCGCGCCGTGTTCGAGCCCGGCTGGCGCTGGTCGCAGCACGTCAAGCCACTGGCGGGCACGGAGAGCTGCGAGTCGGCGCACACCGGCTACATCGTGAGCGGCCGCATGAACATCGCGATGGACAGCGGTGAGAGCGGCGAGGTCGGCCCGGGCGATTTCATTCAGATCGCGCCCGGGCACGATGCCTGGGTGCTGGGTGACGAGCCGTGCGTGGCCTTGGACTGGACGGGTTACGGAAACTACGCTCAGCCCAGCAGCGCGTAGACCGTGGAGGCGGTCGCCGCGGGTTCCGTGGCGCCCTCGGGGGTCATGGTGACGTCCGCGAAGGCCATCCGCTTGCCGAGCTTGGTGACGCGGACGCTGACCAGGACGTCCGCGCCGACCACCGGGCGCTGGAAGGTGCTGGACTGCTGGACCGTGGTCATCGGGCCGTAGGCGCCGCGCGCCGCGGAGATGGCGATGACGGTGGCGGTGTCGGCCGCGGCCATCAGGGCTTGGCCGCTGAGGCCGCCGCCGTCCCGGGCGAGCCGCTCCGACCAGGGCAGGCGCAGCACGGTCCGGGCCGGGCCGGTCTCCTGGACGACGAGGCCGAGGTCGAGCACCCAGGGCGCGAAGTTCTCGGCGAGGATCTTCTCGCCGTCGGCCGGGGTGAGGGGTGTCTGTGTCACAGGGTGATTGTGGCGGCCGGGACCGGCCGCCACAACACCCGGGTGGGCGGGCGAACCGTCAGAGCGTGGCGGCGAGTTCGGTGCCCTGGCGGATGGCGCGCTTGGCGTCGAGTTCGGCGGCCACGTCGGCGCCGCCGATGAGGTGGGCGTCGACGCCGGCCGCGATCAGCTCGTCGAACAGGCCCCGGCGCGGCTCCTGTCCGGTGCACAGGACCACGGTGTCGGCGGGGATCAGGCGCTGTTCGCCGCCGACGGTGATGTGCAGGCCCTCGTCGTCGATGCGGTCGTAGGCGGCTCCGGCCACCGAGACGACGCCGCGGTGCTTGAGTTCGGCGCGGTGGATCCACCCGGTGGTGGTGCCGAGGCCGGCGCCGACCTTGGTCTCCTTGCGCTGGAGCAGGTGGACCTGGCGCGGGGAGGCCGGGCGGTCGGGGGCGGCGAGCCCGCCGGGGCCGCTGTACGTCGTGTCCACGCCCCAGTGCCGGAAGTAGACGGCGGGGTCCTGGCCGGCGCCCTCGCCGCTGTCGGTGAGGTACTCGGCGACGTCGAAGCCGATGCCGCCCGCGCCGACGACGGCGACGCGCTCGCCGACGGGCGCGCCGTCGCGCAGCACGTCGAGGTAGCTGACGACCGAGGGGTGGTCCACGCCCTCGATGTCGGGGGTGCGGGGGGTGACGCCGGTGGCGACGACGAC
This sequence comes from Streptomyces sp. NPDC028419, assembly GCF_055565515.1. Lineage (NCBI taxonomy): Bacteria > Bacillati > Actinomycetota > Actinomycetes > Kitasatosporales > Streptomycetaceae > Streptomyces > Streptomyces sp. NPDC028419. The sequence continues at coordinate 145,868 of NZ_JBVHUE010000007.1, read as the reverse complement.
CTCGTCGTATCCGCCCAGGGCGGCGACGTCGGCGCGGGTGTCGAGGCGGACCTCGACGGCGAGGCGCTCCAGCTGGGTGGCGTAGTAGCGGATGGTCTCCTCGAACTCCTCCTTGCCCGGGATGCGGCGGGCGATGTCGAGCTGGCCGCCGATGTGGCCGGAGGCCTCGTAGAGGGTGACGGCGTGGCCGCGCTCGGCCGCGGAGACGGCGCAGGCGAGTCCGGCCGGCCCGGCGCCGACGACGGCGACGCGCTTCTTCGACCGGGTCGGGGAGAGGACCAGCTCGGTCTCGTGGCAGGCGCGCGGGTTGACCAGGCAGCTGGTGATCTTGCCGCTGAAGGTGTGGTCGAGGCAGGCCTGGTTGCAGCCGATGCAGGTGTTGATGTCCTCGGGGCGTCCGGCGGCGGCCTTGGCGACGAACGCGGCGTCGGCGAGGAAGGGGCGGGCCAGCGAGACCAGGTCGGCGCGGCCGTCGGCGAGCACCTCCTCGGCGATCTCGGGGGTGTTGATGCGGTTGCTGGTGACCAGCGGCACCGAGACCGCGCCCATCAGCCGCTTGGTGACCCAGGTGTAGGCGGCGCGCGGGACGGAGGTGGCGATGGTGGGGATGCGGGCCTCGTGCCAGCCGATGCCGGTGTTGATGATGGTGGCGCCGGCCGCCTCGATCTCCTTGGCGAGCTGGACGACCTCGTCGAGGGTGGAGCCGCCGGGGATCAGGTCCAGCATGGAGAGCCGGTAGATCAGGATGAACTCCGCGCCGACGGCCTCGCGGGCGCGGCGGACGATCTCCAGCGGGAAGCGGACGCGGTTCTCGTAGGAACCGCCCCAGCGGTCGGTGCGCCGGTTGGTGGCGGCAGCGGTGAACTCATTGATCAGGTAGCCCTCGGAGCCCATGATCTCGACGCCGTCGTAGCCCGCGAGCTGCGCGAGGCGGGCGGCGCGGACGAAGTCCTCGACGGTCTCCTCGACCTCGTCCTCGCTCAGCTCGTTCGGGACGAAGGGGCTGATGGGGGCCTGGAGGGCGCTGGGGGCGACCAGGTCGGCGTGGTAGGCGTAGCGGCCGAAGTGGAGGATCTGCATCGCGATCTTCCCGCCTTCGGCGTGCACCGCGTCGGTGATCACCCGGTGCTCGGCGGCCTCGGCCTCGGTGGTGAGGCGGGCGCCGCCCTCGAAGGGGCGGCCCTTGTCGTTGGGGGCTATGCCGCCGGTGACGATGAGGCCCGCGCCGCCGCGGGCGCGCTCGGCGTAGAAGGCGGCGAGGCGCTCGAAGCCGCGCTCGTGCTCCTCCAGGCCGGTGTGCATCGAGCCCATGATCACGCGGTTCGGCAGGGTGGTGAAGCCGAGGTCCAGCGGGCTCATCAGGTGCGGGTACTGGCTCATGCGGGGGCGCCTCCTCGCGCGGGGGTGATGACCCTGTTGTAGCGAGCCGCAGGACCTTTTGCAACTAGGTGCATAACAACGCCGGGGGGTCGTACGTCCCGACATCGCGGGCCTTTCGGCCCCGCCCGGTGGGACTTGTGGCGGACCTCACGCCCCAAGGAATGGCAAAAAATGAGGGAATGCCCGCTCTTCCAGCCCCCGGCGCCGGCCACCGCGGCCCCGCCCACAGCCCCGCCGACAGCCCGGCCGACAGCCCGGCCCGCACCCGCTCCCGCGGGCTGCGCACCGCCGTCGCGGCCACCGCCACCGTCCTCACCGCCGCGCTGATCGGCTCCTGCGGCGCCGAGCGGTCGGACAGCGACCGCATCGCGGAGAAGGCCGCCGCGGCCGCCGACACCGGCTCGACGCCGCCCTCCCCCACGGCGCCCCCCGACCCCACCCGGGCGCCCGCTCCCCCGGCCCAGCTGCTCCCCGGCGCGGCGAGGACGGTACGGCCCTCACTGGCCCCCGAGAACGGCGAGACCGTGGGCGTCGGACAGCCGGTCTCCCTGGTCTTCAAGGGGCAGCGGGTGGACCCCGCGCTGCGCGCGGGCATCGAGGGCCGGATGCGGCTCACCACCTCCACCGCGGTGGTGGGCGCCTGGCACTGGGCCGAGGCCAAGGGGGACACCCACCTGCACTTCCGGCCCCGGGAGTACTGGCCCGCGGGGACGAAGGTCTCGCTGAAGGCGCCGTTGCAGGGGGTGCGGCTCGACGCGCGCACCGCCGCGTCCGGGGACCGCACGCTGGACTTCACCGTCGGGGCCTCGATGGTCAACAAGGTCGACCTCGCGGCGCACACCCTGACCGTGGTCAAGGACGGTACGCCGCTGCGCACGATCCCGGTCAGCGGCGGCGAGGCGAAGTACCGGACCCGCGAGGGCGTCAAGACCATCCTCAGCAAGGACGGCACCGTGCTGATGGACTCGCGCACCATCGGCATCCCGCGCGAACACCCGGACGGCTTCTACGGGCGCTACGAGTGGAGCATGCGCGAGACGATCAGCGGCGAGTACGTCCACGCGGCGCCCGACAACGCCGGGTCCTTCGGCCGCGCCAACGTCAGCCACGGCTGCGTCGGCATGTCGACCGCCGACGCGAAGTGGCTCTACGGGCAGAGCCGCAAGGGGGACGTCGTCGAGGTCACCGGCACCACGGGCAAGCCGATGGACCACTTCGGCAACGGCTACGGCGACTGGAACCTCGACTGGGACGCCTGGTTGGAGGGCAGCGCCCTGGGCGCCTTCAAGACGACCTGAGGCCCCGCCGGGCCCCGCCCCGATCGGGTGTCGAGGAGGCGGGGGGCGGCGGGGCGGGGCTGCGGGGCGGGGCGGCGCAGCCCCGGCCGGTGCGGTTCAGGCCCGGCGCAGGCGGACCGTGAGGATCTGGAACGGGCGCAGCGCGAGGGTGACCGCGCCGCCCGGCCCCGGCCCGGTGACCGCCGCGGACCCGGGCAGCGGGCGCTCCAGCAGATCGCTCTCGACCGCGGCCGAGACGGCGAAGCCCGGGGTCAAGATGGCCCGCGCGCGACCGCCGCGGGACTCGTAGAGACGGACGATCACGTCGCCGCCGCGGTCCTCGGCCAGCTTGACCGCCTCGACGACCACCGCGTCGTCGTCCACCACGACCAGCGGGGCCACCGGGGCCGCGCCCGTACGGGTGCGCTCGGGCAGGTTCAGCCAGTGCCCCTCGCGCACCGCGTCCCCGACCGCCGCGCCCGGGGCGAGCGAGTAGCGCAGCGTGTGCTCGCCCTGGTCGGTCTCCGGGTCGGGGTAGCGCGGTGCGCGCAGCAGGGACAGCCGGACCGTGGTGGTCTGGCCGCCGTCCGCGCGCACGTCACGGGTGACGTCGTGGCCGTAGGTGGAGTCGTTGAGGAGGGCGACGCCCCAGCCGGGCTCCTCCGCGTGGATCCAGCGGTGGGCGCAGATCTCGAACTTCGCCGCCTCCCATGAGGTGTTGGTGTGGGTGGCCCGGTAGACGTGCCCGAACTGGGTTTCGGAGGCGGTGCGTTCGGCCTTCACGTCGAGCGGGAAGGCGACCTTGAGGAACTTCTCGGTCTCGTGCCAGTCCACCTCGGTGACGATGTCGACGGTCTTGGCACCGGCCCGCAGGGTCAGGGACTGGACCGCCTTCGAGGCGCCGAAGGAGCGCGTGACCCGGACCGTCACGGCCCGCGGCGTATCCTCGCGCAGCTCCATCGAGTCCAGGTCGACGAGGTCGGTGACGTTGTTGCGGTAGAAGGCGTCGATGTCCCAGGCGTCCCACATGTTGGGGAAGTCGGGGTGGATCTGGAGCAGGTTCGCGGCCGCGCCCGGCGCCAGCGACTCGCGGCCCGCCTCGACGTCGTACGCCGAGACGATCAGTCCCCGGGCGTCGACGGCGACCCGCAACCGCCCGTTGTCGAGGACGTGGCCGCCGCCCTCCCGGTCGCGTGCGCTCACCGGCGCGGGCGCCTCGACGGCGGGCGCGGCGCCGCCGGCCGGGACGCCGCCCCGGGCGTGCGGGGCGCAGTTGAAGACCAGCTCGGCGCTCCCCTCGCCGGCCAGGGCGCGCTGGGCCGCGTCGGTGATCGCCTCCAGTTCCGCCCGTACCTTCGCGTAGGTCGCGCGGGCCTCGCGGTGCACCCAGGCGATGGAGGACCCGGGCAGGATGTCGTGGAACTGGTGGAGCAGCACGACCTTCCAGATCCGCTCCAGGTCCGCGTGCGGGTAGGCGAATCCGGGGACCCGGACGGCGGCGGTGGCCGCCCACAACTCCGCCTCGCGCAGCAGGGATTCGCTGCGCCGGTTGCCCTGCTTGGTCTTGGCCTGCGAGGTGTAGGTGCCGCGGTGCAGTTCCAGGTACAGCTCGCCGGCCCAGACGGGCGCGTCCGCGTACTCGGCGTGCGCCTTCTCGAAGAAGGCGTCGGGGCGCTCGATCTCGACCCGGGGCGAGCCCTCCAGATCGCGCTGGCGCCGGGCGCGGGCGAGCTGTTCGCGGGTGGGGCCGCCGCCGCCGTCGCCCCAGCCGAAGGGCGCCAGGGAGCGGGAACCGCGGCCCTTCTCCTGGTAGTTGCGGGCGGCGTGGGCCAACTGCTCCCCGCCCAGGTCGCTGTTGTAGGTGTCGACGGGCGGGAAGTGCGTGAAGACGCGGGTGCCGTCGATGCCCTCCCACCAGAAGGTGTGGTGGGGGAACTTGTTCACCTGGGACCAGGAGATCTTCTGGGTCAGGAACCACTTCGAGCCGGAGAGCTTGACGATCTGCGGCATGGCCGCGGTGTAGCCGAAGGAGTCGGGCAGCCAGACGTTCTGGGTCTCGATGCCGAACTCGTCCAGGAAGAACTTCTTCCCGTAGAGGAACTGCCGCGCCATGGCTTCGCCGCCGACCATGTTGGTGTCGGACTCCACCCACATGCCGCCGACGGGCACGAACTGACCGTCCGCGATCTTCTTCTTGATCCGCTCGAAGAGTTCGGGCCGGTGGGTCTTGATCCAGTCGAGTTGCTGGGCCTGCGACATCGCGAAGAGGAACTCGGGGTGCTCGTCCATCAGGCCGAGCATGTTGGAGGTGGTCCGGGAGACCTTGCGGACGGTCTCGCGCAGCGGCCACAGCCATGCCGAGTCGATGTGCGCGTGCCCGATCGCGCTGATCCGGTGCGCCGAGGCGTTGGCGGGGGCGGCGAGGACCCGGGCGAGCCGGGCGCGGGCGGCGCCCGCGGAGCCGGGGACGTCGGCGAGGTCGACGGCGTCCAGGGCGGCGTCGATGGCGCGCAGGATCTCGTACCGGCGGGCGTCGCCCTCGGAGAGCTCCACCATCAGGTGGTGGAGGACTTCGAGGTCCTGGACCAGCTCCCAGACCTCCGTCTCGAAGACGGCGAGGTCCATCCGGGCGAGCCGGTAGAGGGGTTGGTCGCCGCTGGTCCGCAGGTCGCCCTCGTAGGTGACGCTGTGGTCGACCAGGACGGGGTTGGAGGCTCCCTCCACGTACCACTCGACGCGCTCGCCGCCCTCGGCGCGGTCGGCGAAGCGCACCCAGTCGTTGTAGGGGTTGAGCGCCTTGACCTCGGCGCCGTCCGCCGTGTGGACCAGGCCCTCGCACTGGAAGCCGGGCATCATCCGGTCGAATCCGAGGTCGAGCACGGCCTCGACGGTGCGCCCGGCCCATTCGGCCGGGACCGTCCCGGTGAGCCGGAACCAGGTGGTGCCCCAGGCCGGCCCCCACGCGTCCCCGACCGCGCAGGGCCCGTACGGCGCGGCCAGCCCCTCGGCCACGGGGACGGGCTCGCCCGGGGCCTCCCAGCGCTCCACGGTCAGCGGGACGGAGCGGGAGCGGACGGCGGGCTTGATGCGCTCCTTGAGGACGCGGCGGAGGCGGTGTTCGGTGATGCTGCGGTCGTCGTGCATGACGGCTGCTCCAGGTGAGGGGGGGGCGGCGGTGGTGTGGGAGGGGCGCGGTGGTGGGGCGCCGCTCAGGTCTTGACGGCTCCCTCGCCGACGCCCTTGAAGAAGAAGCGCTGGAGGGCGAAGAAGAGCAGCATCATCGGGATGAGCGCGGCCATCGCACCGGCCGCGATGATCCGCTGGTCGTTGACGGTGGTGGCGCCGGCCAGGGACTTCAGGCCGAGTTGGAGGGTGTAGTGGTCGCTGTTGGTGAGGACCAACAGGGGCCACAGGAAGTCGTCCCAGGCACCCATGAAACTGGTGATGCAGACGACGGCGAGCGCGCCCTTGGCGGCGGGGAGGAAGACCCGGGTGAAGCGGGTCCATTCGTTGGCGCCGTCCAGGACGGCGGCTTCCTCGACCTCCTTGGGCACGGAGAGGAAGGACGCCCGCATGATCATGATGTTCAGGACGGAGACCGCGCCGGGCAGCCAGACCCCGACGAGGGTGTCCACCAGACCCATCTCGCGGACCGTGAGGAACATCGAGATCATCACGGACTCGAAGGGGAACATCAAGGTCGCCACGAGCACCGTGAAGACGGCCTTGCGGCCCTTCCAGCCGGCCCGGGAGAGGGCGTAGCCGCCCATCGCCGCGAAGAGCATGTTCGAGGTGATCGCGAGGACCGCGACGGTGAGCGTGTTGCCGACGTACTGCAGGAGCGGGAAGGAGTCCGCGACCCGGACGTAGTTGTCGAGCGTGGGCTGCGAGGGCAGGACGCCGTCGTACACGTTCTCGGTGCGGCCGCGGATCGAGGTGAGGAACTGCCAGACGATCGGGCCGAGCATGACGACGAGCATCAGGACCAGCGTCAGGTAGCGGGCGGTCAGGCCGAGCAGGTGACGGGTCCGGTCGCGGCCGACGCGCTTGACGGCTTTGACGCGCCCGGCGCGCGGGGGACGCCCGGCGCGCCCGGTGCGTTCGGGGCGCTCGGCGGGCTCGGCGCTCCTGAGGGGGGCCGGGGCGGCGCTCAACTCTCGTCTCCCTTCGACAGACGGCGGCCCAGCAGGCTGAAGACCAGCGTCAGGAGGAACAACAGGATGGAGATGGCGGCCGCGTAGCCGGTCTCGCCGGAGAACCCGAGGCCCACCTGCCGGATGAGGAAGGGCAGGGTGCGGGCGCCGCCGCCGGGACCGCCGCTCTCGCCGCCGAGGATGTAGATCTCGGTGAAGACGCGCAGCGCGGAGATCGCGGAGAGCGTGCCGACCAGCAGCATCATGGGCTTCACCTGGGGGACGGTGATGCTGAAGAAGCGCCGGACCGCCCCCGCGCCGTCGATCGCGGCCGCCTCGTAGAGGGAGGTGGAGACGTTCCCCAGGGCCGCGAGGTAGAAGACCATGTAGTAGCCGAGGCCCTTCCACACGGTCACGATCATCGCGGAGACCAGCAGCATGGTGCTGTCGGTCAGGAACGGGATCGGCCCGGATATCACGCCGATCTCCTGGAAGACCGTGTTGACCAGGCCGTCGCTGCGCAGCACCCACTGCCAGATCAGGCCGACGACCACGGCCGAGGCGATCACCGGGGTGTAGAAGGCCGACCGGAAGAAGCCGATGCCGGGGATCTTCGTCTGGACCAGGACGGCGAGGGCGAGCGGCAGGAGGACGAGGCAGGGGACGACGACCACGAGGTACAGCACGCTGTTGCCCGTGGCGACCCAGAAGTCGGGGTCGGCGAAGGCCCGGCCGTAGTTGTCGAAGCCGACGAAGGAGCCGCCGCGCAGGATCTGGGCGTCCGTGAAGGAGAGGATCACGGTGTTGACGAAGGGCCAGAGGCTGAAGAGCACGACCATGACCAGGCCGGGGGCGAGGAAGAGGTACGGGGTCCACCACGCGCGGTGGCCGAGGCCCGGGTCGGCGCCGGCGTCCGCTCTCGCCCTCTTGCGCGGCCGGGCCGGCCCCCGCGTCCGCGTCGCCGGCGGCGTCGGCATCGGCGGCGTCCCCGTCGTCCGCGTTGGCGCCGTCATTTGCGTGCCGTCTTGGCCAGCAGCGCGTTGGCTTCCTCCTGCGCCTTCTTCACCGCGGTACGGGCGTCCTGCTCCCCGTTGATCGCCTTCTGCACCTCGCGGACCACGGCGTCGCCGACCTGGTTGGTCCACTGGACGGGCGTGTTGGCGTCGAGCTGGGCGGTCTTCAGGGATTCGGCGCCGATCGCGCGGGCCGTCGTCTCGGCGTCCGTGCCGTCGCCCCGGTCCGAGAAGTACGGGTCGGCGAGCCCCTTGGCGTTGGACGGGTAGATGGTGGCGTTCTTCGAGAAGGCGACCTGGTTGGGCCCGTTGGTGACCCACTTGGCGAACTCGGTCGCCGCGTCGAGGTGCTCGGTGTCCTTCTTGATGCCGAGGGACTGGGCGTAGATGCCGATGTGGCCGAGGGTGCCGGTCACCGTCCCGGCGACCTGGGTGTGCGCGTAGACCTGCGGGGAGTTCTGCTTGACGTCCTTGATGAAACCCGGGGAGCCGGGGCCGAAGACCAACTTGCCCGCGCCGTAGAGCTGGTTGATGTCGTCCGACTTCAGCAGGGACTCCTTGGGCATCGCCCCCTTGGCGTACAGGTCCTTCATCCGCTCCACCCAGGCGACGGCCTTGTCCGTGTCGAAGACGAAGGCGTCCTGCTTCTCGCTCAGGATCGGGACGCCCATCTTCTGCCAGTCGCCGGGCAGTCGGCCCTTGGGGTCGGCCATGAAGGCGGAGTACTGACCGCCCGACGTCGTGGCTATCTTCTCCGCGTAGTCGAAGAACTGCTCGACGGTCGTGGGTGGCTTGGCCGGATCCAGTCCGGCCTTGACGAAGAGGTCCTTGTTGTAGGTGAGGATCTCGGGCGTCACGTACCAGGGGTAGGCGAACACGCCGTCGCCCTTGCCCGGGAGTTTGAACTGCTCCCAGGCGCCCGGCACGTAGTCCTTGGCCACCTCGCCGTCGAGCTTCGCCACGTCGGCGAGCATCCCGCGGTCGCCGAGGAGCTGGAAGGAGTCGGTGGACAGGTTCACCACGTCCGGGAGGGCCCCGGCCTGGGCGTCCGCGACGAGCTTCTCGTTGTACCCGTCGCCCGGGACGTCCTCCCACTTGACCTTGGCGTCCGGGTACTTCTTCTCGAAGGCGTCGATGACGCCTTGGACGTACCCCGTGAACTTCGGCTTCAACTGGAGGGTCCGGAAGGTGATCTCACCGGCCACCTTGCCCGTCTTCTCCGCCTCCTTCACGTCCGCCCCGCCGCTCAGGCCGCACCCGGAGAGGGCGCCGGCCAGAGCCACGGCAATGGCCATACGGGTCAGGTTCGATCGGGTCATCGTCGCCGCCTTCGGGGAGTCCCGGCCTCGCTGCCGGTGAGCGATGCCCACGGTCGTCCGAAATCAAGATCGCGTCAATGTGCCCAAGGTCCCGAAGGCCGGATGTCAGCACATCCCGAATCATGACGACCCGGTCCCATACAACGCGAAAGTCCCGCAATCAATAGGGCACTGACCTGGACTGATGCGCTTTAGTTGGCAAGCTCCTCACCGTGGTATCGATTCGATAACGAACCTGTCCCGGCGTCAGCACCGGACGCCTTTAGGACAGTTCCGGGAGGGTTGCACTAATGCGCTTTACCTACCCACCCGCAAAACCGCTTTACCGTCGTGGTCCTGCGCGACCACGACGGGTGCCGTCAGAGGTCCCCGGGGTCGGTGTTCGCCCCGCACAGGACGACGGCGACCCGCTCGCCCGGCGGGTCCGGCAGGACGCGCAGCGCCGCGAGCGCGGTCGCCGCGCCCGCTTCGACCACGATCCGGTGTTCCTCCCACAGGGCCCGGCGGGCGGCGGTGATCCCCGCGTCGGGGACCAGGACGGAGGTGACGTCCGGGTGCCGGGCCGCGGCCAAGGCGTCCACGGAGGCGCGCGTGGCGCCCAGCGAGTCGGCGGCCACCGACTCCACGGGCACGTCCACCACGTGACCCGCCGTCAGGGCGGCGTTCAGGGCACGGGAGTTCTCCGGTTCGGCCGCGATCACCCGTACGCCGTGCTCGCGCGCGGCGGTGGCGACCCCGGCGAAGAGCCCGCCGCCGCCGACCGCGACGACCACCGCGTCCAACCCCGGCAGGGCGGCCCGGATCTCGTCGAGGAGGGTGCCCGCGCCCGCCGCGATGAGCGGGTGGTCGTAGGCGTGGCTGCTCAGCGCGCCGGTGGCCGCGGCGAACTCCTGGCAGGCGGCCAGCGCTTCGGCGTACCGGTCGCCGACGAGCCGGACCTCGGCCCCGTAGCCGCGCAACCGCTCGACCTTGACGCGCGGGGCCGTCTCCGGGAGGAAGACGGTGGCCCGTACGCCCTGGGCCCGGGCCGCCCAGGCGCAGGCCAGGCCGGCGTTGCCGCCGGAGGCTATGGTCACGCCGGCCTCCGGCAGGGTGCCCGCGGCGGCGTGGGCGGCGAGGAAGTTGCGGGCGCCGCGCGCCTTGAAGGAGCCCGTGTGCTGGAGGTACTCCAGGGCGAACCAGAGCCCTTCGGCCGCGGGGACGACGGCGGCGGGGCGGACGGCCCCGGCGATCCGGTCCGCGGCGGCCCGGACGGCGGCGTAGTCGAGCTGCGATTCCATGCGGGTGGCGCTCCGATCAGGTGGGACCGTTCAGGGTGGAGCCGTGCGAGGTGTACGAGCCGTGCGGGGCGGGCGGGGCGGGCGGGTGTTGCCGTCGCGGCCTACGGGCGGCGGGTGGGGTCCGCCGCCTCGATGAGCTGGCGCAGGGCGCCGTAGTACACCTCGTGGTCGGTGAGCGGGGGCAGTACGTCGGCCACCGCGCCGCTCAGCGCGGGGAAGCGGGCCGGGTCGAGGGCGGCCAGCGCGGCCCGGGACGCCTGGGTCGCCCCGACCGGGTCGCGGTGGTCGACGAAGGCGGCGCTGCCGAGGGTCAGCAGGTACATCCGGCGGTAGCAGGTCATCGCCTCGGCGGCGGTCATGCCGGCCGCGATGCTGTCGGCGATGGCCGGTTCGACCAGCCGGGCCAGCAACTGCCGGCCCAGCCACGGGCGGCCGCCGCGCAGCACGAGCAGCCCCGGATGGGCGGTGAGCAGTTGGTAGAAGCGGGTGAAGCGCAGCTCGGCGGCCTCGGCCCAGCCGGTCCCCTCCGGCACTTGCGGCAGCTGGCCCGCGAGGTGTTCGGTGCACAGGTCGAGCAGGCCCGCGAGGTCGTTGCAGCGGCGCTGGACCGTGGCGTGCGAGACGCCGAGCCGGTCGCCGAGGGCGCGGAAGCTCAGGGCCGCCGGCCCCTCGTCGTCGAGGATCCGCAGCGCGGCCACGGCGATGGCATCGGGTGTGGCGCGGTCCAGGGCCATCGATCGTCTCGGCATGAGATACACCGTAACATACGTCGTATCCCACTACGCGGGCTCCTACCCCGGGACGGACCCGACCGGAAGGTCGCGGAGATCGAGGTCGAGGTCGAGGTCGAGGAGGTCGACGAAGGCGGTCGCGGCGGGCGAGCGGCCGGCGCGGCTCCGGACCAGGTACTCGACGCGGGTCGGCGCATCGGTGACCTCGACGGACGTGACGCCGGCGAGCTGGGCCGCGTAGGCCGCGGGGAGCAGGGCGATGCCCAGGCCCTGGCCGACCAACCGGGCCAGGACGTCCGCGTTGGTGACCTCGAAGGCGACATCGCGGGTGAGGCCGGCGGCCGCGAACGCCTGGTCGGACTGGACGCGTCCGGCCGTCCCGGCCGGCAGGTCGACGAACACCTCGCGGGAGAGCCCGCACAGGTCGGCCTTCGGTTCCTGGGCGAGGGGGCGGTCCGGGGCGACGACGGCGACGAGCCGCCCCCGGGCGAGTCCAACTCCTGGGCTTCGGGGCCGCGCTCGCCGCGCTCGCCGCGGGACAGCCGCCCGTGCCCGCCCGCGCGCCGAGGCCCGCCCCGGCCCGCGGTCGCGGCCGGGCCTGATCGCGGGCGCCCCGGACACCCGGCGCCGGCGGGACCCCGGGCACTTTGGGGATCTACACCCATATTGCTGGTAATCCACCTTCACACATCGACATATGTTGACACTGGGTAGCCACCCCGCTGCACTGGGCGCACGACAGCCCCTGTCGTACGCCCCACGTCAAGGAGTCTCCGTGCCGCCTCGCCTGCGTGCGTCGCTCCCCTGTCTCATCGCGGCCGCCCTGCTCGCGCTCCCGCTCGCGTCCGGTCCCGCCGCGGCCGAGCCCACCGCGACCTGGGACACCCCGCTCGCGCTCACTCCGCCCATGGGGTGGAACAACTGGGCGCACTACATGTGCGCCATCGACGAGAAGACCGTCGTCGCCAACGCCGACGCCCTCGTCAGGACCGGACTCGCCGCCAAGGGCTACGACACGGTCACCGTCGACGACTGCTGGATGACCAAGGCCCGGGACGAGAACGGCGACCTGGTCACCGACCGGGCCAAGTTCCCGCACGGCATGGCCTGGCTCGGCGAGTACCTGCACGGCAAGGGACTCAAGTTCGGCATCTACGAGGACGCCGGGTACCTCACCTGCGAGCGCTACCCCGGCAGCGGCACGCCCAACGGCGGTGGCCGGGACCACTTCGCGCAGGACGCCGAGTTGTTCGCGTCCTGGAAGGTCGACTACGTGAAGATGGACGGCTGCAACCTCTACGTGCCGCCCGGCACGACGAAGGAACAGGCCTACCGCGACGCCTACGCGGCGGCCGCCCGCGCCCTCAGGGCCAGCGGCCGCGCCATGGTGCTCTCCGCCTCCGCCCCGGCCTACTTCCAGAAGGGCGAGTGGGGCAGCGCCGACTGGCACAAGGTGCTCGGCTGGGTCGGCGAGAGCGGGCAGCTGTGGCGCGAGGGCAAGGACATCCAGGTCTACAAGCCCGCCGCGCCGACCGCCTCGCGCTGGGCCTCGGTCCTCGGCAACTACGGCTACAACCGCTGGCTGGACCGCTACGCGAGCCCCGGCAACTGGAACGACCCGGACTTCCTGCTCGCCGGGGCGCCCGGCCTGACCGACGCGGAGGGGCGCAGCCAGGTGGCCCTGTGGGCCATGATGGCGGCGCCGTTCATCCTCTCCTCGGACGTGTCGCAGCTGACGCGGGGCGGACTCGAAGCCCTCGGCAACGAGCGGCTGATCGAGCTGGACCAGGACCCGATGGGCCGTCAGGGCGCCGTCGTGGCCTCCAGCGGCGGGTACGACGTCCTGGTGCGGCCGCTGGAGGGCGGTGACCGCGCCGTCGCCGTGCTCAACCGCTCGGGCAGTGCGCGGGAGGTGTCGCTGCCGCTCGCCGACCTCGGGCTCGCCGACCGCGGGATCGCCCGCTGCACGGTGTCCGCGCGCGACCTGTGGTCGGGCGCGCGGGGGGACGTGGTGCACGGCCTGACCGCCACGGTCGACGCGCACGACACGGCGCTCTGGCGGCTCACCCCGAGCGCCGGCTGCGCCGATCCCCTGCCCACCGGGCAGATCACCGGCGACGGCGCGCGGTGCCTGGACGGGATGAACACGGTGGGCACGGACGCGGTCGTCCTGTCCGCCTGCACCGGCGCCGACGACCAGCGCTGGGTGCTGCGCCAGGACGCGACCGTGCGGCTCGGGGGCAAGTGCCTGACCGCGACGAGCGCCGACGGGCCGGTGACGCTGGACGCCTGCCCGGCCGGGGACACCGGGACGACGGCGCGCAGCAGCCGGCACTGGATGGCACAGCGCGACGGCTCGCTGGTCGAGAGCGGCACCGGCAAGTGCCTCCAGGCACCGGGCGCGGCCGACGCCACCGGGCAGCTGCGGCTGGCCGACTGCGTCGACCACCGGATCGACCAGACCTGGGCGTTGCCGGTCTGACCCGGGCGTTGCCGGTCCGAATCCGGCACGCCGGCGCCATTCGCCTACACCACCACCACTGTGGTGATCCGGTCATACGGTGATCATCACCCTCCCGTGGGAATCTCGGAACCCGTGCGGGGGAGAGGGGCGCATCCGGTTGGCCCCGCGGGCGGCCGTACGGGTTCACTGGCACGGAAGCGATCAGGGGCGGTCGTCGGACACATCCGGCGGCCGCCCCTTGTGACGCCCGTGCATCCCACTACGCCACCATCTGGCCACAGGAGTGAACGCATCATGTCCGAGACCGAGCAGGAGCGGACGGCGCCGACGGATCCGGCCGCCGACGGGGTCCGGGGGCCCGCGGCGGCCCTGGAACTGCTGACCTTCCTCGCCGCCGGAGTCGCCGACCTGGCGCTCGACCAGTTACGCCAGTCCAGCGAGCGGGCCCAGGACGTGATGCGCCGCTCCGATCTGCGCGAGCTGCTCACCGACGGCGTCGTCGAGCTGCGCAAGCGCGGCGAGTTGGCCACGCAGCGCGCGACCACGGGCTCCGAGAACTACTTGGAGACCATGGCCCGCCGGGCCGCCGAGCGGGCCGGTCACCCGCGTGCATGACCAGACCGGCTTCAAGGTGCGCATCGACGAGGTGCTCGGCCGGCTCGCCGACGAGGAGGAGGCCGCGCTCCTCGGGCTGAACGTCGAACTCTCGCCGCTCTCGGAGCAGTTGCGCCGCGCCTTGGCCCGGGGCAAGCGGATCCGGGCCGCGTTCCTGTACTGGGGGTGGCGGGCGGCGGGGCAGCCCGACTGCGAAGGCGTGATCCGGGCCGCGGCGGCGATGGAGCTGGTGCACGCCGCGGCCTGCACCCACGACGACATCATCGACGACAGCAGGATGCGGCACGGCCAACTCACCGCGCACGCCGCCTTCGCCGCGTCCGGACAGCGGTCCACCGCCCTCGCGATGATCCTCGGCGATCTCCTGATGGGGTACGCGGGGCACGTCTTCACCTCGTGCGGACTCCCCGGCGCCTACCTCGCCCGCACCGGACCGCTCTGGTCGGCCCTGCTGCGCGAGACGATGGCGGGCGAGTTCCTGGAGGTCCTGCGCACCGACGCGCCCGCCCGCCCGCTCCAGGTCGCCGAATCCCTGGAGGTGGCCCGGTACAAGACGGCCAAGTACACGGTGGAACGGCCGCTGCACCTGGGCGCCACGCTCGCGGGCGGATCGCGGGCCCTGCTGGACGCCTTCTCGGCCTACGGGCTCCCCCTCGGCGAGGCGTTCCAGCTGCGCGACGACCTGCTCGGCACCTTCGGCGACCCGGCCGAGACCGGCAAGTCGAACCTGGACGACCTGCGGGACGGCAAACCGACCGCGCTGCTCGCCCTCACGGCGGCGGCCGTCGCCGAGGACGACCGCAGACTGCTCGCCAAGCTCGTCGGCAATCCCGCCCTCGGCGAGGAAGAGGCGGCGAGCGTGCGGGAGTTGATGGAGCGCTGCGGCGCCCGGCACCAGGTCGAGTCGATGATCGCCGAACGCATCGCCCGGGCCGTGGGCGCGCTGGACGCCGTACCGATGCCCGCCGAGGCCCGCTCCGCGCTGCGCGGACTGGCCGACGCGGCGGCGCTGCGGACGATCTGACCCCGGCCCGCGGATCCGGCGTCCCCGCGCGTCCCGCCCCGCCCCATCCCCCGTACCGAAGAGAAGGACTCAAAGGACTCACGTGAACGCGAACACCACCGCTCCACCCCGCGCCCGTTACGACGACGCCGTCCTCGACGCCCTGCGCGAGCAGGGGGACCCGCTCGCCGACGAGACCGTCGCCGCGATGTTCGAGCGCAAGGAGGTGGGGGACCTCAACACGCTGATGCGCTTCTTCTCCACCACCGGGGACAAGCTGCCCGAGAAGCTCCCGGCCGCCGCCGCAGCGTACTTCGAGGCGACCGCCATGCCGCCCAGCTGGGTGGACTGGGACGTCATGGAGCAGGCGCGGCTGTTCTTCATGGACAACGCGGCCCACATCAACACCGGCCTGTCCTTCGCGGCGATGCCCGCCACCTACGCGATCCCCCGGCTGTCGCGGCTGCTGTCCTCGACGCACTCGCTCTCCTACCCCTCCCGGCGGATGGCGAACACGGGCCAGTTCGTCACCTACCTCATGCAGACCAACTCCTTCGCCGAGGGGAGCAAGTTCATCCCGGCCGCCCAGAAGGTGCGGCTGCTGCACGCGGCGATCCGCCACCACCTGCGCAGCGGCGGCCACTGGGACGTCGCCCGGGACGGCCTGCCCATCTGCCAGGAGGACATGATCGGGGGTCAGATCTGCTTCTCGATCCTGGTCCTGGACGCCATGCACCGGCTCGGGGTGCACATGAGCGAGGACGGCGCCGACGCCTACTTCTACGCCTGGCGGGTCGTGGCGTACATGCTCGGCTGCGACATGGCGTCCGTCCCGGAGAACCTCACCGAGGCCCGCGCCTACTGCGACCTGTACCTGCTGCGCAACCTCGGCCCCTCCCCCGAGGGCGTCGCGCTCAACGCCCAGCTGATGCGGATGTACGAGGACGTGGTGCCGGGCACCCTCTTCGACCCGATGGTGCCGGCCACCATCCGGTTCCTGGTCGGGGACACCATCGCCGACTGGTTGGAGATCCCGCGCAGCGGCTGGGACACGGCGGCGAAGGCCGTGCCCGTCGTCCTCGGACTGCTGGAGACCATCGAGGACAGCAGCCCGTACGCGGAGTGGGCGCTCGACAAGGCGGGCTCCCTGCTCGCCGGCTTCGAACTGACCTCGCTGACCCGGGGCCGCGTCATGCACCACGCGATCCCGGCGGAGCTGAAGACCGAGTACGACGTGCGGCCGCCGCGCACCGGCCGCTGGGTCCCGCCGCCGCCGACCTCCGTCGGCCTGTAGCGGGCGACTCCCGGCCGATCGCCGGGCGGCGTCGACGGGTACGGCCCGCCAGGCGGTGGCAGGATCGCCCCGTGGAAGACGCGCTGCGTTGCGACGGGGCCCTGTCCGCCCTCCTCGGCCGGGTCGCCGAGGGGGACGAGGCCGCCTTCGTCTCGCTCTACGAGGCGGTCGGCGGCTCCGTCCTGGGCCTGGCGCGCGCGGTGCTGCGCGACCGGGCCCAGGCCGAGGAAGTGGCCCAGGAGGTGCTGGTCGAGGTCTGGCGCACCGCCGGGCGCTACCGCGGCGACCGGGGCGGCGCGATGGCCTGGATCCTTACGATGGCCCACCACCGGGCCGTGGACCGGGTCCGCTCCGCGCAGGCCGCCGCCGACCGGGACCGCCGGGCGGCCCGCCTGGAGGCCGCGCTGCCGGCCTTCGACGAGGTCAGCGAGGCGGTGGAGGACCGGCTGGAGCGGGACCGGGTGCGCCGCTGCCTGGCCGCGCTCACCGAGTTGCAGCGCCAGTCGATCGCCCTGGCCTACTACCGCGGGCTCACCTGCCGCGAGGTGTCCGACGCGCTGTCGGTGCCCTTGGGTACCGTCAAGACACGGCTGCGCGACGGACTGCTGCGGCTGCGGGGCTGCCTGGGGGTGAGCGGGGAATGAGCACGGACGGAACCGCCTCGGGCCGCGCGGACGCGGCCGGGCACGCGGACCCGCACGGGGCGACCGGCGCGTACGTCCTGCACGCGCTCGACCCGGTGGAGCGCGCCGCCTTCGAGGCGCACCTGGAGACCTGCCCGAGCTGCGGGCGAGAGGTGCGGGAGCTGTCCGGGGCGGCGGCCCGGCTCGCCCTCGCGGTCGCCGTCCCCCCGCCCCCGGAGCTGCGCGACGCCGTGCTGGAGCGCATCCGGGCCGAGGGTCCCCCCGTACGGACCCCCGCACCCGGACCCGCGCACCGCGCGCCCGGCCGATCGGGCAGGTGGACCCGGTGGGCGCTGGCCGCGTGCCTCGCGGCGGCGGCCGGGCTCGGCGGGCTGGCGCTGTGGCAGTACCAGCGGGCGGACGACGCCGCGCGGGCGGCCCGGACCGCGCGGGCCCGGGCCGCCGACCTGGTCGGGATCCTGTCCGCACCGGACGCCCGGCTGGCCACGGGCCGGCTCGCCACCGGCGGCGCCACCGGGACGGTGGTGCTCTCGCGGGAGCGGGACCGGGCGGCCTTCGTCGCCGCGGGCATGGTGGCCCCGCCCGCGGGCCGGGTCTACCAGCTGTGGTTCGCCGATCCGGCCGGGTCGATGCGCCCGGCGGGGTTGATGGACCCGGCCCGGCCCGACGCCCCGGCCCTGCTGGCGGGCCCGGTGGGCGCGGCCACGGGGATCGGTGTCACCCTGGAACCGGCGGGCGGTTCGCCCGCCCCGACCTCGCCGCCCCTGATGGTGCTGGCCTTCCCCACCGCCTGAGCGGTCGTCGGGTGTGCGGCGGTCGCACCGAACCGGGCGGGCGGTGGCTCCGAATGACCCGTGTGAAGGCGGTCGGACAGCGACGGCAACGCGTCTACGGCGCCCTCGGCGGTGTGGTCGCCGGCTGCGCGGGCCTGAGCCTGTCGGAACTGGCCGCGGCGGCCGTGCGACCCGAATCGGGCCCGGTCACCGCGGTCGGGGGCGCGCTGGTCGACCGCACTCCGGCCGCCGTCAAGGACTGGGCGGTCCGCCAGTTCGGCACCGCGGACAAGACGGTGCTGCTGCTGGGGGTGCTCGTGGTCCTGGCGCTGGTGGCCGCCGCGGCCGGGGTCCTCGCGCTGCGGCGGCGCGCCGCCGGGGTCGCCCTCGTGTGCGGCTTCGCCGCCGTCGGGGCGGTGGCCGCGCTGAGCCGACCCGAGGCGACCTGGCAGGACGCGCTGCCTTCGCTGGCGGGCGGGGCCGGCGCGATGGGGGCGCTGTACCTGCTGACCGGCGCGCTGACCGCGCCGCCGGGCGCCCCGCGGGCGCCCGGCTCCGGCGCGGACGGGGAGCCGGCGCGGGGACCGGACCGGCGGGGCTTCGGCCGGATCGCCGCCGCCGCGCTGGCCGGGTCCGCCGCGGCCGGGTACGCGGGCCGGCGGCTGACCGCCCACGGCTCGGCCGGCGCGACCGCCTCCCGGGCCGGGCTGCGGCTGCCGCCGCCCGCACGGCCCGCGCCGCCGGTGCCGGCCGGCGCCGACGTGGGCGTCCCCGGGGTGTCGGCGTTCCTCACCCCCGTGGCCGACTTCTACCGGGTGGACACCGCCCTGGTGGTCCCCCGGATCGACGCGGACGGCTGGCGGCTGGACGTCCACGGGGACGGGGTCACCCGGCCCCTCAGCCTCGACCTGCGGGAGCTGCTGGCCCGACCGCTGGTCGAGCACGACGTCACGCTCACGTGCGTGTCCAACGAGGTCGGCGGACCGTACGCGGGAAACGCCCGCTGGCTCGGCGTGCGCCTCGCCGACCTGCTGCGCGAGGCCGGGGTCCGGCCGCCCTCCCGGGGCGGGCCGGCCGACCAGCTAGTGGCCCGTTCCGTGGACGGGATGACCCTCGGCACCCCCGTCGAGACCGTCATGGACGGCCGGGAGGCCTTGCTGGCCGTCGGGATGAACGGCGCGCCGCTCCCCTTCCGGCACGGGTTCCCCGTGCGGATGGTCGTACCGGGCCTGTACGGGTACGTCTCGGCCTGCAAGTGGCTGCGCGAGCTGTGGCTGACCACCTTCGACGCCTACGACGCGTACTGGGTGCGCCGCTCCTGGGCGGCCCGGGCCCCGGTCAAGACCCAGTCGCGCATCGACACCCCGCGCCCCTCGGCCGAGCCCCGCGCGGGCCGGGTGCCGGTGGCCGGGGTGGCGTGGGCGCAGCACCGCGGGATCGCGCGGGTCGAGGTGCGGGTCGACGGCGGAGCGTGGCAGGAGGCCCGGCTCGGGGCCGAGGACGGCACCGACACCTGGCGCCAGTGGGTGTGGGAGTGGCCGGCCGCCGCCGGCCGCCACACCGTGGAGGTCCGCGCGACGGACGGGACGGGCGCCGTCCAGCCGGGGCTGCGCTCCGACACCGTCCCGGACGGGGCGACCGGCTGGCACGCGGTGACGGTCCGGGTGCGCCCCGCCTGAGCGCTGTCCGCACCCCGCGGACGACCACCCGGCTCCCGCGCGCCCGCCGCGCCGGGGGCGCCCGCCCGTCGTAGATTGGCGGGACAGGGGCGTCGCACCGGGGCCGGCGGGCGCGTCACGCACGTCAGGAGCCGATGCCGTGGAGCTGACCAGCACGTCGTTCCTCGTCACGCTGGTCGTCGTCACGGCGCTCGCGATGCTGGCCGCGCTGGTGCTGTGGAACCGCGTCCCCGGCCCGGCCTGGGTGCGGTGGCCCGCGCGGTTGCTGATGCTGGGGCTCTGCCAGCTGACCGCCATCTGCGTGGTGGCCACCTGGATCAACGGCAGCTACGGGCTCTACGCCTCCTGGGACGACCTGCTCGGCACCGAGAACGGCCAGGGCTCCTCCGTGATGACCGGGCCGCCGCCGGGGCGCGCCAGGTTCACCCTGGGCGGGGACGGCACCCGCAGCACGTACTTCCGGGGCAGCCATTCCAAGCTCGCCGGTCAGGTGATCGTGTGGACTCCCCCGGAGTACGACGCCCCCGGCGCGGAGAAGACCCGCTTCCCGGTGCTGACGCTGCTGCACGGGTACCCCGGATCGCCCCGGTCCTGGCTGGAGCTGGGGTCCATGCCGGGCGCGCTGGAACAGCTGGTGCAGCTCGGCGCGGCGCACCCCTTCATCCTGGTGATGCCGGAGATCTACCCGGGCGGGGTGAACACGGACTGTAGCGACACCCCGGGGCACGAGGTCGCCACCTGGCTCGCGGATGACGTCCCGGAGCTGGTCGCGCGCAACTTCCGGACCCTGCCCGAGCCCAAGGGGTGGGGCCTGATGGGCGTCTCGACGGGCGCGTTCTGCGCCGCGAAGCTGCCCTTGCAGTATCCGAAGGTCTTCGCGGCGGGCGTCGCGCTGGACCCGGACCCGCTGACCGGGGACGCGGAGGTGCTCGCGGACCCCGTGCTGCGGGAGCGCAACAGCCCGATGTGGCTCGTACGGCACGCGCGGAAGGCGGACGTCGGGCTCTTTCTCGCCACCTCGGCGCAGGACAAGGACAGTCCGCCGCAGCAGCTGGACGTCTTCGTCAAGGCGGCGGCGGGCACCGGTGTCCGGGTCAAGACACTGGTCCGCCCGGAGGGCGGTCACAACTTCCAGACCTGGGCCGGGATGTATCCGGACGCCCTCGGCTGGCTGAGCACGGAGCTCTCCCCGCCGGGCGGTGGTTGAACCGCGGTTCGACGATCGCCGGAACTGATCGCTGCACTTGTTCCAACTCCCTTGATACCCGATCCCGTTCGGTTAGCGTTCTGCCGCGGCTGCCGCCCGGCGGCCGAACGTCGAAACGGGAGACCCCCCACATGTCGTTCATACGCAAGGCCGCCGTCGTGGCCGCTTCCATGATCGCCGCCTCGGCGGCCGCCGTGATGCCGGCGAGCGCCGCGGGCCCCGGCCAGGTGTCGGTCATCACGCCCGCCAACGCGGCGGCCGCGGGATGCGAGGTGCAGATCGCCTCCAACCAGCACTTCGCGCAGACCAGGTGTTACGACGTGAGTGGAGCGAACTACTACGCCGTCCGGGTCACGGTCTGCGACGGGCGGGCCTGCGCCGAGCGCACGGGCCCCTGGAGGAAGATGAACAGCGGGGATTGGTCCACCCTCTCGGACAACGCCACCTGGATCCTGAACGGCAGCACCGTGTTCGGCAACTAGCGCCCGGATCCATCGGCCGCGGCACCGGGATTCCGGCGGATCCCGGTGCCGCGGCCGCGTTCCGCCTCAGAACCAGGTGACGGTGAGGGGGAAGGTGGTGGTGGCGCTGGTGGGGGTGGTGTCGGTGGCGGTGACGGTGATCCGGGTGGTTCCGCTGCTCCAGGGCTTGCCGGTGATGCGGCCGGTGGCGGCGTCGAGGGTGAGGCCGAGGGGCAGGCCCGTGGCGCTCCAACGGATCGGGGCGCGGCCGCCGGTGGCGGTCAGTTGGAGGGTGCAGGTCTGGTTGAACTTGCAGGTCTGCGGGCCGGGGTCGGTGACCTTGAGGTCACCCGAGGTCGGGGTGGGGGTCGGCGTCGGCGTCGGGGTCGGCGTGGCGGCGCAGCCCGGGGCGGCTTCGGGCGGGAGCGGGACGCGCCAGATCTGGGGATCGTTCTCCGAACCCACGAGCAGGGTCGAGCAGTCGGCGTACGTCACGGTCTCGCCCTGCGACTGCGCGGGGAGCGGGACGTCCGCGAGCTTGGCCCCCGAGGAGGCGTCGTACACGGAGGCGGTGTTGGCGCCCAACGGCCCGCCGCTGCGCAGTGCGTAGGTGGTGCCGGAGGGTGAGAACGCGCCATCCGTGGCGAACACGGGGCCGGGCCGTACGGGGGTGAGGGTGTTCACCTGACCGGGCCGGGGCGGCAGGGGCGCCTTGTACAACTGGCCCGCGGCTCCGATGAGTTTGCTGGCGACGTACAACTGCCCGGTGAGCGGGTCGGCCAGCAGGGACTCCGCGTCGTGCTTGCCGTCGGAGTAGGCGAAGCGATAACTGACCGGTGTGACGGCGGCGTTCACGAGTTGGTCGGGTTCGGGGAAGCTGTGGACGGTGATCTCCGCCCGGCCGGCGAAGTTGTCCCCGATGTCACCGACGAGGAGCACGGTGGCGCCCGTCGCGTCCTTGCCGAGGGCCAGGGCCTCCCAGTCGGTGTTGGGCACCCCGGAGACGGTCAAGGTGGCCTTGAGCTGCCCGGTGGCCGTGGAGCAGTCGACGGCGAAGACCTGGTTGGTGTTCCCGCTGTCGTTGACGGCGTAGAGGATGCCGGGGTGCTTGTGGCTGGCGGCGAGGCCGCTCAGTTCGGTGAGCCCGCCCGGCATGGCGCACTTCTTCTCGGGCGCGGACGCCGGCGCCGCGGCGGGGGCGGCGGACGGGACGGGGCGGTCGCCGCCGGCCGCCCGGGCCACTGCGGGCAGGGCCGTCGCGAGGGCCGCCGTCACCAGCGCGGCCACCCAGGGGGAGGTGAGGAGTCGAGGCATGCGCACAATGTGACGGCCCGTCATCCAGTGGACCAGGGCGGTCCGCCCCCTGTTTGAGCATGGTTCGATGCCGGGCGGGCATGGCGCGCCCGGGTGCGCGGACCCGGGGTCAGCGGGCCGGCTCCCGGACCGGCGCGTTGTGTCGCGCGTGCGCGATGAACGCGCGGGCCGCCCGGCTGAGCGGCCGCCGCGCGTGCGCGATGCTGACGGGCCGCAGCAGCGGCGGCGTGAAGGACCGGACCTCGGCCCGGTGCCCGAAGGCCCGCGCCACCACGTCCCGGTACCAGATCAGGGAGCCGCGCCCGTCCGTCACGCCGGTCACCCAGGCCAGCCGCTCGTCGACCTCCAGGCAGGGCACGGGACGGACGCCGAGGCAGCTGAACATGGCCTCCATCTCGGTGCGCCGGCCCGTCCCCGGCGACGGCAGGACCATCTCCAGCCCGTCGAGCACCCGGAACGGCAGCGGATCGGGGAGTCGGGAGCCCTGCGGGGAGATCAGGACCACCTCGCGCTCCTGGATGTGGTGGGTCGTCAGCTCCTTGTCCACCGGCAGGTCGACCAGGGCCAGCTCGGCCCGCCCTTCGAGGAGTTCCCGGGTCAGCACCTCGCGGCTGTCGTACTGCTGGAGCCGCACGTCGATGCCCGGATGCCGTTCGGTGAAGGCGGGGACCAGGTCGGCGGCCAGGTCCAGGGCCAGCGTGGGGGTGGCGACGACGACGAGGGTGGCCCGGGCGCCGCCGGTGGTGGCGGCGCCGATGTCGTCGATCGCTTCGACGGCGTCGAGCACGGTCCGGGCGAGCCGCACGACCCGGGCCCCTTCGGGAGTGAGGTCCACCCCCCGCCCCCGGCGGGCCAGCAACTCCACTCCCAGGTCCCGTTCCATGGCCTGGACGGCCCGGGAGAGCGCGGACTGGGCGACGAAGACCGAGGCCGCGGCGCTGGTGATGGAACGGCAGTCCGCGACGGCGACCAAGTAGCGAAGCTGCGCGAGTGTGGGGGTCATGACCGGACGGTAACCGCGCGATGACCCAGGTGTAAGGGGATGCGGGGTGAACAACTTCCCGCCCCCGGGCGGCTGTCATGCCCGGTCGGCGACAAGACGTACCGCCACGGCATGACTCGCTCCGGGCCGGCGGGCCGAACCGCGCACCGCCGGGTCCCGCCCCCCCGCGGACGAACCTGCAGGCCAGCCCGCTGCCAGCGGCCGGATCCGGGCCCGCCGGCGGGCTCCGGCGCGGCGGTCCGGAAATCGACGGGTGCGAAAGCCCCTCCTCCGCATGCCCGTTGACAGTGCAGGACGCCGACCGCACGATGCATCGCGGCGTCAGGGAATGCGACCACCGTTCAAGCCCGCCGGGTCCGTGGCGGGTCGCCCGCAACCGCGTACGTCCGAACCCCGTACGTCCGCACCGCGGACACCCGAACCGCGGACGCCCGAACCGTGGCCGGCACGGCCCGCCCCGTGCCCCGCCACCCCGGTGGCCCCGGTCCGTGACCCCGGTCCGTGTCGCCGTCCGGGCGTCCCGGCCGCCCGATGCCGAACGCACTGCCGCGCCGCGTCACTCCAGCATCACCACGCACCGCGACATGTCACACAGCACTGATTCTGCCCCCCACCGGAAGAGGAACGCCCGTGACCCCCCAGGCCGCTCCGTCCGCCGCCACCCGTGACCTGGTGGTCGCGCTCAGCCCCTTCGAGGAGCCCAACCAGCGGATCGTGACCGCCGCCGAGCGGGCCGGGGCGCTCGGCCTCCTCGACCTCGGCCGGGACCCCGCCGCGGCCCGGCGCGCCTTCACCGAGCTGGCCCGGCTGCTGGGTCGCCCGTACGGGGTCCGGGTGCCCCACGGCTGCCCGCTCGGCCCCGCCGACCTGCCCGCCGAGGTGGACACCGTGCTGCTGGCGGACCCGCGGACGGCGCCGGACCACTGGGCCGGGGCCGGGCGGCGGGTCTGGGCGGAGGTCACCGGACGCGACGAGGCCGTCGCCGCGGTCGCCGCGGGGGCGGTCGCGCTCGTGGCCCGGGGGCACGAATCGGGCGGCCGGGTCGGCGACTCCACCACCTTCGTACTGCTCCAGCAACTGCTCGGCGACCCGCGGATCGCGGTGCCCGTACTGGCCTGCGGCGGGATCGGCCCGCACACCGCGGCCGCCGCCGTCGCGGGCGGGGCCGCCGGGGTGGTGCTCGACGCGCAACTCGCCCTGACCACCGAGGGCGAGGCCGCGCTGCCCGCCGAAGTGGGCGACGCGCTGCGGGGGATGGACGCCTCGCAGACCAGGCTCACCGACGGCCACCGGGTGTACGCGCGACCCGACCTGCCGCTGCCCGAGGGGCCTGCCGCGCTCCTGCTCGGGGCCCGCGACCTCGCGCGGCAGCTGCTGCCCGTCGGCCAGGACGGAGCCTTCGCCGCCCGGCTCGCGGCGCGCCACCGCACCACGGGCGGGGTGCTCCAGGCCGTCCGGACCACCGTCGTGGAGCGGCCGGGGGCGGCGGCGCGCTGCGCTCCCCTGCGCCCGCGCCCCGACCGCCCCCACCTCCCCGTCGCCCAGGGGCCGATGACCCGGGTCAGCGACCAGGCGACCTTCGCCGAGGCCGTGGCGGACGGGGGCGGGGTGCCGTACCTGGCGCTCGCGGTGATGCCGGGCGCGGACGTGCGTCGGCTGCTGGCCGAGACCGCCGACCGGCTGGCCGGTCGCCCCTGGGGGGTCGGGCTGCTCGGCTTCGCCCCGCCCGAGCTGCGCCGGGAGCAACTGGCCGCGGTGGCCGACGTACGCCCCCCGTACGCGATCGTCGCCGGCGGCAGTCCGGCGCAGGCCGCGCCCCTGGAGGCGGCGGGGATCGCCACCCACCTGCACGTGCCCTCGCCCGCGCTGCTGGAGCGCTACCTCGCCGAGGGCGCGCGGCGCTTCGTCTTCGAGGGGCTGGAGTGCGGCGGGCACGTGGGGCCGCGCGCCTCCTTCCCGCTGTGGGAGGAGCAGGTGGAGCTGCTGCTCGCGGACGGCGAACCGGGCTCCCTGGACGTGCTGTTCGCGGGCGGCATCCATGACGCCCGGTCCGCGGCGATGGCGGCCGCCGCCGCGGCGCCGCTCGTGGAGCGCGGCGCCCGGTTCGGGGTGCTGATGGGCACGGCGTACCTGTTCACCGAGGAGGCCGTCGCGGCGGGCGCGGTCCTGCCCGGTTTCCAGCGGGCCGCCCTGGAGTGCACGGACACCGTCCTGCTGCACACCGCGCCGGGACACGCCACGCGCTGCGCGCCCACCCCGTACGCCGGGGCCTTCGCGAGCACCCGGGGGCGCCTGGAGCGGGAGGGGGTCGAGCCGCGCCGGATGTGGGAGGAGCTGGAACGGCTCAACCTCGGGCGGCTGCGGATCGCCAGCAAGGGGCTGGGGCACCCGGTGGGCGGGACGGCTCCGGAGCCGGTCGGCGAGGAACGACAGCGGGCCGAGGGCCTGTTCATGCTCGGCCAGGCGGCGACGCTGCGCAGCGGCACCACGACGGTGGCCGCGCTGCACCGCGAGGTGACCACGGGCGCCTCGGAGTTGCTCCAGGAGCGGGCCCGGGACTTCGCGCGGGCCGCGGAGTCGGGCGGGGACGACGGGGCGGGCGATCCGCTGGACATCGCGATCGTGGGCATGGCCTGCGCCTATCCGGGCGCGCCCGACCTCGACGCCTACTGGGCCCAGGTCCTCGCCGGGACGGACGCGGTGACGGAGGTCCCGGCCGGGCGTTGGGACCCGGAGCTGTACTACGACGCCGACCCCGCCCGGGCCGGGGAGCGCACGCCGTCCCGCTGGGGCGGGTTCCTGCCGGCGCTGCCCTTCGACGCGCTCGCGCACGGCATCGCGCCCTCCTCCCTGTCCGGGATCGAGCCGGTGCAGCTGCTGGCCCTGGAGATCTCCGCCCGGGCCCTGGCGGACGCGGGCTACGGCGCGGGGCGCGCCTTCGACCGTGCGCGCACCTCGGTGGTCTTCGGCGCGGAGGCCGGTACGGAGCTGGCGGGGGCCTACGGGTTGCGCGCCCTGCACCCCGCGTACCTGGGCGCGCTGCCGCCCGCGCTGGACGAGCAGCTGCCGCGGCTGACGGAGGACTCCTTCCCGGGCGTCCTCGCCAACGTGATCGCGGGGCGGGTCGCGAACCGGCTCGACCTCGGAGGCGCGAACTGCACGGTCGACGCCGCCTGCGCCTCCTCGCTCGCCGCCCTCGACCTCGCTTGCCGCCAACTGCGGGACGGGGACAGCGAGATGGTGCTGTGCGGCGGGGCGGACGTGCACAACGGGATCAACGACTACCTGATGTTCGCCTCCGTGCGGGCGCTCTCCCCCGGCGGGCGCTGCCGGCCCTTCGACGCGGGCGCCGACGGGATCGCGCTCGGCGAGGGCGTCGGCGCGCTGGTGCTCAAGCGGCTGGCGGACGCGGAGCGGGACGGCGACCGGGTGTACGCCGTGATCAAGTCGGTGGGCGCGTCCAGCGACGGCCGCTCCCTCGGCCTGACCGCGCCCCGCCCGGAGGGGCAGCGCCGGGCCCTGGAGCGGGCCTACGCGCGGGCCGGCGTCACCCCGGCCGAGGTGGGGCTCGTGGAGGCGCACGGCACCGGCACGGTGGTGGGCGACAGTACCGAACTGACCGTGCTCAGCGAGGTGTTCGCCGACGCGGGAGCGCGGGCCGGCGGGTGCACCCTGGGGTCGGTCAAATCGCAGATCGGGCACACCAAGTGCGCGGCGGGGCTGGCCGGGCTGATCAAGGCCGCCTGGGCGGTGCACACGGGCGTGCGGCCGCCGACCGCGCTCCTGAGCACGCCGAACCCGGCCTGGCAGGGCGCGTCGAGCCCGTTCCGCTTCGACACCGAGGCCCGGCCGTGGCCGGTGCCGGTGGGGCGGCGGTTCGCGGGGGTCAGCGCCTTCGGCTTCGGGGGAACCAACTACCACGCGGTGCTGGCCGGTTACGCGGGGGCGCGGGAGCCGCGGCACGCGGTGGCGGCCTGGCCCGTGGAGCTGTTCTGCTTCCGGGGCGCGGACCGCCGGGCCGCCGGGCGGGCGATGGCCGCCCTCGCCGCCCGGCTGGAGGAGAACGAGGGCGCCGGGCGGCCGTGGGCGCTGCGGGACCTGGCGGCGGAGGCGGCGCGCGGCTCCGGTCCGGTGCGGGTGGCCGTGCTCGCGAGCGGGCCGCGGGAGCTGGCGGACCGGCTGGAGCGGGCGCGCGCCTTCGCCTCGGGCGAGGGGGTGTACGTCCGGCCGGAGGGGGCCGACCCCGGGCGGGTCGCCTTCCTCTTCCCCGGCCAGGGCAGTCAGCGGCCGGGCATGCTGGGCGACCTCTTCGTGGCGTTCCCGGCGCTGCGCGGGCTGCTGGACCGGGCTCCCGCGGCGGTCACGTCGGCGATGTTCCCGCCGACCGCCTTCACCGGGCCCGAGCGCACCGGCCTGCGGGACGCGGTGACCGACACCCGGATCGCACAGCCCGCCCTCGGGCTGGCCGGGGCGGCGGCGCACCTGCTGCTCGCGGAGTTCGGCGTACGGCCCGACTGCGTGGCGGGGCACTCGTACGGCGAAGTGACGGCCCTGTGGGCGGCCGGCGCCTACGACACGGACGGCCTGTTGCGACTGAGCGCGCGCCGGGCCCGGGCGATCCTCGACGCGGCCGGGGCTGATCCCGGGGCGATGGCCGCCGTGACGGGCGCGCCCGAGGAGGTCCGGGCGATCGCGGAGCGGGCGGGCTGCGTGGTGGCCAACCACAACGCGCCCCGCCAGTGCGTGGTGTCGGGCCCGACGGCCGCGGTGGACACGGCGGTGCGGGAGCTGCGGGGCGCCGGGCTCTCGGCCCAACCGCTGCCGGTGGCCTGCGCCTTCCACAGCCCGGTGGTCGCCGGGGCGGCCGACGCCCTCGCCGCCGAACTGGCCGCCGTGGAGGTGGCCGACCCCGTCGTGCCGGTCTGGTCGAACGCCACCGCGCGCCCGTATCCGCCGGGGGCCGACGCGGTGCGGGAGGAGCTGGCGCGTCAAGTGGCCCGTCCCGTGCGGTTCGTGGAGCAGATCGAGGCGATGTACGCGTCGGGCGTGCGGACCTTCGTGGAGGCCGGGCCCGGGCGGGTGCTCAGCGCTCTGGTGGAGAAGATCCTCGGTCCCGAACGGCCGTGCGCGGTCGTCCCGTTGGAGGTGCCGGGCGAGCCCGGACTGGTCCGGCTGGTGACCGCGCTGGCGGAGCTCGTCGCCGCGGGCGTACCGGTGGCGCCGGAGGCGCTGTGGCGGGGGCGGACCGCCGCCCTGCCGGAGCGGGCTCCGCGCCGGCCGGGCTGGCTGGTGGACGGCCACCTGGTCCGCACCGCCGACGGCGAACCGGTGGCGGGCGGCCTGCGGCCGGCGCGCCGGGTGACTCCTGCCCCGGCGGTCGAGGTGCCCGGGCCGGCGGGGAGCGACGCCGGCGCCCGGGAAGCGGCGGTACTGGCGTACCTGGACGGCACCCGGGAACTGGTCGCGGCCCAGCGGGACGTGCTGCTCGGCTTCCTGGGCGCGGGGGCCAGTGCCAGTGCGGGCGCGGGCTCGGCTACCGGCGCGGTGGTCCCCGCGGCCCGGGCCGCCACCACCACCGCACCGGAAGTCGTGGCCGCCGCGGCCGTGCCGACGGCCGTGGCGGACCGGGCCGCCCCCGCCGTCGTGACGGCCGCCGAGGTGATGGAGGTGGTCCTCGACATCGTCCACCGGCGGACCGGCTACCCGCTGGACATGCTGGACCCGGAACTCGACCTGGAGGCGGACCTGTCCGTGGACTCCATCAAGCGCGTCGAGATCATCGGCGCCCTGGCCGACCGGATCGGACTCCCCCGCACCGCCGACGGCTCGGCGGAGTCCGCGGTGGAGGAGCTGGCCCGGATCAAGACCCTGCGCGGCATCGTGGAATGGATCACGACCCGCCGGGCCGCGGACCCCGACCCGGCACCGACCGGGGAGGGCGGCCCCGCCCGGGGCGCACCGCAGGAGCGGTCGACGCGGACCCAGGACCGACCGCCGGAGCCCGTACGGGACCGGGTCCGCGTGCGACGGATGACGCCGGCCGTGGTGCCCGCCGAGCCGACCCGGCCCGCGGGCGACGACCTGACCGGACAGCGCTACGGCATCGTCGGAGACGGCCAGGGCGTGGCCCTGGCGCTGACCGCCCTCCTGCGCGCCCGCGGCGCGGAGGTCCACGGCCTGCCCGACCGCCCGGAGGCACCGGCCTCGGTGACCCCGACGGGTGGGTCGGACGGGCCGGGCGGCTTCGACGGGCTGGTGGATCTCAGTGCCTTGCGGGGCGGGGCCGAGGCGGTGCTGCCCGGGAGGTTCGCGGCGATCCGGCGGGCGCTGATCGGCGGGGTGCCGCGGCTGTTGTTGGTCAGCGGGGGCGGGGGGAGGTTCGGGCACCGCGCGGGCGGCGGCGCCGATCCGACCCCCGGGGCGGGGCTGCACGGCTTCGCGCGCAGTGCGGCCCTGGAGTACCCCGGCGTGCTGCTGCGCGCGGTGGACGTCGACCCGAAGGACCGGCCCGACCGGCTCGCGGCCCGGTTGCTCGCCGAACTCGACGTCCCCGGCGGTCCGGTGTCCGTGGGGTACGGCACCGACGGGGTCCGGGTGTGCCTGCGCACGGTCCCGGCGGACGTCGACCCCGCCACCGATCCCGACCGGTTGCCGCTGGGCCCGGACCACGTGGTGCTGTTGACCGGCGGCGCCCGCGGGATCACGGCGCGCGCGGCCCTCGCGCTGGCCCGTACCACCGGCTGCCACGTCGAGCTGCTCGGGCGCAGCGCCGAACCGGGGTCCGAGGAGGCCGCGTTCGCCCAGGCGCACGACCGGGTCGCGCTCCGCGCGGCGCTGATCTCCGCCGGGCTGCGCAGGCCCGCCGAGATCGAGGCGGCCGCCTCGCGCATCCTCGCCGAGCGCGAGATCCGCGCCACGCTGCGCGCCCTCGCCGGGTGCGCCGCCTCGGTGCGCTACCACCGCGCGGACGTCACCGACGAGAGCGCGGTGCGGGCCGTCGTGGCCGACGTACGAGCCCGGCACGGCCGGCTCGACGGCATCGTCCACGGCGCCGGCAGGCTGCGCGACGCGCTGCTGGCCGACAAGGATCCGGCCGCCTTCGCCGAGGTGTTCACGACGAAGGTGGCCGGGGCCCGGCACCTGGCGGCCGCGGCCGCCGAGCACGGCTCGACCCCGCCCCCCTCGTTCCTCGTCCTGTTCGCCAGTGTCGCCGGCGCCTTCGGCAGCCGCGGCCAGTGCGACTACGCCGCCGCGAACGACGCCCTGGACGGCTTCGCGCACGCCTGGGCGGACACCTTCCCCGGCCGGGTGCTGGCGATCGACTGGGGGCCGTGGGCCGCCGAGTCGGGCGGCATGGTCACGCCCGAGCTGGAGCGCGACTACGCCCGGCGCGGCATCCCGCTGATCGGCCCGCAGGAGGGGGCACGGGCCTTCCTCGCCGAGGTCGCGCGCCTCACCGCGCCGGCCGGACGGGCGGACGCGGAGCGGGAGGCGCAGGTGGTCCTGATGGCCGCCGCGGAGCCGGACGGGGTGGCCGGCCGTGACTGACCCGCGCCGCGGACCCCGCCCGACGGACGCCGCGATCGTCGGCATGGGCGCCGTCTTCCCCGGCTCCGCCGACCTGTCCGCCTACCGCCGCAACCTGTTCGCCGGTACGGACGCCATCGGCGACGTGCCCCCGGACCGCTGGGACCCGGAGGTCTACTACGACCCGTCGGGTGCCGAGGGGCCCGCGGTCGGCGACCGGTTCTACTGCCGCCGGGGCGGCTTCGTGGACGGGCTGGCGACCTTCGACCCGACCCGGTTCGGCATCATGCCGGCAGCCGTCGAGGGCGCCGAGCCCGACCAGTTGCTCGCCCTGCACGCGACGGCCGAGGCGATCGCGGACGCGGGCGGGGACGACCGGCTGCCCGCCGACCGGTCCCGGATCGGGATGGTGCTCGGGCGCGGCGGCTTCATGGGGGTCGCCACCGCCCGGCTCGACCAACGCGTGCGCACCGCCCACCAGTTGGCGCAGACCCTGCGCGAGCTGGCGCCCGATCTCGGTGAGCGGCGGATCGCCGAGGTGCGCGCCGCCTTCCAGGACGCCCTGGGCCCGGAGCGCCCGGACGCCTCCATCGGGCTCGTGCCGAGCTTCACCGCGGCGCGGACGGCGAACCGGCTGGACTTCCGCGGCCCCGCCTACACCCTGGACGCCGCCTGCGCCTCCTCGCTGCTGGCGGTGGACCAGGCCGTGGCGCTGTTGGCGGGCGGGCGGTGCGACCTGGTGGTCGCGGGCGCCGCCCACCACTGCCACATCGCCACGCTGTGGAGCGTGTTCACCCAGCTGCGCGCGCTCAGCCCGAGCGAGCGGATCCGCCCCTTCGACCGCCGGGCGGACGGCACCCTGCTGTCGGAGGGCACCGGGGTGGTCGTGCTCAAGCGGCTCGCGGACGCGGAGCGGGACGGCGACCGGATCTACGCCGTGGTCCGCGGCACCGGGGTGGCCGGGGACGGCCGGGCGGCGAGCCTGATGAGCCCCCTGGTCGAGGGGCAGGTACGGGCGTTGGAGCGGGCCTGGCGGGAGGCCGGCCTGGACCCGCTGGCCGCCGACGCGCTCGGCCTGCTGGAGGCGCACGGCACCGGCACCCCGGTGGGGGACGCCGCGGAAATCGACACGCTGGCCCGGGTGTTCGGACCGCCCGGGGCCGGGCGCCGGCCGGTGGGGCTCGGCTCGGTGAAGTCGATGCTCGGGCACACGATGCAGTCCTCGGGCATGGCGGGCCTGATCAAGGCGGCGCTCGCGGTGCACGAGGGGGTGCTGCCGCCGACCCTGCACCTGGAGGAGCCGCACGAGGCCCTCGCGCGCACCCGGATGCGCCCGGTGACGGCGGCCGAGCCGTGGGAGCGGGGCGCGGCGCCCCGGCGGGCGGGCGTGAACGCCTTCGGCTTCGGCGGGATCAACGCGCACGTGGTGCTGGAGGAGGCGCCGGGGGCGGCGGCCACCCGGCGCGCGGTTCCCGGGCGCCGGTTCCTGCCGCTCGGCGCGGGCCCCGCCGCGGGGGGATCGGCCGGCCGGGGGTCGGCGGACGCCCCGGCCGCCGGTGACCGCGGCGGGCGGGACGGCGTACTCCTGCTGGGCGCGGGCACCCCGGAGCGGCTGGCGGAGCTGCTCGCGGCGGCGACCCGGTCCGGCCCGGCCCCGGACGGGGCCGCGGGACGGGCCGCGGGCCCGGCTGCGGGCTGGGATGCGGGCCCGGCTGCGGACGCCGGCGCGGACCAGGGGGGTCCGTACCGCCTCGCCGTGCTCGGGCCGACCCCGCAGCGGCTCGCGCTGGCCGCGAAGGTGCTGGCGCGGGGTCGGGCCTGGCGCGGTCGCGGGGACGTGTGGTTCACCCCCGAGCCGCTGCTGGCCGGGGCCCGCGACGGCGCGCCCCGCGGCCGGGTGGCCTTCCTCTTCCCGGGCCTGGAACCGGAGTTCACGCCCGTCCTCGACGACGTGGCGGACCGCTTCGCGCTGGAGCGGCCCCGGCTCGGCCGGGGCGGCGAACTGATCGAACGGGCCCTCGACGCCCTCGCCACCGGCCGCTTCTTCGCCCGCGTACTGCCGGAACTGGGCATCGAGGCCGATGTGTTGGCGGGTCACAGCCTGGGCGAATGGGCGGCGATGGTGGCCGCCGGGATGTATCCGCAGCGGGCGGTGGACGACTTCCTCGGCTCGCTGCGGCCCGGCTCGCTCACCGTCCCCGACCTCGTGTACGCCGCCCTCGGCTGCGGGGCGCAGCGGGCCGGGGCGGCCCTGCGCGGTGCGGACCGGGTGGTGGTCAGCCACGACAACTGCCCGCACCAGTCGGTGATCTGCGGTGAACCGGCGCAGGTCGCCGCGGTGCTGGAGCGACTGGCCCGGGAAGGGGTGCTCGGTCAGGAGCTGCCGTTCCGGTCCGGTTTCCACACCCCGATGTGGGAGCGGTACCTCGGCCAGGTGCGTGCCGCCTTCGACCGGCTCCCGGTGACGCCCGCCACCGTGCCGGTGTGGTCGGCGACCACCGGGGCCCCCTTCCCGCACGCGCCGGGCGAGGTGCGCGAGTTGGTGGTGCGACACCTCTTGGAACCGGTCGATTTCCGGACCCTGACCCTGCGGCTGTACGAGGAGGCGGGCGTGCGGGCCTTCGTGGCCATGGGCCCCGGCAGCCTGCCCGGGTTCGTGGAGGACACCCTGCGCGACCGGCCCCACCTGGCGGTCGCTACCTCGGCCCCGCGGCTGACGGGCACGGCGGCGCTGCGCCGCACGGCCGCCGCGCTCTGGGCGGAGGGCTTGTCCCCGCGCTGGGAACGACTCGCCGAGCCGGCGACGGAGCCACGCGGGGAACGGCCCGCTCCGCCACCCGCCACCGCGCGGGCGGCGCCGCTGGACCTCGGTTCGCCGCTGGTCCGGCTCGGCGGCTCGGCCCGCGGGCTACTGGCCCCGGTGGCCGGCGCGGGGGCCGCCCGCGCGGCGGACCCGGCCCCGCCCGGGCCCGTGCGCCCCTCGACGGATCCGACACCCGCCCCGGCCCTGCTGTCCGCCCTGGACGCGGTCCTCGACGAGGCCCGCGCCGCCGCCCGGTCGGTCACCGAGGCCTGGCGCCCACCGGCGCCCGGGCCGCAGCCGCAGCCGGCCGCCTCCCTCACGCTCTCCCTGGAGACACTGCCGTACGTCCGGGACCACTGCGTCTACGAGCAGCCCGCCGGCTGGCCCGAGGACTCCGACCGCTTCCCCGTCGTTCCCATGACCACCATGCTGGAGCTCGCGGCCGACGCCGCCCTGCGCACCGCGCCCGCCGGCAGCGTGGTGCTCGGCTACGAGGACGTGCGGGCCCTGCGCTGGCTGGCCGTCGAGCCCGCCGTCCGGATCGAGGTCGGCGTGCGCTCGGACGGGCCCGGCCGGGTCCGCGTCACCCTCGGCGACGGCGCCGTGCTGACCGTGCTGCTCGGCACGCGGTACGACGGCCCGCCCGCCCCGCGGGAGTCCGGCGGGCCCCGGCCGCTCACCGGCGAGCAGCCGGCCCCGGTGAGCGCGCGGGCGCTCTACCGCGACCGGTGGATGTTCCACGGGCCGGGGTTCGCCGGGGTGCACGAGGTCGGTGCGGTGGCCGCGGACGGCATCCGGGGCGTGCTGCGCGCGCTCCCCGCCCCCGGTGCGTTGCTCGACGCCGCCGGACAGCTCTTCGGTCACTGGATGCAACTGCGCCTCCCGGTGGACCGGTTGGTCTTCCCCGCCACCATCGAGCGGATCCGCTTCTACGGCCCCCCGCCCGCCCCCGGCACGCTCGTCGAGGCGGTCGCCCGGGTCCGTGAGGTCCGCGACCTGACCGTGCTCGGCGACGTCGAGCTGCGCTGCCCGCCCCCCGACGCCGCGGGCGGCCGGGCCGGGGGCGCGACCCGCGGCGCCCTGTGGGCCCGGATCGAGGGGTGGACGTACCGCCGCTTCGCCGCCGACGAGCGGGTGTGGCCGATGAAGTTCACCCCGGAGGTATGTGGGATCGGCGAACCCCAGCCCGGCGGCTGGTGCGCGGCCCGGCGTCGCTGGACCGACCCCGCCTCGCGGGAACTGGTCATGCGCCGCTACCTCGGCGCGGCCGAACGCGCCGTCTACGAGGGGCTCGCGCCGCGGGCCCGCGCCCCCTGGCTGCTGGGGCGGATCGCCGCCAAGGACGCGCTGCGCCAGCTCTTGTGGGACGGCGGGGCGGGTCCCGTGTTCCCGGTCGAGGTGCCCGTCGGCAACGACACGCGCGGGCGGCCGGTGCCCGGGGGCCCGCTCGCCGCCGGAGTGCACCTCTCGCTCGCGCACAAGGACCGGCTCGCCGTCGCCCTCGCGCACCCCACCGGCCCCGTCGGCATCGACGTGGAGACGGTGAGCACCGACCCCGCCGCCCTGCTCCGGATCGCGTTCGGGCCCGAAGAGGAGTCGCTGGCGCGGCAGTTGGCGGATCGGGACGGCGTCGGTGCGGATAGCGCGCTCACCGCGCTGTGGTGCGCCAAGGAGGCCGCGGCCAAGGCGGCGGGCACCGGGCTGGCCGGCCGGCCACGCGCGTGGCGGGTGACCTCGCTGGAGCCCGACGGGCTGCGGGTGCTGGCCCCGGACGGGCGCGCCCGGCTCGTACGGACCGCGGTACTGCCCGCCCCGAGCGGCCCGCCCCTCGATCACATCGTGGCGTGGACCGCGCCCCCGACCGGATCCCCCCGTCCCCCCGCCCACCCTACGGAGTTCAGCCATGGCATCTGACGCCCCCGTCCCCGGCCACACCCTCCCTCCCGCTCCCGGTCACGCATCCGGCGCGGCCCGTGCCCACGCCCAGATCCTCGCCGAGATCACCGGCATGCTCGTGGAGATCGTCGGCGACGAGTTCCTGCTGGCGGAAGAGGTCTCGATGGGCACCACCTTCAACGACGACCTGGCCCTGGAGAGCATCGAGTTCGTCGCCCTCGCCGAGCAGCTCCACGAGCGCTACGGCGCCGACGTCGACCTGATGGGCTTCCTCGCCGAGAAGGACATGGAGGCCATCCTCGCCATGTCCCTGGGCGACCTCGTCACACACATCGGCCGCGTCGCGCACCGCTCGCCCGCCGGATCCGGCGGAGCCGCCGCGCGCCCCGTCACGGCCGGCTGAGGCCGCCGTGGCACACGTCCTCGCCGACGCCGTCGACTTCCACGTTCAGCGACTGCCCGCCGCCGCGGGCGCCGACGCCGCGGACCGGCCCGTGGTCGTCTTCCTGCACGGGCTGGTCGTCGACAACCTCTCCTCCTTCTACTGCCCGCTCGCCGTGCCCGTCGCCCGCTCCGGCCACGAGGTGGTCCTCTACGACCTGCGCGGCCACGGCCGCACCGGGCGGCCGCCCTCGGGGTACGACAGCGGTACGGCCGTGCGCGACCTGGTCGCCCTGCTCGGCGCCCTCGGTCTGGCGCACCGATCCGTCCACCTGGTCGGCAACAGTTACGGCGGCACGCTCGCCGTGCACGCCGCGCTCGCCCGGCCCGACCTCGTCGCGGGTCTCACCCTGCTCGAACCGCCACTGAGCGGCGCCTGGGTGGAGAACATGGTGGACACGCTGTCGGCCGCCGCGCTGAGCCTGGAGGACAGCGCGGTGCCCGCCCAACTGCGCGCGCTGCGGCTGCGCAAGGCGGCCGCCCTGACCTCGATCGCCGATGGACTCCTCAACCGCACCACGCTGATCGACGACGTCGCGGCGGGGCGGGTGTTCACCCCGGCCGACTACGCGCGGCTGCGCTGCCCGGTGCTCGCGGTCTGCGGCGAGCACTCCGAACTGGTGCCGGGAGTACTGGAGTTGGCCGAACACGCGACGGGCCCCTGCCGCGTGGAGATCCTGCCGGGCCTCGGGCACGACGTGCTCAAGGAGAGCAGCGGGGCCCTGCGCAAGTCCGTACTCGCCCACCTCGACGAGGTCGCGGCGCTCCGGACGGGAGCGCTGGTCCGATGAGGGTGCTCTTCGTGGTCCCGCCGCTGGCGGGGCACGTCAATCCGACGGCCGCCGTCGGCGCGGAGCTCGCGGCCCGCGGGCACGAGGTCGCCTGGACGGGGCCGGGCGCGGCACTGGCCGCCCTGTTGCCCGAGCGCGCCCGCGTCCTGCCCGCCGGGGACGCGGCCGCGTCCGGGTCGGGCTCCGCGGGCGGTGGCGGGTACGCCGATCTGCACGAGCGCTGGCGCGACCTGCGCGGGGTCGGCGCGCTGCGCTTCCTCTGGGAGGAGGCCCTGGTGCCGTTGGCCCGGGCGATGGCGCCGGGGGTGGAGCGGGCGGTCCGCGACTTCCGGCCGGACCTGCTGGTCGCCGATCAACAGGCCCTGGCCGGGCCGGTGGTGGCGCGCCGCCTGGGCGTGCCCTGGGTCACCTCGGCCAGTACGTCGGCCGAGTTCGCCCGCCCCTTCGAGGGGTTCCCGCGGGTCGGGGAGTGGGTGGCGCGGCAGATCGCGGGCCTGCTGGCCGAGGTGGGGGCCGACCCCGCGACGGGCGGGGGCGCCCGCGGCGGCGACGGGGCGGCGGGCTGGGACCCGCGCTTCTCGGACCGGCTCGTCCTGGTCTTCTCCACACCGGAACTCATCGGCGCGCAGGGCGGTTTCCCCGGCCACTACGCGTTCGTCGGGCCGGCCTTCGGGGCGCGCCCGGCCGGGCCCGACTTCCCCTGGCGGCGACTCGATCCGGACCGGCGGCGCGTCCTGGTGTCCCTCGGGACGCTCAACGGCGCGGCGGGCGCCCGCTTCTACGCCGCCGTGCTGGGCGCGGCCGAACGGCTGGGCGACTCGGTGCAGCTGGTCCTGGCCGCGCCCGCCGAGCTGGTGGGGCGGCTGCCCGGGCAGCCGCGGCCACACGCTCCCGGCGGGGCGCCACCGTTCGACACCGTGCTGCTCCAGGAGCGCGTGCCGCAGCTGGAGTTGCTGCCGCACCTGGACGCGGTGGTCTGCCACGCGGGCCACAACACCGTGTGCGAGGCCCTCGCGCACGGGCTGCCCCTGGTGGTCGCGCCGATCCGGGACGACCAGCCGATCGTGGCCCGCCAGGTCACCGACGCGGGCGCCGGGGTGCGGGTGCGGTTCGGCCGGGCCCGGGCCGAAGAGGTGCGCGACGCGCTGACGGCCGTGCTGGACGAACCCGGCCCCCGCCGGGCCGCCCGACGCATCCAGGCCTCCTTCGCCGCGGCGGGCGGAGCCGCCGCCGCGGCCGACCGGTTGGAGAAGACGCTGTGAAGCCGATCGTCACGCCCCGCTCCGCGGCCCGCGCGCCCTGGGCCCCCGTGCTGCTGATCGCGGCCCTCGGCGCGGGCACCGTGCGCGCCCGCCGCCGGCTCGGATCCCTCCCCGTCCTGGCCGGCGGCCCGGCCGCGGTCGGGGTGCCGCGGCCCGCCGGGTGGCGGCTGTTCACGGCGCGCGGGGTCGAGCCCGACTCCGCCACCTTCCTCAGCGCCTGCGCCCACGCCGAGCGGGAGGGGCTGCGCGTCCTGGACCTGCTCCCGGCCGACCTGGGCGCCGAATCCGCCCTGGGCCTCCTACGGCTGGTGGACCCGGCCGGGTACCGGGGCGACCGGCTCGCCCAGGGGCGCGGGGCCGGCTACGCCGTCCTGGTCGCCGAGGAGGTGCTCGCCCGGGCCGGGCTCGACCTCGACCCGGCGGCGGGGACCGACCCGGCACGGCTGGTCGCCCTCGTCCGCACGCTGAAGGAGTACGCCCCGGACGCCACCTCGATGGCGGTCGCCCCGGGCCTGTCCTGCGGTCCGGGGCCACGGCGGGCCGGCGCCGCCGAGCTGCGCGCCCACGGGCTGGCGCCGGGACCGCTGGCCGCGGCGCAGTTCGCCGGGCTGGCCCTGCTCGCCTGGGCGTCGCTGCGCCGGGGTCCGTGGGGCAAGGTGGCGGCGGGGCTGTACTGGCTCCAGCCCTACGCCGTCCTGGGCGGCCCGGCCGGACCCCTGCGGCCCGCCGCGCTGGCCCGGGACACCGCCGCCCGTCCCCTGCGCTCGCTCGACGCCGCCCTGCGCACCGCCCTCGCCGCCGCGACCACCGGCGAGGCCGACGCGCACGGGATCCGGGACGCCGACCACCACGCCCGCAGCGACCACTACGGGCGCGAACTCGCCGCCGGGACCGACCGGTTCCTCGAAGCGCGCCGCGCCGACTGCCCCTGGTGCGGGTCGGGGCGGCTCACCGTCCGGGTCACGGTGCCCGACCTGCTCCAGGGCAAGCCGGGCCGGTTCGTCCTGGAGCAGTGCGGGGACTGCGGTCACGTCTTCCAGAATCCCCGACTCACCCCGGAGGGGCTGGAGTTCTACTACCGGGACTTCTACGACGGCCGGGGCGGCGAGGGCGCGGGCACGGTCTTCGGCAGCATGGGAGGCACCTACCGGGACCGCGCCGACATGCTGCGCCCGCACGTCGGGCCGGCCGGTCCCGGCTCCTGGCTCGACGTCGGCACCGGGCACGGCCACTTCTGCAACGCGGCGCGGTCCGTCTGGCCGCGGACCCGGTTCGACGGGCTGGACATGGGTGACGGGGTCCGCGAGGCGGAGCGCCGCGGGTGGGTGGACGTCGGGTTCCAGGGCCAGTTCCCGGAGTTCGCGGCGAAACTGGCGGGCCAGTACGAGGTGGTCAGCATGTACCACTACCTGGAGCACACCCGGGACCCCTACGCCGAGCTGGACACCGCCCGCGATGTCCTCGCGCCCGGCGGGCACCTGGCCATCGAACTGCCGGACCCCACCTCCCGGATGGCACGGCTGCTCGGCCCGGCCTGGCTGCCCTGGTTCCAGCCCCAGCACCAGCACCTGATCCCGGCGGCGAACCTGCGCGGGGCACTGGCCGAGCGGGGGTTCACCGTGCTGGCCGAGGAGCACGGGCCGGCGCACCAGGGCAACGACTTCCTGGGCGTGGTGGCGCTCACGGTGACCCGGCTCGCCCCGGATCCCGACAGCCCCTGGTCGCCGGCCGTCCCACGGGGCCGCCGGGCCCTGCGCCACGTGGTCCGGGCGGCCGCGCTGCCCTGCTTCGCCGGCGCGGCGGTGCTCGACGCGGTCCGCAGCGCCGCCGCCCGCCGCGGCGACGGCGGCAACGCCTACCGGATGCTGGCGCGCAAGGACCACCCCGCGCCCGACGCCCCGGGAGCCGGGCGATGACCGGCGTGGCGGGCGGGCCGGACCTGGCCCGCAGCGCCACCGCCGACCCGCTGTTCCGCCTCGTCGCCTACGCCCTGGAGGCGGCGCACGGCAGGCCGCCCACCGCCGTGTGGAGCGCCCCGCACGCCTTCCGTCTCGGTGCGTCGGGACTGGTCGCGGCGGCCGGGTGGCCGGTGGCCGCCGCGGCGGCGCCCCGCGAGGACGGCGTCGTACGGCTCAGCTCACTGAGCCATCCCGCGCACGGCTGCGATCTGCCACTGGCCCTGTCGGGGGCACCGGCCACCGCTCCGGCCTGGGCCGAGCGGCCCTACGCCCTGCTGCGGGCCCTGGCCCTCGCGGGGTACGGGCGCGGCGGGACCGACCTGCACGTGCAGGGCTCGCTCACGGCGGCCGCCGGCCTGGCCGTCGCGGAACCGGCGGACTGCGCGGTCGCGCTGGCGGTGGCCGACGCGCACCTGCGGGCCGACCCGACCGCGGAGCCGCCGCGGGCGGGCCTCGGCCGGCTGCTGGCGCGGGCGCTGCCGGACGGGGACGACGCGCTGCGCCGGGCCGTGCTCTTCGCCCGGCCGGGCCACGCCCTGCGGCCCGCCGCCGGGCCGGACGCCGACGGGCCCCCGCGCCACGTCGCCTTCGACCCCGCCGGGTCGGGGAGCCGGCTGGTGCTGGTCGCCCTGCGCGGGGCGCCCGCCGATCGGGCGGCGGACCGGGACCGGGCCGCGGCCGGCGCGCGGCGGGCCGGGGCCCTGGACGTCTGGCAGCCGGGCGCCCGCCCGGGGCGGGCGGTGCTGCTGCGGCTGCCCGAGGAGCGCGTGGCGCACGTACGGGCGGCGGTGGCGGCGGAGTTCCGCGCGCGCGACCGGCCCGCGCCGCGGTTCCTGAACATCGCCGTGGCCGGTGCGGCCCGGCGCGAGGAATGACCGGAGCACGAGAGTCGCCCGTCGCCACCACCACTCACGAAGGAGACCCGTCCATGCCCGAAACCGTCACCACCCCCAGACGTTCACCGAGCGTCGTGCCCCGACCCGGGGTCCGGACCTCGCGGGCCCGCTGGTCCGGGCTCGGCGCGGCGCTCGCCGCGCTCGGCCTGCTCGGAGCGTTCACCGTGGCCAACTCACAGGCCGCCGAGGTGGGTTCCGCCGCCGCTGCCGCGCTCCCCGCCTACGACCACGTGGTGGTCGTCGTCTTCGAGAACAAGCAGTACGGCGACATCATCGGCAACTCCGGCGCGCCCTACATCAACCAGCTGGCGAACGGCGGCGCGAGCCTGACCGGCATGAAGGCGCTGACCCACCCCAGCCAACCGAACTACTTCAACCTCTTCTCCGGGGCCACCCAGGGCATCACCGGCGACGGCTGCTACACCGCGCAGTCCATGACCGCGGCCAATCTGGGCCAGGAGGTCATCGCGGCGGGGAAGACCTTCGCGACGTACAACGAGGACCTGCCCGCCGAGGGGTCCACCACCTGTTCGAGCGGGAAGTACGCGCAGAAGCACAACCCGTGGTTCGCGTTCAAGAACGTACCGCTGAACACCGGGAAGACCTGGGCCCAGTTCCCCAAGGGGAACTACGGCGCGCTGCCGCGGCTGTCCTTCGTCGTGCCCAACCTGTGCAACGACATGCACGACTGCGCGGTCGGTACGGGCGACACCTGGACGAAGAACGGGCTGGACGGCTACGCGCAGTGGGCGAAGGCCAACAACAGCCTGCTGGTGCTGACCTGGGACGAGGACAACTACCTCGGCTCGAACCAGATCGCGACCGTCTTCTACGGCGCCCAGGTGAAGGCGGGCCGGTACGCCACCGCCTACAGCCACCACCACCTCCTGCGCACCCTGGAGGACCTGGCGGGGAGCACCACCCACGCGGGGAACTCCGCCAACGTCCAGCCGATCAGCGAGGTCTTCGCGGCGGGCACCGACCCCACGCCCACGCCGACCCCGACGCCGACTCCCACCCCGACCCCTTCCCCTACCCCGACCCCCACCCCGACCTCGGGTGACCTCAAGGTCACCGACCCCGGCCCGCAGACCTGCAAGTTCAACCAGACCTGCACCCTCCAACTGACCGCCACCGGCGGCCGCGCCCCGATCCGCTGGAGCGCCACCGGCCTGCCCCTCGGCCTCACCCT
This sequence comes from Streptomyces sp. NPDC028419, assembly GCF_055565515.1. Taxonomy (NCBI): domain Bacteria; kingdom Bacillati; phylum Actinomycetota; class Actinomycetes; order Kitasatosporales; family Streptomycetaceae; genus Streptomyces; species Streptomyces sp. NPDC028419. Next base: position 103,512 of record NZ_JBVHUE010000007.1, on the reverse strand, counting down.
CGACACCACCACCGGCCGCATCACCGGCAAACCCTGGAGCAGCGGAACCACCCGGATCACCGCCACCGCCACCGACACCACCCCCACCAGCGCCACCACCACCTTCCCCCTCACCGTCAACTGGTTCTAGGGAGCCCCCGCGTGTACCTGTCGACCGGCCGCGCCGCGGACGCCGCCCGGGGCCTGCCCGCACCCGCGGCGACCCGGCGGCGGCCCGTGCCCGCCACCGTCCTCGCGCTCGGTCTGGTCAGCATGGTCACGGACGTCTCCGCGGAGATGGTCACCGCCGTCCTGCCGCTGTACCTGGTGGCCGGGCTCGGCATGTCCCCGCTGGCCTTCGGCGCCCTGGACGGCCTGAACCAGGGCGCCACCGCCCTGTTCCGGCTGGCCGGGGGCCGGATCGCCGACCGCACCCGGCGCCGCAAGCTCGTCGCGGGCGCCGGGTACGCCCTCTCCGCCCTGTGCAAGGCGGCCCTGCTCGCCGTCACCACCCCGTGGCAGGTGGCGGCGGTGCTGGCCGCCGACCGCACGGGCAAGGGGGTGCGCACGGCTCCGCGCGACGCGCTGATCTCGCTGTCCTGTGCGCCGCGGGAACAGGGCCGGGCCTTCGGCGTGCACCGGGCCATGGACACCGCGGGGGCGCTGCTCGGGCCACTGGTGGCGTTCGGGGTGCTGTGGCTGGCCGCGGACGGCTACGGGGCCGTCTTCACCGTCAGTTTCTGCGCCGCCGCGCTGGGCGTCGTCCTGCTCGCGCTGTTCGTGCGCGAGAGCCCGGATCCGGCGCCGCGGCTCCCCGCCGGCGCTCCCCCGGCCGCGCTGCGGAGCCTGCTGCGGATCCCGGGGCTGCGCCGCCTGTGCGCCGCGGCCGCCCTGCTCGGCCTGTTCACGGTCGGCGACGCCTTCGTGTACCTCCTGCTCCAGCGCCGCCTCGAACTCCCCTACACCTCCTTCCCCTTGCTCGCGGCGGGTACCGCGGTCGCCTTCCTGCTCGGCGCGCTGCCGATGGGGCGCCTCGCCGACCGCGTCGGGCGCCACCGGGTCTTCCTCGGCGGGCACGTGCTGCTGGCGGGGGCCTGTCTGCTCCTGCTCGCGCCCGCGCCGGCGGGGTCACCGGTCGCCGTGGCCGCGCTCGTCGCGGGCGTGCTCGCGCTGGTCGGCCTGTTCTACGCGGCGACCGACGGCGTGCTCATGGCCGCCGCGGGCCCCCTCCTGCCGGAGGAGGCCCGTACCACCGGGCTCGCGGCGCTCCAGACCGTGCAGGCCCTGGCGCGCTTCGCGGGATCCCTGCTCTTCGGCGGGGTCTGGACCCTGTGGGGACCCGGCCCCGCCGTCGCCGCGGCGGCCGCCGCCCTCCTGCTGTCCGTGGTCGCGCTCGGCACCCTCGCCGCGCTCCCCCGCCCCCGCTCGGGGCCCCGCGGGGCGCCCGGCTCCGGCTCCGGCCCCGGTCAGCGTCCGACGTAGAGCCGGGAGTGGTACCAGCCCTCGCTCTCCTTGCCCGTCGGGTCCTCGCCGAGCGCCGTGACGGTATCGACCGCGCGCCGCTGCTCGCCCTCGTCCGTGAAGCGACGTTGCGGGTAGGTCGCGTCGCTGCGCTCGACGCTCAGCCCGTGCTCCTCCAGCCGGGCGACGACGCCCCCGAAGTCGCAGGTGCGCAGCACGAAGGCGGCCACCGGCACTGGGTGGCCGACGGCGGAGAGAAGCCGGCCGAAGGTCCGCTCGGTGAGGAAGGCGACCCCGCCGGTGACGGTGATCAGACCGACCCCACCGGCGGCCCGGCTCAACTCCTCGCCCGGCTCGCCCCTCTCCAGGTCCTCGCAGTAGCCCTCGTCGAGGAGCCCGACGGCGAGCGCGTACGCCACGGCGGGCCGCGACACGTCGATGCCGATGGATCCGACGGCTTCGGGCAGCCGTCGGGAGGCGTAGAACTCGCGGTCCCACTCGATGAGTTCGCCGGTGCTGAGCTCGGCGGCCTTGGTGGAGGTGTAGCGCTGGTAGAGCTCGTCGAGGGTCACGTCGTGGTTGACCAGTGCCGCGTTGATCCCGTAGGAGCAACAGATGTCGAGCATCACCCGTTCCTGTGGCGGTAGTTCACCGATCAGTTCTCGAAAGACCCGTTGCCCGTGGTGCGGCGCGCGGTAGTCGTACGGGCCCAGTTGGGCGAAGTACCCGCGCGGGTCCGGCAGTCCGTAGACCTCGTCGAAGCTCGTCATGTCCGATGCCGTCATGGCCGCAGGTCTATCCGGCGCACGCCGGGCGCGGAAAGACAGCCGTTCCGGCCACCCGACCGGCATGCGATCGACAGGCAAACTTGTCAGTTTACCTGTCGATCACCTACGGTTGCGGCATGGCTGACGAACAGCGGGAGCCGCGGGAACTGCGGGAGACCGCCGAGGACCTCCAGCTCGCCGTGCGCATGGTGGTGCGTCAGATGCGGGTCGCCGCCTCCGAAGGCTTGTCGTTGTCGCAGGTGGCGGCGCTCAAACAGCTCGACCGTCACGGCCCCGCGACCGCCGCCGAGCTGGCCCGGGCCGAACGGATCCGACCGCAGTCGATGATCGCCACGGTCAATGCGCTGCGCGCGGCCGGCTACGTCGAGCGCAGCGCCGACCCCACCGACGGACGGCGGCAGATCATCGCGCTGACCGAGAGCGGCCGTGACACCGTCCGTGAGCGCGGGAAAGCCGGGTACGAACGCCTCGCCGAACTGCTGGCCGAGCGCCTCAGCGAAGCCGAGCGCGCGACCCTGCGCGAGGCGATCGGCCTGCTCAAACGGCTCGCCGAAGGCTGAGCGCCGTCGGCCACCCGATCGATCCCCGACCGATCCCCGACCACGAGAAGGAACCGAGATCCTCATGAGCGACCTGTTGCTGGACGCGCACACCGCCCTCGTCCTGATCGACCTCCAGCAGGGCATCCTGGCCCTGCCGACCGCACGCCCCGGCGACGAGGTCCTCGCCAAGTCCGTCGAACTCGCCCGGGCCTTCCGCGCCCAGCGGCTCCCGGTGGTCCTGGTCAACGTCGCCTGGTCCGCCGACGGCGGCGATCTGCCGGTCGCCGCGACCGACCGGCCCGGTCCGCTCGCCGCCCCGCCCGCCGCCTTCAGCGAGATCTCGCCCGCGCTCGCCGCCGAGGGCGACATCCGCATCACCAAGCGCCACTGGGGCGCCTTCACCGGCACCGAGCTGGACCTCCAACTGCGCCGTCGCGGGATCACCCGGATCGTCCTCGCGGGCATCTCCACCAGCATCGGTGTCGAATCCACGGCCCGCGCGGCCTGGGAGAACAGCTACGCCGTGGTCTTCGCCGAGGACGCCACCACCGACACGGACGCGGACTCGCACGCGCATTCCTTCGGCAAGATCTTCCCGCGCCTGGGCCGGGTCAGCTCCACCGCCGAGATCATCGAGGCCCTCGGCGCCGGCGCCTGAGGCTCCGTACGCGCCCCCTGCCCTTCGCGCGGCCGAGCCGGCCGCCCGGCGGCGGCGCGGCGCCGTAGGCTCCCGGCATGACGCAATCACTGGCATCGGTGCCCGGGTCGCTGGCGGGAAGGGTCGCCCTCGTCGCGGGGGCGACCCGGGGCGCGGGTCGTGGCATCGCCGTGGAACTGGGCGCGCGCGGCGCCACCGTGTACGTGACGGGGCGCAGCACCCGGGGCAGGCGTTCGGAGTACGACCGGCCCGAGACCATCGAGGAGACCGCCGAGCTGGTCACGGCGGCCGGTGGGAAGGGCATCGCGATCGTCGCGGACCACCTGGTGCCCGAGCAGGTCGAGGCGGTGGTCGGCCGGATCGACGCCGAGCAGGGCCGCCTCGACGTGCTCGTCAACGACATCTGGGGCGCGGAGCGGCTCTTCGAGTGGGAGAGCCCGGTGTGGGAGCACGATCTGGACAAGGGGCTGCGGCTGCTGCGGCTCGCGGTCGAGACCCACGCCGTCACCAGCCACTTCGCGGTGCCGTTGCTGCTGCGCGAGCCGGGCGGCCTGGTGGTGGAGATGACGGACGGCACGACGGAGTACAACGCGAGCCGCTACCGGGTCTCCTTCTTCTACGACCTGGCCAAGTCGTCCGTGCTGCGGATGGCGTTCGCGCTCGGGCACGAGCTGGGGCCGCGCGGGGCGAGCGCGGTGGCGCTCACCCCGGGCTGGATGCGCTCGGAGATCATGCTCGACGCCTTCGAGGTGACGGAGGCGAACTGGCGGGACGCCCTGGCGAAACAGCCCCACTTCGCGATCTCGGAGACCCCGTCGTACGTGGGCCGGGCGGTGGCGGCGCTGGCCGGCGACCCCGAGCGGGCGCGCTGGAACGGACAGTCGCTCTCCAGCGGCCAGTTGGCCGGGGTGTACGGCTTCACGGACCTCGACGGGAGCCGCCCCGACGCCTGGCGGTACATGGTCGAGGTACAGGACCCGGGGCGCCCGGCCGACGTCACCGGCTACCGCTGATCGGTACGGCTCACTCCGCGTCCAGGCGCAGTTCGCGGTCGGCGCCGAGCGGGGCGAAGTACCGCTCCACCTCCGCGTCGGACACCCCGGCCAGCTCGGCCGGGGACCAGCGGGGCGTGCGGTCCTTGTCGATGACCTGGGCCCGGATGCCCTCCACCAGGTCGGGCGAGCGCAGGGCGGCGGCGGACACGCGGAACTCCTGCTCCAGCACCCGCTCCAGCGAGCCGAGGGCGCGGGCCCGGCGGACGGCCGCCAGGGTGACCTTGAGCGCGGTCGGGGACTTGGCCAGGATCGTCTCGGCGGTCTGCTTCGCCTCCGGGTCGCCGTGCCGGGACAGCCGCTCGACGATCGCCTCGACCGTGTCCGCGGCGTAGCAGTGGTCGATCCACTCCCGCTGCCGCGCCAGTTCGCCCTCCGGGGCGGGGACGGCGTACCGGGGCAGTACGTCGGCCACGGGCGCGGCGGCGAGGGCCTCGGCCATCTCCGGCAAGAGGCGGGCGGGCACGAAGTGGTCGGCGAGCCCGCACAGCAGCGCGTCGGCCGCGCCGACCGCCGCGCCGGTGAGCGCGAGGTGGGTGCCCAGTTCTCCCGGGGCCCGGGCCAGCAGGTGGGTACCGCCGACGTCGGGGACGAAGCCGATGCCGGTCTCGGGCATGGCCACGCGCGAGCGTTCGGTGACGATGCGGACGCTGCCGTGGGCGGAGATCCCGACCCCGCCGCCCATCACGATGCCGTCCATGAGGGCGACGTACGGCTTGGGGTAGCGGGCGATCCGGGCGTTGAGCCGGTACTCGTCGCGCCAGAAGTCGAGCGAGGCCGTGCCGCCCGCGCGGGCGTCGGCGTGGATCGCCCGGATGTCGCCGCCCGCGCACAGGCCGCGCTCCCCCGCGCCGACGACGAGGATCTGGGTGACCCGCGGGTCGTGCTCCCAGGCGGTGAGCGCGGCGGAGATCCGCAGCACCATGGGGCGGGTGAGGGAGTTGAGGGCTCCGGGTCGGTTGAGGGTGATCCGGCCGGTGCGGCCCTCGGTGGTCACCAGGACCGTGTCGTCCCCGTCGCTCATCGGCGTTCCTTCCCTCATGATCCGGACCGACATTATGTCCGGAACGGGAACGGGAACGGGAGCCGGCCCCGCCCCCGCCGCGGGCGGGCGACGGTGGGAGCGGGGCCGGAGCGGGTCAGCTCGGGCGGCCGTGGAAGTACACGGAGCGGACCTTCAGGTTCTCGGTGGCCGGCTTGCCGTGGGCGCGCAGGTTCCACTGCGGGCCGGTGCAGTCGGCGCCCTTGAAGACGGTCACCAGCTCGTCCGTGGCGTTGTGCGGCGTGTGGCCCGCCTCGACCCACTCGCTGCCGACGTAGGGCAGGTTGACGCACTCCTCGCTGCGCGGGTCGTGCAGGGCGACGGTCAGCACCTGGTCGCGGTCGTCGGTGAAGGTGTAGCTGAAGTCGCCGGTCGCGGCGAAGGCTGAGCCCGGGACGGCAAGGGCGAGCACCAGCCCGGCCAGGCCGGCGGTGACGGCGCTGCGAAGCTTCACTGAAGGTCTCCTCAAGATCGGCGAGGGGTCACAGCGGACCGTATGTCGACGCCCAGCGGCGAATCGGTTCTTCCCGCGCCGACCGCCCCGGGTTCCACCGGGACGGGTGAAACCGCACGGCGACGACGGGTGGCGCACCGTCCCGGGCGGCCCGAGCTGGTAGTCCGGGAGGCACCACCCCCCTGGTCACCCCACCAACCGCCGCCGGATTCCGGCCGATTGTCCAGATCCGAGCTCGTCCGCACGGTGGATACGGACCGACGCTCCGGGATGATTCGCCCGCTCGGCCCGTCCGCGAAGGTGGCAGGGAACCGACTCCTCCGAAAGGAACGGCTCCTCGTGCGCACCCCACGCATCGCGCCCCTGCTCGCCGCCGCCGGACTCCTCGCCACCACCGTCCCGCTCCTGTCCGCGACCGGAGCGAGCGCCGCCGACCTGCCGCCCGCCCCTCTCGCCTGGCACCGCTGCGCCGCGGACCGCCCGGCCGCCTACGAGTGCGCCACCCTCAAGGTCCCGCTCGACCACGCGCGTCCCAGGGGCCCGTCCCTCGACCTCGCGATCTCCCGGGTCAGGAGCGAGAAGCCCGCCGCGCGGCGCGGCGTCCTGCTGATCAACCCGGGCGGACCGGGCGATTCCGGGCTGGGTCTGCCGCTGGACCTGCACGAGGTCCTGCCCCGGGAGGCCCGCGACCAGTACGACCTGATCGGCTTCGACCCGCGCGGCGTCGGGGCGAGCAGCCCGGTCACCTGCGGGCTGGGCGTCGCCGAGCAGGTCATCGACCGGCCGTACCACCCGGAGACCTTCGCCTCCGACGTCGCCTGGGCGCGTACGGTCGCCGACAAGTGCCGGGAGAAGGCGGGGGCGGTCCTGCCGTACCTCACCACCCGCAACACCGCCCGCGACATGGACGCGATCCGCTCGGCGCTGGGCGAGCGGAAGATCTCCTACCTGGGGTACTCGTACGGGACCTACCTCGGCGCGGTGTACACGCAGCTCTTCCCGGCCCGCACCGACCGCTTCGTCCTGGACAGCGGGGTGGACCCGCAGCGCGTGTGGCGGGGCGCGCTGCGGACCTGGGCGACCGAGGCCGAGCCCGCCTTCGCCCGGTGGACCCGGTGGACGGCCGAGCGCGACGCCGCGTACCACTTGGGCGCATCGCCGGCCGCGGTCTCCCGGACGTTCTGGGACCTGGTGGCGCGGGCCGACCGCGACCCCATCGAGTTCCAGGGCGAGAGGCTGACCGGTGACACGATCCGGTCCGCCCGCGCGCTGTTCTTCTCCCCGGCGCGGGCGGCCCCCCTGGTCGCCGCGGTCAAGGCGGCGGCCGACGGGACGCCGCCGCCCGCGTCCGTCCCCTCCCTGCGGGACGCGCTCGCCGGCGCGCGGTCGGCGGCGGGCGAGCCGGCCTCCGACAACGGCATCTCCGTCTTCTGGTCGGTGATCTGCGGGGACGGCGGCAGTTGGCCGCGCGACCCCGAGCAGTACCGGCGCGACGCGGTCCGGGACAAGGCCGCGTACCCGCTGTACGGCGACTTCTCGTCCAACATCAAGCCGTGCGCCTTCTGGCAGCGGCCCCGGGAGGCCGTGACCCCGATGCGGACCCGGGCGAACGTGCTGACCGTGCAGAACGAGTGGGACTCCCAGACCCCGCTGGTCAGCGGCGAGGGGCTGCACCGGGCGTTGAAGGGCTCGCGGATGGCGCTGGCGCTGGGCGGCGAGGGCCACGGCGTGTACCTGGCCGATCCCGACTCCTGCGTGACCGCGACCGTGACCGGTTACCTGGCCACGGGCCGGCTCCCGGCCCAGGACGTCCGCTGCCGGGCCACCACGCCGCCGCGGGACGGGCGTCGGGCCGCGCCGCTGCCCCCGCTGCCGGCCACGGACCGCTTCTGACCCCGGGCGGGGTGGGACCCGTACGCGGGTCGGTGGCGCGTCAGGTGCCGTCGGCCGCAGCGGGTCCCGCGCCGTGCCGGATCCACACGTTGGGCTCGACGTAGACCGCGTACCCGTGCGCGGCGTCGCAGCGCAGCGGGACGAGCGCGCCGGGCACCTCCACCGCGCCGTCCGCTTCGAGGGGGAGGCCGGTCCAGGTGCGCCACTGGTCCAAGGAGCCGCTGACCGTCATCGACGCCGGGGCGATCCGTTCGATGACGCCGCCCGCGCGCACGTGCACGCGCAGCCACGGGTCCTGCGGCAGTCCGTCCTCGCGCACGAGCCGTACGTACTGCGCCATGGGCAGGTGCGGCCGCAGGTGTTTGGCGGTCGGGCGGACCGGGGCGAGGAAGTCCCGGTGGCCCTGGGCCCCGGCCGCGCCGCGCAGGGCCGCCAGCATGCGGTAGGAGAGTCCGCGGCCGAGGTACGCGCGGTCCACGGTGATCTCCAGCGCGCTGGCCGCGGTCACGGCGGCGCCGCCGCGCCGGTCGCGCATCGCCCACACCAGGACCCGGTCCCACCCCTGGTCCGGCATCTCCTCACGCCCGTCCGACGCCGCGTCGAAGGGCACGCCGAAACCCCGGGCCACGACGCGGTCGCCGTCGGTGGCCACGACGCAGTACTGCGGGAACTCGGCGGGAACCCGGCTCAGCAGGGCTCCGGCGACCGGCTCGTGCGGGATGAAAGCGGGCCAGTCGTCGGCGATCTCGTAGAGCCGGTCGGTCAGTTCCGGGCGCTCGGCGAGGGTGCTGATCTCCAGGCCGTCGGCGGGGGAGGTTTCATGGGGTGTCACCTGTCGAACCTGTCACAGCCGCATGATCTTGGCCAGCGGATTCCTCCGCGCCTCGGGAGGGCGGCAGCGGACCGTACGGCACCGAGGAGGGGACCAGCCCCCCGGGCTGGTCCCCTCCTTGTGCGCGGGCTCGGGGCCCGCCCTTCAGTCGTTACCGACTTCAGCAGCCGCTGAAGTGGATGCGGCAGGCGGTGATGAGCGCGGCCGCGTGCTCCTCGCCCAGGTCCTCGGTGGCCAGGTCGGCGGGGAGGACCTGCAGGGCGTCGATGTCGTGCTCCATCATGAGGGGCTCCTTCTGTTGGGAGGTGTACCGGTCCGTACGGACCGGCTACCGGTGGCCGGCGGCCACCGGAAGTTCAGAGGTGGGTGCGCGCACCCTCGGGCAGCCAGGCGCGCGGCCCGCCGGAGCGCATCCGCAGCAGCAGCGAGAGGCTCCCGGCCAATCCGGTGGCGTACTCGGCGAGCACGCCCTTGCGGTTGTCGTCGGGCACCAGCAGCCGGCCGTCGCGCAGGACCGCCTGCGCCGCCAGGTGTTCGACCAGCAGTTCCGCGCCCGCCCGGTGCTCCTCGTCGCCCGTCAGCTCGGCGGCGTCGAGCAGGAACTCGGCGTTGCCGGCCAGCCCGTGGCACGCGGCGGGCGAGTCCCCGAACCGCCCGGCCCGCACCGCGAGGGCCGCGCCCTCGACCAGGTCGCGGGTGACGTCGTCGGTCCCGCCGGTCGCCGACCAGAGCCGGACCAGGAAGGTGGCGACCCCGGAGGAGCCGTTGCACCAGTGCCGGGCGAGGTCGGGCGATCCGGCGAGGTGCCGGGCCCGGTCCACCGGCCACATGGTGCCGGCCGGCCCCTTGCGGGCGGCGGTCGTCACGGTGGTCCCCGCCTCGACGGCCGCCTTCAGGAAGCGGTCCTCACCGGTGGCTTCGGCGGCGAGGAGCAGGAAGGTGGCGACTCCGGCGACGCCGTGGGCGAAGCCGTAGTGCCAGGCTCCCGCCAGCCCGGAGTCGAAGTCCTCCGGCACCGGCCAGAAGACGCCCTCGGGGGTGTGCCGGGCCGCGGTGAGCAGTGCCTCGGCGACCTGGGCGGTCCGCTCCAGGAAGCGCGGGTCGCCGGTGGTGCGCCAGAAGTGCAGCTGGGCCAGGCCGGATCCGGCGGCGCCGTGGCAGACGTCGGGATTGGGCCACTCGACGGGCAGCTTGAGGGCGAGCGCGGACGCCCGTCCGGCCAGGGCCGGGTCGTCCAGCGCCTCCGCGGCGTCGAGCAGCGCCCAGGCCGTGCCGGAGCGGCCGAAGTGCAGGCCGGGGAGGATCCAGGGCAGTGCCTCCTGCCGGTCGGCCGTCCACAGCGCGGCGGTGCGCAGCCCCTCGCGCAGGGTCTCCCGGGTGAGGGCGCCCGGCCCGTCCGGCGCACCGGCGAAGTGGTCGTCCCAGCCGTTCAGGGCCCGGGCGAGTACGGCCACCCCACCGGCCGAGCCGTGTTGCACGGCGACCGGGTCGCAGGTCACGCCGAAGGTGTCGGAGGGCCAGAGCCGGTCGGCGTCCTGCGGGCCGGCGGTGGCCAGGAGGTGGGCGACGCCGTCGCGCACCAGGCGGGCCCGGACGTCCTCGACGGGGGCGCCGGCAGGTGAGCCGCCGCGCACCCCGGCCGGGCGCGCGCCGGGCCGGTCCGCCGGGCGGAACGCACGGGCGGCCTCCAGCGTCCAGCGCGCGCCGGGCTCGTCCCGCATCAGGCCGAGGACCAGCGGGGCGAAGCGGCGCACTGCGCTCTGTTCCCGGGCGAGCAACTCCACGAGGTGGGCGAGGCGTTCCTCGTCGGGCCGGGCGTCCGCCGCGGGGCGGTCCGTCGCGAACAGCGGGTCGGCTCCGCTCAGCGCGTGCAGGACGGTCGCGCCCAGGGCGTACAGGTCGACGGCGGGGCCCATCGCGGGCGCCACCTGGGGGGCGGCGCGCAGTTCGGGGGCGGTGTAGCCGGGGGTGGCCCCCAGGACCCAGCGCTCGCCCTCGCGGGCCGCCATCTCCAGGTCGATCAGCACGAGCCGGCCGTCCGGGGTGACCATGACGTTGTTCGGGTTGAAGTCGTGCAGGGTGACGCCCAGTTCGTGGGCGGCGGCGACCAGTTCGATCAGCTGCCGGACCAGCGCGTCGGCCGTGGCCCCGTCCGGGCAGGCCGCGCCGGTCTGCACCAGGCGCTCGGCGACCGTGCGGCGCAGCGTGGCGCCGGGGACGGTCCCCGCCGCCAGGAACACGCTGCCCTGCTGCTCGAACACCTCGGCCAGCCGCGGGACCCGGTCCGGGAAGGCCTTGCCGAACCGCTCCAACAGGGTCGCCTCCCGGCGCAGCAGGTCCCGTACGTCGAGCCCCTCCAGGCCGGCGGCCACGTGGGGCCGGGCCTGCTTGACGACGACCTGCGCACCGGTCTCGGTGTCCTCGGCCCGGTACACGCCGCCCTTGTTGGAGTGTTGGATGGCGCCGCGCACCAGGTACCGGCCGCCGAGCAGGACCGGCTTGGCGGTGGCGGCGCTGCGGACGGGGGCCGCCGTACGCTCGGGGAAGGGGTCGCCCGCCCAAGCGGGCGGGCTGAACCAGGCGTTGCGCTCATCGGCCACCCGGCGCCCCTCGGGGTCGGTCAGGAGGGTGGCGAAGCAGCCGTCGGCGGTGAGTTCCTGGACTCCGGCGAAGACCCCGAAGCGGTAGGAGACCTGACTGTCCGGCAGGTAGCGGCGGTCGGAGAGGACAGCGGGACCGGGCAACCCCAGGGTGGCGCGGTGGAGTTCCTCGGCGAGTACGCGGAACTGGTCGTCGTCCGAGGGGTACACGGTGATGAACTTGCCGCCCCCGCCCCGCGCGAAGCGCCCCGACACCAGGGCCGCGACCCGGGCCGGCGTTCCGGCGAACTTGAAGGCGGCGCGGTGGGCCACCAGCACCTCGGCGGCGCGGGCCAGGGCCAGCGGCGCGGCGAGCGGGGTGGCCGAGACGTGCAGCTTCCACCCCTGGGTGCGCCGGACCGGCGCGCCCGGCATCACGTGGCACCAGAACTCGCCCGGGGTCACGGTCCAGTCGACCGTCTCCGCACCCTCGCCGTCGGACCCCGCCGAACCACCCTCACCCCGCCGCGCCCGCGCCGCGGACCGGGCGATCACGGCGCGCACCAGGTCGGGCAGGAGCGCGAGGTCCGCCGGACTCTCGACCCCTTCTCGGGGCCCGTGTCCGGACCGGGAGGGGGTCACAGGCAGGGATGACACGTTCTGGGGCCTTTCACTTCGGGTCGGACGGGACGGGGGGACGAAGGCTCCTGCCCGGTTCTCACGCGAGGTACCTAGTGCTGCGGCGCGATGTAGCCGTCGCCCCAACTGGTGTCCAGGGGCGTGGCCGCGAGCGTGTTCACCACGGCGGATCCGTCCTGGTGCCCCGCGGCGCCGGGTCCGAGCCCGTCGCCCACGGTGAGCGCGGACGCACCGCACGCCAGCAGGACCGTGAGGGCGAGGAAGCATCGGCTGGCTGCGGGCATGGTGCGACTCCTGAGTCGGGAGGTGGGTGCATGGGCCGCGAACACCACCGGTGGGGGATTCGCCATGCGATGTCCGCCTGAGGGGGTTTGTGTGGCGGACACCCGAATCTCCTCATGCCACGCCCCGCGGGTCCAGCGCTCCGATCTGGCAATACCCTGCAGGGCACGGAAGTAGCAGGGCCGCATAGGGGGTATGAGCATCGATACCGGGACAGAATTCATCGACTTGCCGCGACTGGACGCGGCTGCCGTGGCCGTTTTCGAACACGTCCTGGCTCGGGGGGCCCTCCCGCGGCACCCGCTCGACGTCCCCTCTGACCTCGGCTTGAGCACGGAGGAGGCGGAGCGGGCGTGCCACACCCTGCTCCGGCTGAGGCTCCTGCGCACGGTTCCGGGAAGCCCCGACGAGCTGATGGCGGTCAGTCCGGACGCCGCCGCGGCGGAGGCGGTCGGGCCGCTGGAGGCGCGGCTCGCGCGCAGCGCCGCGCACGCCCAGTCCGTCCGGGACGACCTGCGGTCCCTGATGCCGCGCTACCGGGCGACCCGGCACGAGCAGGCCCGCCGCGAGGGCATCGACTCGCTGCCCGACCTGGCCGCCGTATCGGCCCTGCTCGCCCAGCACTCGGCGCGGTGCCGGGAGGAGGTCTTCACCATCCAGCCGGGCGGCGGGCGGCCGCCGCACCGGCTCGGCGACGCCATCGAGCGGGACCTGGCGATGCTCGACCGGGGCGTGCGCATGCGCACGCTCTACCAGCACCCGGCCCGCTCCAACCTGGCCACCCAGGGGTACGTGGAGACGCTCACCGCGGCCGGCGCGGAGTACCGCACGGCCGCCGAACTGCCCGACCGGGCGATCGTGTTCGACCGCAGCGTGGCCTTCCTGCCCCGGCGCTCGGACGGCGGGAGCGGCGAGGGGGCCGTCTTGGTCCGCGACCCCGACGTGGTGGCCTACCTGTGCCGGGTCTTCGAGCAGCACTGGTCCGCCGCGGACCCCTTCCTGGGCAGCAGCGGAGCCGCGTACAAGGAGGTCGGTCACAGCCTGCGGCGGACCCTGGTGCGGCTGCTGGTGGAGGGCGCCAAGGACGAGGTGATCGCACGGCGGATGGGCATGTCGCTGCGCACCTGCCGCCGCCACATCGCGGAGCTGCTGGAGGAGTTGGGCGCCGAGAGCCGCTTCCAGGGCGGCGCGCTGGCCGAACGGGCGGGCCTGGCCGCGCCGGACGCGCCCGCCGCGGAAGCCGGGGCCCAGGAGGTCCTCGTCCCGGACGCCTGACCTGCCGCGCGGGCGGCGCTCCGGCCGGCGCCGGCGGTGCTACTTCGCCGACAGCACGATCCGGACCAGGTACGGCAGCACCTCGGTGACCCGGTCGTCGTGGTCCAGCAGCACCGCGACCGGGCTGTGGCCCTCGGAGCGCAGGGCGTCCAACGGGCTCGACCACTGGGCGCAGGGGGCCGGGCCGGGGGCGTCGTCCTCGCGCTCCCGGCCGACGGCGGGGAAGGCCCGCGGGACCGGGTGGCCGGCCTCGTGGGCCCGGCGGCGCGACAGCGCGCGCTCCACCGCGGTACGGGCCGCGTCGGCCAGGGTCGCGCCCGTCGCGATGACGGTCTCGCACGCGTCCCCGCGGTGCTCGCCCCCGGGGCGCGGGGCGAGCGCGACGGCGCAGGCGGGCAGGGAGAGCAGTTCGGTCAGGTCGTGCGCGACGGGCTCCCCCGCGGCGTGCGCCTCGCGCAGCAGCGCGCGGGGCACCTCGACTCCCCCGTCGCCGAGGCGCAGCCGGGGCACCCGGGTCCCGGGGGCCTCCAGGCGGCGCGCGAGGAGGGCCGCGCAGTGCTGGGCGAGACCTTCTTCGAGCGCGCCCACCCAGGTCAGTCCCGCCGCGACGCCCACCGGGGAGCCGGACCCGGCGACGCGTACCCGGCGCAGCCCGCCCGTGGCCAGATCGAGGCCCCAGGCCGTGGGGTGCGCGGACCCGGCGGGGCCGGCGGCCGCCGGGTGCGTCGCCGCGCGGGCGGCGAGGTGGCCCAGTACCGCCTCGATGTCCGTGGTGGCGGCGTCGACCGTGCCGGGCAACAGTTCCGGAGCCCGCTCCAGCACCGTGCGCGCGCCGACCGCCGGGCCGCCGGCCCGGGACAGGAAGGCGGCCCGGGCCTCGGCTTCGGTCGCGGCGGCGGCCTGGGCCGCGGGCCGGTCGGCGGTCAACTCTTCGGTGCTCATCTTCGGTCGTCCCTCTCCACGGCGTTCTTCACGGGGCCCATGGAAGCGAGGGAGGATATTCACCGGATAGACGCACGATCTCGGCCACCCGCTCGCACGGCGGCGGCCGGGCCCGCGTCTCAGTGCGCGGACAGCACCAGGCGGCGGGCGTCGTTGCGGTAGCCCACCCGCTCGAAGGCCGCGGCCATCGGCACGTTCGTCAGGTCGGTGTCGGCCCGGACCTTCTCCGGATCGGTTTCGACCACCAGGATCCGGGTGATCTCGGCGAGGATCTCGTCGGCGTACCCACGCCCCCGGTGCTCGGGGACCACGCCCAGGTATCCGACCACCGGGAAGGCGTGGTTGCGGGAGGGGAGACCGAAGCCGACGGGCTCGCCCGCGGGCGTACGGGCCACCCGCCACCAGGAGCGCTCCCCCGGCATGGTGTCGCGGTAGAACGCGACGTCCCCGCGGGCCTGGGCCTCCGCGCCCATGCTCGCGGCCTCCTTCGTGGAGTCCGTGTCCAGACTGTCCGTCAGGACCCGGCGGAACAGGTCGACGAAGACCTCGTCGTCGGGCTCGGCGGCGAAGACCAGGCGCCCGCGGGGCTCCGGAAGACCGGACCGCGGCGTCCATTCGTAGCGCAGCCGCTCCAGCGACACCGGGAGCCCCGCCCGCCGGGCCGCTTCCCGACGCCAGGTCACGGCCTCCACCACGTCCGGCCGTTCGCGCCAGTCCCCCGGGAGCGAGAGGTGGTAGTCGGGCGCGGCCTCCGCACCGGCGGCGGCGTAGGCCGTGTGCGCCGCGGCGAGCAACTCAGCCGCCAGTGCGGTGCGTTCGACGGTGGACCCGGTCGGCTCGGGGACGAAGAGGCCGTCCAGGGCGTTCGGCAGGGCGTCGTCCGGGCCGCCCCACCACACCGCGAGGGCGAGCGGTGCGCCGCCCGCGCCGTCTTCGGCCAGCCAGGTCCATTCGGGGCGGTACTCCCCCGCGGCGAGCCGGGTCGTGTACGTGTCGGCGGTCATCCCGCCCGCCGCGTCGGTGACGATGAGCGGGAGGAGGCGGTCGAGGTCGCTGGCGTGGGTGGGGCGGAAGATCACAGTGGCTCCGGATCGGTGTGAGGCAGAGGTGAGGGAGATCGGTGGAGGAGGATCGCCGACCCCGAGCGTAGGCGGATCGGGCCCTCGGGACGGGGCGGCGGGCCAGCCGGAGGCGCTCAGGGGCGGGCCGCAGGGCCCGTGGCGACCGGGGGACCGGCCCCGTCCGACGCGCCGTCCGGCGCGGTGGGTGACGGGCCCCGCGCGGCTGACGCGGTCCCGGTGGGTTTCGCGCCCTCGTCCGGTGGCGCCGGCAGGGCGGTGATGGTGTGGCGGCGCCCGATCAGGGCGGTGAGGGCCAGGATCAGTCCGGTACAGCAGAGGAGCAGGGCGCTGCCGCGGTCGCGGGTCGAGCCGAGCAGCCGGCCCAGCGTGGCGGCGAGCGGTCCGCCGGGGTCCACCAAGGGGCCGAAGACCTGTGAGGCGAGCGGTCCGGCCACCAAGTAGCCGAGCAGGATGCCACCTTGGGTGAACATGCGGCGCAGGGCGAAGACCCGCCCCTGGGCCTCGGCGGCCACCGCGGACTGCCAGAGCACCTGCGCACAGCTGCTCACCACCGGTAGGCCGAGGAAGAAGGTGAAGGCAGCCGCCGCCAAGGGGACGGGGCGCGGGAAGAACCCGGCTTGGAGCACCGCGAGGCCGCTCACGAGGGTGGCCGCGGTGACCCAGGCCAACGGCCGGCGCGGGGTTCCCCAGATGGACATGGCGATGCTGCTGATCGCGAGGCCGAGCCCGCCTGCGGTGCTGACCATGGCCACCGCGGCGTTCTGGTCCGCCTCGGGGGTGGCCGCCAGGACCAGGGGGAGCAGCAGGGCGGTGGCGGTGGCCTCGGCCGCGTTGAGGACCGTGACCAGGCGGAGCAGGTACTTCAGTCCGGGTTGACTGGTGAGCAGCCGGCGTCCTTCGGTCAACTCCGCGCGCCAGCCCGGGCCTTCCTCGTGCGGGCCGGCGCGTTTCGGTGAGCCGGGCGGTTCGGGGAAGCGTGCGACCAACAGGGTGAGCACTCCCAGCGCGAAGGAGATGACGTCGACCACCAGGACGGCGCGGAGCCCGCCCGCGCCGAGGAGTACGGCGGCGAGCATCGGACCCAACAACTGGGCTCCGGCCAGGGCGGTTTGGGTCATCGCGCTGGCCCGGCCGCGCTGTTCGGGTCGGACCATGCCGGTGACGGCGGCGGCGAGCGCGGGCCATTGGAAGGCCGCGCAACAGGATTCGACGACGATCACCGCGTACACCTGCCAGACGGCGAGGTGCCCGGTCGCCTGGGCGGTGGCCAGGGCCACCGCACCGAGCATGGCCACCGCGTCGGCGCAGAGCAGGACGATGCGGCGCCGGTGCCGGTCCACCAGCACCCCGGCGACCGGGGCGGCCAGCATCCCCGGGGCGAAGGCGAGCAACAGGCCGGTGGCGAACTGCGTGACGGAGCCGGTCTGTTGGTAGATCCACAGGCCGAGGGCGAAGCCGGAGATGCTGGACCCGAGTGCGGTGACCAGGCGGCCCGCCCAGACGAGCGCGAAGGTGGTCATGGCAGGCCCACCAGGGGCGGGGCGAGGGACAGGGGCAGGGGCACGGGTGAGCTCCGTTCGGAGGCCGCGGCGGGACGGGACGTCATGGGGCCGGGCGGGAGGGGCGTTACCGAGGGCCGGGCAGGGGAAGGCACGTCCGGGCAGGACGAAGCGGGACACGGCGGGGCGCGGCAGAGCAGGACGAGACAGGGCG
Organism: Streptomyces sp. NPDC028419; assembly: GCF_055565515.1. Taxonomy (NCBI): domain Bacteria; kingdom Bacillati; phylum Actinomycetota; class Actinomycetes; order Kitasatosporales; family Streptomycetaceae; genus Streptomyces; species Streptomyces sp. NPDC028419. The sequence continues at coordinate 86,299 of NZ_JBVHUE010000007.1, read as the reverse complement.
GGGTGGGGTGGCACGCCCGGCGCCGGTGCGTCGGACACCGGACACCGGGCGCCGGACGCGTCACCCCCGGACGGCGGGTCAGCGCAGGTGGGCGGCGAGCACCGGGCCGATCTGGGCGAGGGCCTCGGGGGTGGTGAAGCGGCTGTGCGGGACGTCCAGCGGGTGGTTCTCCACCGGGCCGTCCACGTGCGCGGCCCACAGCTCGGCCAGCGGGGTGCCGTCGGCGCCCCGGCCCGGCAGGGCTTCGAAGAAGAGCACGGGACCCCGGTAGCGGCCCGGCTCCTCGCCCTGGGCCAGCGCGATGTTGTTGGCCGTCACCCGCACCAGCCGACCCAGCGCCGCCGGGTCCAGGCCGCCCAGCACGCTGCCGCGCTCCCGCAGCAGCTCCAGCACGGCCGTGGCGCCGGGCAGACCGTCGCCCAGGGCCTCCTCGCCGTCCGCCGGGGCGGGGGCGGCGAGGACGTCCAGCTCGTCGAGGTCGAGTCCGTCCAGCGCGAGGGAGAGGATCTCCTGGGCGCTGGGCCGGCCGGCGTGCCGGAAGCGGCCCGTCGGGTGCGAGTCGAGCATCGCCAGCAGCGCGACCTCCTCGCCCGCCTCCTGGAGCTGGCGCGCCAGCTCGTGCGCGACGGTACCGCCGAAGGACCAGCCGAGCAGGTGGTACGGACCCTCCGGCTGGACCTCGCGGATCAGCCGCAGGTAGTCGGCCGCCATCTCCGGTACGGAGCCGGGCAGTTCGCCCGTCCCGTCGAGACCCCGGGCCTGGAGGGCGAAGAGCGGCCGGTCGCGGTCCAGGTGGCGGGCCAGGCCCGAGTAGCACCAGCCGAGTCCGCCGCCGGGGTGCACGGCGAAGAGCGGGGCGCGGGTGCCGCCGGTGCGCAGCGGCAGCAACTGCCCCAGGCCGTCGGAGGATCCGCCGGCGCCGTCGGCGCCGATCCGCTCGGCCAGCAGGGCGACGGTGGGGGTCTCGAAGAGGGCCCGCAGGCCGATCTCGACGCCGAGTTCCTCACGGACCCGGGCGGTGAGGCGGGCGGCGAGCAGGGAGTGGCCGCCGAGGTCGAAGAAGTTGTCGTCGATGCCGACGTGGTCGACGGCGAGGGTGGTGGCGAAGAGGCCGCAGAGGACTTCCTCGCGCGGGGTGCGCGGGGCCCTGGTGGAGGCGGCGGTCGTGGTGGGGGCGGGCAGGGCCCGGCGGTCGAGCTTGCCGTTGGGGGTCAGCGGCAGGGTGTCGAGCAGGACCACGGCGGAGGGCACCAGGTAGGCCGGCAGGTGCGCGGCGGCGTACGCCCGCAGCTCGGCCGGATCCGGGACCGCGCCCGCGTCGGTGGCGGGGACGAGATAGGCGACCAGGCGCTGATCGCCCGGGTTGTCCTCGCGCAGCAGCACCGCCGCCTGCGCGATGTCCCCGCGGCCCGTGAAGTGCGCCTCGATCTCGGCCGGTTCGATCCGGAAACCGCGCAGCTTGATCTGGTCGTCGGTCCGGCCCAGGAACTCCAGCCGCCCCTCGCCCCGCTCATCGGCCTGCCAACGCCCCAGGTCACCCGTGCGGTACATCCGCGCACCCGGCTCACCGAAGGGATCCGGCAGGAACCGCTCCGCCGTCAACCCCGGACGCCCCAGATAGCCCCGGGTCACCAGGTCGCCGGCGATGAAGAGCTCGCCGCCGACCCCGACCGGAAGCGCCCGGAAGGACTCGTCCAGCACGTACATCCGGGTGTTCCAGATCGGGCGCCCGATGGTGATCACGCCGGAGGGCGCGGTGTCACCGGGCTCGATGCGGAACTCGGTGCAGCCCACCGTGGTCTCGGTCGGTCCGTACTCGTTGATCACGGTGGCGCCGGGGTGGTGGCGCCGCCACTCGTCCAGCACCTCGCCCATCAGCGATTCCCCGCCGAGCACGAGCTGCTCGCTGGGCGAGAAGCGCTCGGGCAGCGCGGTCAGCAGGGCCAGGTGGCTCGGCGTGGCCTTGACGAAGGTCGGGCGCTCCCACTCCCCCGCCGTGGCCGCGCGCTCGTCCAGCTCGATGAGCTGTACGGCGCCCCCACTGGTCAGCGGGGCGAAGAGGCCGGTCACGGTGAGGTCGAAGGAGACCGGCGAGTGGACCAGGGCCCGGCCGGCGACGCCGGCGTACGCCTCACGGGCCCAGGCGAGGTAGGCGTCCAGGGAGTGGTGCTCGACCACGACGCCCTTGGGGCGTCCGGTGGAGCCCGAGGTGTAGATCACGTAGGCCGGGTTGCGCAGCGACAGCGGGGCGGACCGGTCCTCGTCGGTGAGGTCGTGCGCGGGCAGGGCTGCCAGCGCGGCGGCCGTGTCCGGCGCGTCGAGCAGCAGGAGCGGGTGCTCGGTGACGGGCAGCTGTTCGGCCGCCCCGACGGTGGTGAGGACGCACAGCGGTCGGGCGTCGGCCAGGGTGTAGGCGATCCGCTCGCCGGGGTGGGTGAGGTCGATCGGCAGGTACGCCGCCCCGGACTTGAGCACCGCCAGTACGGAGACCAGGGTCTCCACCGAGCGCGGCACGGCCAGCGCGACCAGGCGCTCCGGCCCCGCCCCCCGGGCCACCAGGTGGCGGGCCAGGCGGTTGGCGGCGGTGTCGAGCTGGGCGTAGCTGAGGGTGCCGCTCTCGCAGACGACGGCGGTGGCGTCGGGGGTCCGGGCGACCTGGGCGGCGAACAGCTCCGGCAGGGTGCGGCCGGGGAGGGCGCGCGAGGGGCCGTTCCAGTCGGTGAAGAGGGCCCGGCGCTCGTGCTCGGCGAGCAGGTCGATGTCGTGGAGGCGGGTGTCGGGGTGTTCGGCGGCGGCGCGCAGGATGCGCTGGAACTGGTCCGCCAGCCGGGCGATGGTGGCCGGCTCGAAGAGGTCGGTCGCGTACTCGATGGTCACCGTCAGACCGGCCGCGGCGCCCTCGGCGTCGTGGTGCTCGGTCACCGTGAACGACAGGTCGAACTTGGCCGCGCCCTCGGACGCGACGTCGCTCTCGCCCTGGTCGTCGGCGGTCCCGGTGGCGCTGTTGAAGGTGAGGACGGTCTGGAAGAGGGGGTGCCGGTGCGGGGCGCGGCCCGGGTTCAGGGCCTCGACCAGCCGCTCGAAGGGCAGGTCCTGGTGCGAGAGCGCCGCGAGGTTCGCCTCACGCGTGCGCCCCACCAACTCGGTGTGCGTCGGATTGCCGCTCGTGTCCGTGCGCAGCACCAGCGTGTTCACGAAGAACCCGATCAGACCATCCAGATCACGGTGTCCGCGCCCGGCCGTCGGCGTACCGATCGGCACGTCCACACCCGCGCCGTTGCGGGTCAACAACACCGCCAGAGCCGCGTGCACCGCGTGGAACACGGTCGCCCGCTCACCCCGCGCGTGCGCCGCCAGCTTCCCGTGCACCGCACGATCCGTGAAACCGGTGTGCACCCGCGCCCGGAGCGAGGGACGCGCCGGACGGGAGCGATCCACCGGAAGCGCGATCTCCTCCGGCAATCCCGCCAACGCGCCGCTCCAGAAGGCCAACTGCTCGTTCAGCACCGTTCCCGGCACCTGCGGATCCCCCAGGTGACGGTGCTGCCACAGCGCGAAGTCCGCGTACTGCACCGGCAACGGCGACCACCCAGGAGCCTCACCCCGCACCCGGGCCCGATACGCGTCCGTCACGTCCCGCGTCAACGGACCCATCGACAACCCGTCACCCGCGATGTGGTGCAGCACCACCACCAACACGTGCTCCCGCGCACCCAGGACGAACAACGCGGCACGCATCGGGAGCTCGCTCGACAGGTCGAACGGCCGCGCCGAGAGCTCCGCGATCCGCTCCCGCGCACCCGCCTCGTCCGTCGCCACCACGTCCAAGGGCACCAGGCCCGCACCCGCCGGCAACACCACCTGGCACGGCTCGCCGTCCGACTCCGGGAACACCGTCCGCAGGGTCTCGTGCCGCTCCACCACGTCGTCCAGCGCGGCCTGCAACGCCACCGCGTCCACCGCCTCCGCCAACCGCAGCACCACCGGGATGTTGTACGAGGCCCGCTCGGTCTCCTCCATCCGGTTGAGGAACCAGAGCCGGGCCTGTGCGTAGGAGAGCGGGACGGTTTCCGGGCGGGGCTCGACGCGTGCCAGCGGCGGCAGCGCGGTGGCGGCGTCGGCGTCACCGATCAGCTCGGCCAGCCCGGCCACCGTCGGCGCCTCGAACACGTCGCGGACACCCACCTCGGCCCCGAACTCGCCCCGCACCGCGGCCACCAACCGCATCGCCAGCAGGGAGTGGCCGCCGAGGTCGAAGAAGTTGTCGTCGATGCCGACGTGGTCGACGGCGAGGGTGGTGGCGAAGAGGCCGCAGAGGACTTCCTCGCGCGGGGTGCGCGGGGCCCTGGTGGAGGCGGCGGTCGTGGTGGGGGCGGGCAGGGCCCGGCGGTCGAGCTTGCCGTTGGGGGTCAGCGGCAGGGTGTCCAGCAGGACCACGGCGGAGGGCACCAGGTAGGCCGGCAGGTGCGCGGCGGCGTACGCCCGCAGCTCGGCCGGATCCGGGACGGCGCCCGCGTCGGTGGCGGGGACGAGATAGGCGACCAGGCGCTGATCGCCCGGGTTGTCCTCGCGCAGCAGCACCGCCGCCTGCGCGATGTCCCCGCGGCCCGTGAAGTGCGCCTCGATCTCGGCCGGTTCGATCCGGAAACCGCGCAGCTTGATCTGGTCGTCGGTCCGGCCCAGGAACTCCAGCCGCCCCTCGCCCCGCTCATCGGCCTGCCAACGCCCCAGGTCACCCGTGCGGTACATCCGCGCACCCGGCTCACCGAAGGGATCCGGCAGGAACCGCTCCGCCGTCAACCCCGGACGCCCCAGATAGCCCCGGGCGAGTCCGGCGCCGGCGATGTACAGCTCGCCCGGCGCGCCGGGCGGTGCCTGCCGCAGGGTCGGGTCCAGCACCTGGACGCGCATGTTGTCCAGCGGTCGGCCGATCGGCACGGTGGCGCCGAGCGGGTCCCCGGCGGTGATCGAGTGCCGGGTCGCGAAGACGGTGGTCTCGGTCGGGCCGTAGCCGTCGACCACCCGCAGCCCGGGGTGAAGGGAGAGCACGCGGCGCACGGCGGCGGCCGGGACCACGTCGCCTCCGGTCATCACCTCGCGCACGCCGGCCAGGCTCTGCGGTGCGTCCTCGGCGAGCAGCCGGAAGAGGCCCGCGGTCAGCCAGAGCGCCGTGACCCGGTGCTCGGCGACCAGTCGCCCGATCCGCTCGGCGTCCAGTTCACCGGCGGGCGCGACGACGACCTGCCCGCCGCTCAGCAGCGGCACCCACAACTCGTAGGTGGAGGCGTCGAAGGCCTGCGGGGAGTGGAACAGCACCCGCTCGTGGTGGCCGTGCCGCTGCCACCAGCGGTCGGCGGCCAGCGCGGCGACGTCCGCGTGGGTGACGGCGACGCCCTTGGGGGTGCCGGTGGATCCGGAGGTGTACATGACGTAGGCGAGGCGCTCGGGCTGGACGGCGGGAACGGAACGGGCGGGGGCCTCCGGCAGCGGGGCGCTGACGTCCACGACCCGCATCCCGGCCGCGGCCAGGGCGCGTACGAAGGGCAGGTCGCGGGTGGTCGCGTCCACGAGCAGCAGGTCGGCGCCGGTGTCCGCGAGCACGAAGGCCATCCGCTCGTCGGGCCAGCTCTCGGACAGCGGTACGTACGCGCTGCCCGCCCGCACCACGGCGAGCGTGCTGACCACGAGCTCCGCCGAGCGCTGCAGGAGCAGGGCGACCCGGCGTTCCGCACCCGCCCCGAGGGCGGTCAGGTGGCGGGCCAGCCGGTCGGTGGCCGTGTCGAGCCGGGCGTAGCTGAGGGTGCCGCTCGCGCTGACGACGGCGGTGGCGTCGGGGGTGCGGGCGACCTGGGCGGCGAACAGCTCCGGCAGGGCGGCGGCGGGCAGCGGGTGCACGTCTCCGGTGGCCAGGGCGGCCAGTTCGGCGCGGCCCTCCTCGCCCAGCAGGTCGATGTCGTGGAGGCGGGTGTCGGGGTGTTCGGCGGCGGCGCGCAGGATCCGCTGGAACTGGTCCGCCAGTCGGGCGATGGTGGCCGCCTCGAAGAGGTCGGTCGCGTACTCGATGGTCACCGTCAGACCGGCCGCGGCGCCCTCGGCGTCGTGGTGCTCGGTCACCGTGAACGACAGGTCGAACTTGGCCGCGCTCTCGAAGTCGGCCTGCTCGACGGAGTCCGCGACCGCGTCGTCCGTCGCGCCGTTGAAGGTGAGGACGGTCTGGAAGAGGGGGTGCCGGTGCGGGGCGCGCGCCGGGTTCAGGGCCTCGACCAGCCGCTCGAAGGGCAGGTCCTGGTGCGAGAGCGCCCCGAGATTCACCTCGCGCGCCCGCCCCAGCAACTCGCCCAGTGACGGGTTGCCGCTCGTGTCCGTCCGCAGCACCAGCGTGTTCACGAAGAACCCGATCAGACCGTCCACCTCGCGGTGTCCGCGCCCGGCCGTCGGCGTACCGATCGGCACGTCCGTCCCCGCGCCGTTGCGGGTCAACAGCACCGCCAGCGCCGCGTGCACCGCGTGGAACACGGTCGCCCGCTCGCCCCGCGCACGCGCCGCCAGCTTCCCGTGCACCACACCGTCCACGAATCCGGAGTGCACCCGCGCCCGATGCGAGGGACGCACCGGCCGCGAACGATCCACCGGAAGGGCGATCTCCTCCGGCAGCCCCGCCAACTCCGCCTCCCAGTACGCCAACTGCTCGTGCAGCACCGTGCCCGGAACGTCCGGGTCCCCCAGCTCGCGGTGCTGCCACAGCGCGAAGTCCGCGTACTGCACCGGCAACGGCGACCACCCAGGAGCCTCACCCCGCACCCGGGCCGCGTACGCGAAGGTCAGGTCCTGCGTCAACGGACGCATCGACAGCCCGTCACCCGCGATGTGGTGCAGGACCACCACCAACAGGTGCTCCTGCGGGGCGAGCGCGAACAACGCGGCGCGCACCGGGAGTTCGGACGACAGGTCGAAGGGCAGCGCCGACAGTTCGGCGATCCGCTCGCGCGCACCCGCCTCGTCCGTGGCCACCACGTCCAAGGGCACCAGCCCGGCGGCCGCCGGCAGCACCACCTGGCACGGCTCGCCACCCGACTCCGGGAACACCGTCCGCAGGGTCTCGTGCCGCTCCACCACGTCGTCCAGCGCGGCCTGCAACGCCACCGCGTCCACCGCCCGCGCCAACCGCAGCACCACGGGCATCGCGTAGGCGCTGGCCTCGCCCTCCAGGGTGTTGAGGAAGCGGAGTCGACGCTGGGCGAAGGAGAGCGGCAGGACCTCCGGGCGCTCCGCCCGGACGAGGGGCGCCAGGGCGGTGGCGGAGCCGGCCCCACCGATCAGCTCGGCCAGCCGGACCACCGTCGGCGCCTCGAACACGTCACGGACACCCACCTCGGCCCCCAACTCCGCGCGCACCGCGGCCACCAACCGCATCGCCAGCAGCGAATGCCCGCCGATGTCGAAGAAGCTCTCGTCGATCCCCGGCTCGCGCTCGGTGCCCAGCACCTCGGCGAAGATCCGGCACAGGGCGGCCTCGCGCTCGTCGCGCGGGGGACGCCCGGCGGCGGCCTCCTGGCGTGCGGGGGCGGGCAGGGCGCGGCGGTCCAGCTTGTTGTGCGCGGTGAGCGGCAGCGCGTCGAGGACGACCAGCGCGGACGGCACCATGTAGCCGGGCAGCGCCTTCGACAACTCGGCGCGCAGCGCTGCTGGTTCGAGGGCGATGCCGGGCTGCGGGACGACGTAGCCGACGAGCTGGCGGTCGCCCGGCCGGTCCTCGCGGACCACCGCGGCCGACGCGGCCACGGGCGCCAGGGCGGCCAGCGCCGCCTCCACCTCGCCCAGCTCGATCCGGAAGCCGCGGATCTTGACCTGGTCGTCCAGCCGGCCGAGGAACTCGATCTCGCCCTGCGGCAGTCGGCGGGTCAGGTCGCCGGTCCGGTACATCCGGGCGCCGGGGGCGCCGGCCGGGTCGGGCACGAACCGCTCGGCGGTCAGGCCCGGGCGGCCCAGGTAGCCGCGGGTGACCTGGGCGCCGCCGATGAAGAGCTCGCCCGGCACTCCGACCGGGACCGGCTCGCCCCGCTCGTCCAGTACGTACGCCCGGACGTTGCCCAGCGGCCGGCCGATCGGCACGGTCGGGGAGCCGGCGAGTTCGGCGGCGCGCGGGCGGTGGGTGGTCACGCCGACCGTCGTCTCGGTGGGCCCGTAGTGGTTGAGGACCGCGCACTCGGCCCGCTCCAGCAGTTCGCCCACGAAGGCGCTGGTCGAGCCCTCGCCGCCGAGGATCAGGCCGCGCCGGGGCAGGACCCGGTGGGCGCCGCCCGGACCCTCCAGCGCCGCGAGGTGGGAGGGGCTGATCTTCAGGTAGTCGATCGCGTGCTCGGCGAAGTAGGCGGCCAGCAGCCGGCCGTCGGAGGCGGTGTCGGCGTCCACCATGTGCAGCGTGCCGCCGCCCAGGAGCGCGGAGGCCAGGACCGTGACGCAGGAGTCGAAGGTGAACGGCTGGACCATCGCGTATCCGGCGGGCTCCAGGCCCAGCGCGGACCCGACCGCGGTGTGGTAGTTGAGCACCTGGCGGTGCTCCACGACCACGCCCTTGGGCCGACCGGTGGAACCGGAGGTGAAGAGCACGTAGGCGGCCTGGCCGGGGTCCACGGCCACCGCGGGGGCGGTGTCGGGGGCCGCGTCGAGGGTCAGTTCCTCCACCACGACCGCACGCACGCCCGGGGGGAGCCGGTCGGCGAGGGCGCGCCGGGTGATCACCACGGGTGCGGCGGTGTCGGCGAGCATCATCGCCATCCGCTCCTGCGGCTGGGCCGGGTCGACCGGCACGTAGCAGCCGCCCGCCTTGAGCACGGCGAGCAGGGCGACGACCGTCCGGGCACCGCGTTCGAGGCAGATGCCGACGGGGGTCTCGGCGGTGACGCCGAGGCCGGTCAGGTGGTGGGCGAGGCGGTTGGCCAGCCGGTCCAGTTCGCGGTAGGTGTGGGTGGCGTCGGCTCCGACCACCGCGACGGCGTGCGGGGTGCGGGCGGCCTGTTCGGCGAAGCGTCCGTGGAAGGTCCCGGCGGGCACGTCGAGGGCGGTGGCGTTCCAGGTGTCGAGCAGCAGCGTGCGCTCGTCCTCGGCCAGGAGCGGGAGGTGGGCGACCGGGCGGTGCGGGTCGGCGCAGACCTCGCGCAGCAGGGTGGCGTAGTGGTCGAGCAGTCGCCGGGCGGAGCGCTCCTCGTAGCGGTCGGCGCGGTGGACGAGGGTCAGCGTCAGCGTGTCGCCGGTCTCCGAGACGGTGAAGGTCACATCCCGCTTGGCGTCGGCCGGGCCGGTCCCGTCCAGCGGGCGCAGGACCAGTTCACCGGCGTCGGCGGTGTCCGGGGCGGCCTGCGGGGCGCCCTGGTCGAGTACGAGCATGGTGCGCGCCAGTCCGTCCGGCGAGCCGGCCCGCAGCTCGGCGGCCAGCTGCTCGAAGGGGACTTCCTGGTGCTGGAAGTCGCGTCGGGTGGCTTCGGCGGCCCGGTCCAGCACCGCGGCGAAGGTCGGCCGGCCGGAGAGGTCGCCGCGCAGCAGCAGGGTGTTGACGAAGCAGCCGATCAGCCCTTCCAGTTCGCTGCGCCCGCGCCCGCCGACCGGGGTGGCGATCACCGGGTCGGCGCCGCCGCCGTAGCGGTGCAGGAGGACCTGGAGGGCTGCCAGGGACACCGTGAAGAGGGTGGTGCGGTGCCGGGCGGCCAGGTCGCGCAGGCCGGTCGCGACCTCGGCGGACAGCTCCAGGGTGTGCGTTCCGGCCGCGGCGGCGCCCTCGGGGCGGCCCGTGGCGGTGGCGCGCGGCGGGGTGTCCGTCAGGCCGGCCAGCCGCTGTCGCCAGTAGCCGAGGCTCTCCTGGTGGGCGGCTCCGTCGAGGCGGCCGCGCTGCCAGGTGGCGAAGTCGGCGTACTGCACGGGCAGCGGGGGCAGCGCCGCGGCGGCCGCGTCCGCCAGCCGGTAGGCCGCCCCGGCCTCGGCGAGGAGCACGTTCACCGACCAGGCGTCGGCGGCGATGTGGTGGATCGTCAGGAGCAGGACGTGCTCCTGCTCGCCGGTGCGCAGCAGCGCGGCCCGCAGCAGCGGTCCGGCCGCCAGGTCGAAGGGGGTGTTCGCCTCCTCGGTGAGCCGGGCGCGCACCCGCGCCTCCCGCTCGTCCGCCGTCAGGGCCCGCAGGTCCGTCACCGGGAGGACGAACCCGGCCGCCCGGTGCACGTGTTGGACGGGCAGGCCGTCGGCGCCGGGGGCGAAGGTGGTGCGCAGCACCTCGTGCCGGTCGATCACCGTGGCGAAGGCCCGGGCGAGGCGTTCGACGTCGAGGGGGCCGGTGCAGGTCAGCGCCATCGGCACGTTGTACGCGGCCGATCGCGGGGCGAGCTGCTGGGCCAGCCAGATCTGCTCCTGGGTGAGGGAGAGCGGCGCCGGCGCCCCTTCGGGGCGGCGCGGCACACCCGTGGGCGCCGCCGGGCGGCCGGCCGACCGCTCGCGCAGACGGGCCTCCAGCCGGGCCCGCAGCTCGGGCGACAGCTCGGCGATGCGGCGGGCGGTGTCGGCGGTGGTGACGTCGGCGGCGATCTGGGTGGTGCTCACGGTTCTCTCCCCGGAGAAGGTCAGGCGGGCCCTCGGGCCCCTCGGGCCGTGGGTGGTGTGTGGAGTGCTGTCGGCGGCGGACGGGGCCGGCGGGTCCCGGTCAGAACAGGACGCGGGAGGCGGCGGTGGCCCGCGCGTCGCGGGACTTGCGCAGGTCGCGGGCGACGTTGACGCGCTTGAGCCAGCGGTCGGTGCCGTCGAAGCGGGCCGCGAAGGAGCTGCGTCCGTGCACGGCGCGGTAGTTGTCGACGAAGACGATCTCGCCGGTGGCGAGCGCCGCGCCGCCGAGGCGGCGGTCGATCTCGTCGGAGAGCCGCTGGAGGGCGCCGCGGGCCTGCGGGTCCAGCCGGTCCAGGTCCATGAAGTACGGGTCCAGGCACAGGTACGGGTCGGTCTCCGAGCCGAACAGCACGGGGACCGGCGCCGCGTCGTCGCGCATCTGCTTCAGGCGCTCGTAGGCCGCGTCCAGCAGCCGCGTACCGCCCTCCAGGGGGCGGCCGGGGCCGGCGTCGAGCATCTGCAGGTGCGAGTTGTCGGGCAGCATGTAGAAGCGCGGTTCGGCCAGCACCCGCCGGTCCTCGGCGGAGATCTCCAGGTCCTGGACCCCGACGAAGGTGGTCGGCACCCGGTCCGGGTTGCGCAGGCAGAGCAGGCCCACGTAGTCGCCCCGGTAGGGGTGGAAGGCGTCCTCGACGTGCCAGAAGATGGTCTGGTTGCTGCCGGTGCCGATCTGCTCGTCCTCGTGGCCCTTGACCGGCAGGACGTCGTGCACCAGGTAGCCGTCCTGCTGGGTGGCCCAGGCCACCGGTTCGCCGAGCAGCGCCCCGCACAGCAGCAGGAAGATCTCCTCGCGCAGTGCCGGGGAGACCCCGGTGCGGTGCTGCCAGTGCGCGGGCGTGGCGCCGATGCGGTCCTGGTCGACGCGGTAGCCGGAGACCACGCAGGCTCCGGCGGGCTCGTGCAGTCGGAAGTCGGTCAGGAAGCGGCGCAGTGCGAGCGGCAACCGGTGGGACTGGAGGGTCAGTTCGTCCTGGAGCGCCTGGTCCTCGACGCTGTCGTGGCGCTCGGCGAGTTCGTCGAGGAGGGCGCTGATCGCGTCGGCGTCGACGGGGTCGAGCGTGAGGGCGTGCATGGGGTGGGTCACCTCGGGAATCGGGTCTGCGGAGTGCGGGTGCGGGTGCGGGGTGCTCAGCGCGGGTCGGGCAGCAGGGCGGCGAGCCGGTCGAGTCCGGCGGTCAGCTCGTCGGCGGGTCCGCCGAAGCCGAGTCGGATGTGCCGCGGCGCGCCGAAGCAGGCGCCGGGGACGACCAGCACGCCGTGCTCGCGGTCGAGCCGGTCGGCGAAGGCGCTCACGTCGGCCACGGTGGTCAGCTCGGGGAAGGCGGTGACCCCGCCGGCCGGGAGGTCGGCGCGGACCCGGTCGCGGTGCGCGGCCAGCCAGTCGGCCAGCACGGCCCGGTTGGCGGTGGCCTGGGCGAGGCGGGGGCGCATCAGGTCGTCGGCGTGCCGGACGGCGTGCGTGGCCACCGCTTCGACGAGCGGCGACAGGGCCAGGCTGGTGTAGTCGCGACGGCGCACGCAGCCCGCCAGGACCTCCGGCGCGGCCAGGGCCCAGCCGACCCGTAGGCCCGGGAGTCCGTAGGCCTTGGAGAGGGTGCCGAAGGAGATCGCCCGGGGGTAGCGGGCGGTCGGGTCGGGCAGCGGCCGGCGGTCGTACACCAGGTGCTGGAAGGCGTTGTCCCAGGCGAGCCAGGTGTCGTGGCGGGCGCAGGTCTCGATGATCGCGGCCTGCTGGTCCTCGGTGACGGTGGCGCCGGTCGGGTTGTGCGGGAAGTTGACCACGACCATGGCGGTGTCCGGGCCGATCAGGGAGAGGAGTTCGTCCTCGTTGGTGACCACGCCGTCCTCGGTGCGCATCGCCCAGGGCACGAGCCGGCAGCCCAGCGAGGCGGCCACCTCGACCAGCGCGTGGTAGGCGGGGGTCTGCACCACGACCTCGTCGCCGGCCTTGAGCAGGGCGTGCATGACCAGGTAGATGGCCTCGCTGGAGCCCTGCGTGGCGATCACCGAGCCGGGGTCGGTGCCGTGCCGCTCGGCGAGCGCGGCGCGCAGCGGCTCCCCGCCCAGCGAGTGGCTGTCGCGGAACATGATCCCGCCGAGGGAGGCGGCGGTGGTCCCGGCCAGGGCGAGCACCTGGTCGACGGTGTAGTTCTCGACGCCGCTGCTGCTGATGTCGTAGGTGGTGGTGAAGTACCGCTCGCGGAGCCAGTCCTCCAGCAGGGCCGGGGCGATGGGCATGGGTTCCTCCAGTGGCCGGAGCGGCCGGGGTCGCGGGGCTCCGGGGTGGGTGGGGCGGGGCGGGGCCGCCCGGCGGGTGGGCGGCCCCGGACGGGGCGGGTGGTGCGGGTGGTGCGGTGGGTGCTGCTGGGCTCAAGCGGTGGGGAGGCCTTCCTCGGCCTCCAGCTCGGCGAGCAGCCGCAGCAGCTCCTCCGGGTCGCTCTCCTCGGCCTGGAGCTGGACGACCCGAAGGGCCAACTCGGCCACGGTGGGGGCCTCGTAGAAGACCCGCAGGGGCACCTCGACCCGGCAGGTCTCGCGGACCCGGGCGGCGAAGCGGGCGGCCAGCAGCGAGTGCAGGCCCAGGTCGAAGAGGTCGTCGTGGACGCCGACGGCCGGCAGGCCGAGCAGTTCTCCGGCCAGCTCCGCGATCTCCGTCTCCATGGGGGTGCGCGGGGCCACCGCGGCGGCGCCGGTCAGCTCGGCCCGGCCGGGCCGGGGCAGCGCGCCGCGGTCGAGCTTGCCGTTGCCGTTCAGCGGCAGCTCGGGCAGCAGCACGATCGAGGCCGGTACCAGGTACTCGGGCAGCCGCTCGCGCAGCGCGGCGCGCAGCTCGAAGACGTCCGGTGCGGTGCCGGGGGCGGCCACCACGTAGCCGACCAGGCGCTTCTCGCCCGGCTCGTCCTCGCGGACCACCACCGCGGCGGCGCCGACCTCGGGCCGTTCGGCGAGCCGCGCCTCCACCTCGCCGGGCTCGATCCGGTGTCCGCGGATCTTCACCTGCTGGTCCGCGCGGCCGATGAACTCCACGGCTCCGTCGGCCCGGTGGCGGGCCAGGTCGCCGGTGCGGTAGAGCCGGGATCCGGGCGGGCCGTACGGGTCCGGGACGAAGCGTTCGGCGGTCAGGCCGGGGCGGCCCAGGTAGCCGCGGGCCAGGCCGGCGCCGCCCAGGTGGAGTTCGCCCGGTGAGCCGATCGGTACCGGCGCCGCGGCCGGGTCCAGCAGGTAGACGGTGGTGTTGGCCAGCGGGTGCCCGATCGGCAGTCCGTCGCCGTCCACCGCCTCGGCGCCGACGTGCAGGGTGGTCGAGGTGCAGGTGACCTCGGTCAGCCCGTACACGTGCACCAGCTCCACCCCGAGCCGCTGCCAGGCGGCGAGCCGGTCCCGGCGCACCCGCTCGCCGCCCATCGCGACGAACCGCAGGTCGGCGGGGAGCGCGGCGCCGGTGCGCTCCAGCTCGGCGGCCCAGTCGTGCCAGTAGGCGGTGGTCAGTTCCAGGCCGGTGATCCGGTGCTCGGCCAGGTAGCCGGTCAGGTCCACGCCGGCGGCCAGCAGCCGCGCACCGGGCAGCACCACGGTGGCACCGGCGGCCAGCGCCGGGAAGAGCTCCTCCAGCAGCACGTCGAAGCCGGTGGAGGCCAGTTGCAGGAAGCGGTCGCCGGGGGCCAGGCGGAACTCCTCGGCCATGGCGAGGGTGAAGTTGACCAGGCCCTCGTGGGTGAACATCGAGCCCTTGGGGGCGCCGGTGGTGCCGGAGGTGAAGAAGACGCAGGCCAGCGTGGCGGGTTCGGTCACGGCGCCGGTCGCCGGCGCGCTCCCGCCCGGCGCGGCCGGCGCCTCGATCGGTGCCACCGGGACGGTGTCCAGGAGGGCGCCGCGGGCGTCGCCGTCGCTCAGCACCAGCTGGGCGCCGGACAGGTCCAGCAGCAGCCGCAGCCGCTCCTCGGGCAGGGACGGGTCGAGCGTGGTGAACGCCGCGCCCGCCTTCAGGACTCCGAGCAGGGCGGTGACCAGCCGGGGCGTCGGGGCCGCGTGGACGGCGACGACGCTCTCCGCTCCGATGCCGAGGTCGCGCAGTCGGGCGGCGCACCGCTCGGCGTCGGCCTCCAGCTCGGCGTAGCTGGTCGTACGGCCCTCGTGCTCCAGTGCGGGGGCGTCGGGGGTCCGGGCGGCGGCGGCCGCCACCAGGTCGTGCAGGCCGCCGGTGGGCAGCGGGCGGGCGGTGGCGTTCCAGTCGGTGAGCGCCGTGCGGCGCTCCTCGGCGTCCAGCAGCGGGAGTCGGGACAGGGCGGTGCCTGGGGCGTCGGCGGCGGCCTCCAGCAGCAGGCCGAAGCGGTGGGCCAGGCGGGCGATGCTCGGCGCGTCGAAGAGGTCCGTCGCGTACTCCACCGTGAAGGCGGTGGCCCCGTCGCGCTCCGCGGCGGTGAACATCAGGTCCATCAGGCAGGAGCCGGTCTGCGCCTCCACGGGCTCGACGCGCAGGCCCTCGAACCCGGCCCGCGGCGGGCGGGCGCTCTGCAGGGTCAGCATGGTCTGGAACACCGGGTGCCGGGCGGGGTCGCGCTCGGCGCCGACGGTGTCCAGCACCCGCTCGAAGGGGACGTCCTGGCCGTCGAAGTCGGCGAGGACGCGGTCGCGGGTGCGCTCCAGCAGCTCGGCGAAGGCGGGGTCGCCGGACAGGTCGCCGCGCAGCGCGAGACTGTTGACGAAGCAGCCGACCAGGCCGTCCAGTTCGCGCTGGCCGCGGCCCGCGACGGGGGTGCCGACGACCACGTCGGCGGCGCCGGAGAGCCGCCCCAGCAGGGTCTGGTAGCCGGCGAGCAGCACCATGAACAGGGTGGCGCCGTGCCGGGCGCCGAGGGCGCGCAGCCGTTCGGTCAGCTCGGCGGACAGCGTGAACTCGTGGACCGCGCCGGCCAGGCTCGGGGTGGCCGGGCGGGGCCGGTCGGTGGGCAGTTCCAGGACCGGCAGCGGTCCGGCGAGCCGGCCGCGCCAGTGCTCCAGCTGCGCGTCCCAGCGGCCCTCGGCGGCCCGGTCGGCCTGCCAGCGGGCGTAGTCGGCGTACTGGACGGGCAGCGGCGCCAGGGCGTGGCCGTCGTAGAGCGCGGCCAGGTCCTCGACCAGGACGCCCATCGACCAGCCGTCGAGCGCGATGTGGTGGATCACCAGGACCAGCAGGTGCTCGGTCGGGCCGGTGCGCAGCAGCAGGGCGCGCAGCGGTGCTTCGGCCGCGAGGTCGAAGGGGCGGGTGACGAAGGCGTCGACCAGGTCGGTGACCCGCTCGCCGGCGGCGATCTCGCGGACGGTCAGCGGGGCCTCGCCGGGCGGCAGGACCCGCTGGACGGGGGCGCCGTCGCTCTCCCGCACGACCGTGCGCAGCACCTCGTGCCGGGCCATCAGGGCACGCAGGGCGGCGGCCAGGGCCACCGGGTCCAGCGGGCCGTCGATCCGTACCGCGGTGGGCACGTGGTAGGCCGGGTTGCCGGGGGCGAAGCGGTCGAAGAGCCACATCCGCTGCTGGGCGAAGGAGAGCGGCAGGGGGCGGGAGCGGTCCGCCGGGGTGACCGGCGGCAGCGGGGCCGGGGCGGGGTCGCCCTCGGCGGAGCGCAGCCGTCCGATCAGCTCGGCCTGCGCGGCCACCGTGGGGGCGGCGAAGACCTCGCGCAGCCGCACCTCGACGGCGAACTCGGCGCGCAGCGCGCTGACCAGCCGGTTGGCCAGCAGCGAGTGGCCGCCGAGGGCGAAGAAGTCGTCCAGCACGCCGACCTCGGGCAGCTCCAGCAGCCGCTGCCAGATCGCGGCGACGGCGGCCTCGTCGGGGGTGCGGGGGGCGAGGCGGTCCGCGGTGTCGGGCGCCGCCGTCGGCGCGGGCAGCGCGGTCCGGTCCACCTTGCCGTTGGGCGAGAGCGGCAGGGCCGCCAGCTCGGTCCACAGCGCGGGGACCAGGTGGGCCGGGAGCCGCTCGCGCAGCCAGGCGGCCAGCTCGGCCCCGCTCGCGGGGGCGGTGTCCGGTCGGGCCGCGGGCACCCAGTAGGCGGCCAGGCGGCGCTCGCCCGGTCCGCTGCCGCGGGCGACCACGACCGCGTCGGCCACGGCGGGGTGTCCGAGCAGGACGGCGCTCACCTCGCCCGGCTCGACCCGGAAGCCGCGGATCTTGACCTGGTTGTCGGAGCGGCCGAGCAGTTCCAGCTCGCCGTCGGCCCGGCGGCGGGCGAGGTCGCCGGTGCGGTAGAGGCGCTCGCCCGGGACCCGGCCGTGCGGGTGCGGCACGAAGCGCTCGGCGGTCAGGCCGGGGCGGCCCAGGTAGCCGCGGGCCAGGCCCTCGCCCGCCACGCACAGCTCGCCGGGGACGCCGACCGGGACGGGCCGCAGCAGGGCGTCCAGCACCAGCAGCCGCTGGTTGAGCAGCGGGCGGCCGTAGTGCACCGGCCCGGCTCCGGCCTCCTCGGGGACCAGGTACTCGTTGTTGCAGAAGGCGGCTTCGGCCACGCCGGCCGAGTTGACCACCCGGCAGCCGGGGGCGGCGGCGCGCAGTCGCGGGGGCAGCGCGGGCGGCAGGACGTCCCCGCCGATCATCGCGGTGCGCAGGCTCTCCAGGTCCAGGCCGTGCTCCTCGGCGGCGGCCAGCATGGCCTCGGTGCCGGCGGGTCCCATCGACCACACGGTCACCCGGTGCCGGGCGACCAGCTCGGCCCAGTGCCGCGGGTCGCGGTTCGCGCCCTGCGCGGGGAAGACGGCGGTGGCTCCGACGACGAGGGGGGCCAGGCAGTCGTGCACGGCCGGGTCGAAGCTCGGCGAGTGCAGCGCGATCATCCGGTCCCCGGGGCCGAAGCCGTGCGAACGGGCCAGTCCGGCGAAGGTGTTGACGATGGCGCGGTGGGTGACGGCGACGCCCTTGGGGCGTCCGGTGGAGCCGGAGGTGTACACGAGGTAGGCGAGGTTGGTCTCGCCCGCCGTCGTCGACTCCCCCACCGGTGCGCCGGGTTCGTCGGCGTGACGACCGAACTCGGGTCCGTCGTCGGCGATGTCGTCCAGGAGCAGCACCGGGGTGCCGGTGGGCAGCACGCCGGCGGTGGACCGGTGGGCCAGCACCACGGCCGGGGCCGCGTCGGCGAGCATGTAGGCCAGCCGGTCGGCCGGGTAGGAGGGGTCGAGCCCGAGGAAGGCGCCGCCCGCGCGCAGGGTGCCCAGCATGGCGGCGCTGAGTCCCGCCCCGCGCTCCAGGCAGAGCGCCACGGGCACGTCGGGGCCGACGCCGGCCGCCCGCAGCCGGTGGGCGATCCGCGCGGCCCACGCGTCCAGGGCCCGGTAGGACAGGGCGCCGGCCGCGTCGATGACCGCGGCCGCGTCGGGGGTCCGGGCCGCCTGGCGGGCGAAGAGCTGGTCCACGCGCAGCCCGGCGGGCAGCTCGCCGTCGGTGTCGTTCCAGGTGTGCAGTTCCCGCTCCAGCTCGGCCGCGGTGAGCATCGGCAGTTCGGACAGCCGGGTGCCGGGCGCACGGACGGCGGCGCCGAGCAGGGTGGTCCAGTGGCCGAGCAGGCGGACCACCGAGGGTGCGTCGAACAGGTCGAGGGCGAACTCGGCGAAGCCGGTGAAGCAGCCGTCCTCTTCGGTGAGTTGGAGGTCGAGGTCCATGTGCGCGCTGTCGCGGGTGACGGGCACCGTCTCGACGGCCAGGCCGGTGAGTTCGGGGGTGGTGGCGGGGGCGTTCTGGAGCACGAAGCCGACCTGGGCCAGCGGGTTGCGCGACAGGTCGCGGCTGGGCGCCAGCTCCTCGACCAGCCGGTCGAAGGGCAGCTCCTGGTGGTCGAAGGCGTCCAGCGCGGTGCCGCGCACCCGCTCGACGAGTTCGGTGTAGGTGGGGTCGCCGGCCAGCGAGGTGCGCAGCAGCACCGTGTTGACCAGAGAGCCGACGAGCAGTTCGGCGCCCGGCGCCCGGGTGGCGGGCCCGGTGGCCACGACCACCTCAGTGGAGCCCGCGTGCCGGGCCAGTACGGCCTGGAAGGCGGCGAGCAGCACCATGAAGGGGGTGGCGCCCGCGCTCTTGGCCAGGTCGCGCACGGCCCGGGAGGCGGCCGCGTCGAGCCGCACCGGCACGCTCGCACCGCGGAAGCTGCGCACCGGCGGTCGGGGCCGGTCGGTGGGGAGCTCCAACGCTTCGGGGGTGCCGGCGAGTTGAGCGCGCCAGTAGCCGAGGAGCCGGTCGCCGAGGTCGCCGTCGAGGAGGGCCTGGCGGCCGGCGACGTGGTCGGCGTAGCGCACCGGCAGCTCGGGCAGCCGCGGATCCCGCCGCTCGGCCCGGGCGGCGTAGGCCTCGGAGAGTTCGGACATCAGCAGGCCGAAGGACCAGCGGTCCACCACGATGTGGTGCAGGACCACGACGAGCAGGTGCTCCGCGGGCCCGAGGGTGATCAGTTCGGCCCGCATCAGCGGCCCCTTGGCCAGGTCGAAGGGCTGCTCGGCGAGCCGGCCGGCCAGCGCGCGGACCTCGTCCTCGCCCGCTCCGGTGGCCTCCGTCAGACCCAGCTCGAAGGCGCGGCGCGGCAGGACCAGCTGGACGGGGGCGCCGTCGCGGGCCGGGAACACCGTGCGCAGGGCCTCGTGCCGGTCGACGAGGAGCTGGAAGGCCTGGCGCAGGTGCTCGGTGTCCAGCGGTCCGCGCAGCCGCAGGGCGGCGGCGGTGTTGTAGACGCCGCTGGGCCCTTCCAGCCGGTCGACCAGCCAGAACCGGCGCTGGGCGGCGGAGGTCGCGAGCACCTCGACGGTGCGGGGGGTGGTGGCCACGGGGTGCTCCTGCACGGGGGTGGGGTCGGGGTTCGGGGCGGACGCGGGGTCCGTTGCGCGGGTCAGGTCGGGGGCGCTCACAGCTCCCCGCCCATCAGCGCGGCCAGTTCCTCGGCGGACAGGTCGTCGAAGCCGGCGTCGGCGGCCGGTACGGCCTCGCGCACCGGTGCGACCGGCTCGGCGGGGACGTCGGCGACCGGGGCGCGGCGCACCGTCTCGGCGTACTCGCCGAGGACCGGCGCCTCGAAGAGCGCCCGTACGGTCAGCTCGCGGCCCAGTGCCTCGCGGACGGCGGCGGTCACCTGGACGGCGAGCAGCGAGTGGCCGCCGAGGTCGAAGAAGTCGTCGGCGAGGCCGATCCGGGCAACGCCGAGGACGGCGCTCCAGATCTCGGCGAGGGCCCGTTCGGTGTCGTCGCGCGGGGCGAGCAGGGTGGAGGACCCGGTGGACCAGTCCGGTGCGGGGAGCGCGGCCCGGTCGAGCTTGCCGTTGGCCGTCAGCGGGAGCCCGTCCAGGGTGACGAAGGCCTCCGGAACCATGTACTCCGGCAGTCGTTCCCGCAGGTGGGTGCGGAGCCGGGGGACCAGGCCGCGGGCGGCGCGGCCGCGGTGCGGGTCGTTGGCCCAGTGCGGCCACGGCAGGCCCGCGCTGTCCCCGGCGGGCGCCGCGGCGCTCTCCGGGGCGGTCCCGGCGGGGCGGAAGGCGGCGTCGAAGCGGCCGAGCGGGTCGCCGGCCGCCCAGCTCAGGTCGACGGCGAGACCGAGCGCGTCGGCCAGCTCGCGCAGTTCCTGCGGGTCGAGGGCGGTGGGGTCCTCGGCCGTGGCCTCGCTCTCGCCCTCGGCCGTGCCGGTGATGCGGGCGGCGGTACGGGCGTCCGCGTGCACCCGGGCGTTGGGGATGCCGGTGACCACGAGCGGGGAGCCGTCCAGCAGGGCCCGCGGGTCGCCGCCGGTCCACGCCACCGTGCGGGCCGGGGCGGTGGGTTCGGGCGCGGTGTCCAGGTGCAGCACCACGTCGTAGCGGTAGCGGGTCATCTCGTTGGGGTCGCGGCCGGGCTTGAGCGTCACCTCGACGCGGCCGATCCGCGGGATCTCCCGGCGCAGCGCCTCGAAGAAGCGCGGGTCCAGGAGCAGCTCGTCCTCCTGCCGCACGGCGAGGCGCACCTGGCGGGCCAACTCCGACTCGGCGGCCCCGGCGGGCAGGCCCGGCCGCAGGACCGAGACCTGGAAGGCGTCGAGGAGGGCCAGGTGGCGCACGTCGCCGACCACGATGCGCCCGCCCGGGGCGAGCACGGCGGCGGCCTTGGTGAGCACCTCGACCAGGTAGCCGGCGCTCGGCAGGTACTGCGCCACCGAGTTGACGATCACGGTGTCGAACCGCTCGTCCGCGAGGTCGTCCACCTCGTGCCCGGCCCGGCGCAGCAGCCGTACGTGCTCCCAGTCCGCGGGGAGGTGGCGGCGGACGTGGGCGACCGCGGTCTCGGAGAGGTCCAGGCCCGTGTACTGCTCGCAGGCGCCCGCCAGCCGGAAGAGGAGCAGGCCGGTGCCGCTGCCGATCTCCAGGACCCGGCGCGGGCCGGTGCGGCGGACCAGCTCGACGGTGTCCTCGACCCAGCGCCGCATCTCCTCGGCGGGGATCGGCTCGCCGGTGTAACTGCTGCTCCAGCCGCGGATGTTGAAGGTGGGGTCGGCGCCGCCGACCTGCTCGTACTGGTCGTATGCGGTGTCGAAGACCGTGCGCCACTGGGCGACCTGGGCGGTGTCGGCCGCGCGGACCTCGTCCCGCTCCGGCCGCGCTGCCGCCTCCTGGTCGGGGACCAGGTAGGCGACGAGTCCGGTGGCGCCGTCCGGGGCCCGGCTGGGCAGCACGGCGACGTGCCGTACGTCCGGGTGGGCGCCCAGCTCGGCTTCGATCTCGCCGAGTTCGACCCGGTGGCCGCGGACCTTGACCTGCTGGTCGATGCGTCCCAGGTACTCCAGCGTGCCGTCGGGCAGCCGCCGGGCCAGGTCGCCGCTGCGGTACAGGCGCGCGCCGTCGCCGAGCGGGGAGGGGACGAAGCGTTCGGCGGTCAGGCCGGGGCGGCCGAGGTAGCCGCGGGCCAGGCCCGGCCCCCCGACGCACAGCTCGCCGGGGACCCCGGGCGGCACGGGCTCGCCGCGCCGGTCCAGCAGGTGCACCGCGAGGTCGGCGAGCGGGCGGCCGATCACGCTGCCGGGGGCGGTCAGGTCGGCCGCGCCGAGGGTGTGCGCGGTGACGTGCACGGTGGTCTCGGTGATGCCGTACATGTTCACCAGGCGCGGTCCGTCGGGGTGCCGGGCGGCCCAGTCGCGCAGCGTGCCCGGTTCCAGGGCCTCGCCGCCGAACACCACGTGCCGCAGTGCGAGCGGGCCGGTGTCGCGGGCGCCGGCCGCGGCGTCGGCGTCCGCGAACTGGCGGAAGGCGGTGGGCGTCTGGCTGAGCACGGTGACGCCTTCGGCGCGCACCAGAGCGTGGCAGGCGGCGGGGGTGCGGCGGGCCTCCTGCGGCACCACGGCGATCCGGCCGCCGTGCAGCAGCGCGCCCCAGATCTCCCAGACCGAGAAGTCGAAGGCGGCCGAGTGGTAGAGGGACCAGACGTCGTCCGGGCCGAAGGACACGTCCCCGGCGGCCGCGTCGAACAGCCGCAGCACGTTGGCGTGGGTGAGCAGCGCGCCCTTGGGCCGGCCGGTGGTGCCGGAGGTGTAGATCACGTACGCGAGGTGGTCCGGACCCAGCGGGGCCGGCTCCAGCGACTGCGCGGAGGGCGGCTGGTCGACGTCCAGGGTCGGGATGCCGTCGGCGAGCGCGGCGTGCTCCGGGTCGGCGACCAGGGCCGCGGCGCCGCAGTCGCCGAGGGTGAAGGCCAGTCGGTCGGCCGGGTGGCGCGGGTCGAGCGGGACGTAGGCGGCGCCGCTCTTGAGGATGCCGAGGATCCCGGTGACCAGGCGCACCGACGGTTCGACGCAGATCGCCACGCGGCTCTCCGGGCCCGCCCCCAGCTCGCGCAGCCGGCGGGCCAGCGCGTCCGAGCGGCGGTCCAGCTCGGCGTAGGTCAGCCGCTCCTCGCCGCAGCCGACCGCGATCGCGTCGGGTCGCAGCCGGGCCTGGGCGGCGAAGGCCGCGGGCAGGCTGGCGGGCTGCGCCGCGGCGGTCCGCCGGGCCGCTCCGGCACCGAGCTCGGCGCGGCGCTCGGCGGCGGTCAGCAGCGCCAGCGCGTCCAGGCGGGTGTCCGGGGCGTCGACCGCGGCCGCCAGCAGGCACAGCCACTGGTCGATGAACCGGCGCACGGTGGCCTCGTCGTACAGCTCGGTGCTGTAGTCGGCCAGGCCGGTCAGGCCCTCGGGGGTTTCGGTGACCTGGAGGTGCAGGTCGAACTTGGCGGTGCCGGTGTCCACCGCGGCCACGTCCATCCGCAGCCCGGGCAGCTCGATCCGGGTCTCCGGGGTGTTCTGGAGGACCAGCAGCAGGTTGGCGAAGGGGGTGCGGCCGCCCGCGTCGCGGTCCGGGCGGGTCTCCTCGACGATCCGCTCGAAGGGCACGTCCTGGTGGGCGTAGGCGGCGAGCGCCGACTCCCGTACCCGGGCGGTCAGTTCGCGGAAGGTCGGGTTGCCGGACAGGTCCGCGCGCAGCGGCAGCATGTTGACGAAGAAGCCGATCAGGCCCTCGGTCTGGGGGTGGTTGCGGTTGGCGATCGGCGAGCCGATGACCAGGTCCTCCTGCCCGCTCCAGCGGTGGGCCACGGCCGTGAAGCCGGCGAGCAGGACCATGTAGAGGGTGGCGTCGTGCTCGCGGGCGAGCGCGGTCAGCCGGGTGGCCAGGTCACCGTCCAGCCGCCACGGGAAGCAGGCGCCCGCGAAGCCCTGGCGGGCGGTGCGCGGTCGGTCGGTGGGCAGGTCCACGGTGCTGGGCGCGCCCGCCAGTCGCTCGCGCCAGTGGGCCAGTTGGTTCTCCAGCGTCGCGCCGGAGCGCTCGTGCTGCCAGAGCGCGAAGTCGGCGTACTGTACGGGCAGTTCGGGCAGTTCGACGGCGTCCGCCCGGTAGTGGTGGGCCAGTTCGCGCACCAGGACGTCCAGCGACCAGCCGTCCGCCACGATGTGGTGGACGGTGAGCACCAGGACGTGCTCCTCCTCGGCCAGCCGGACCAGCACGGCCCTCAGCAGCGGACCGGTGGCCAGGTCGAAGGGGCGGCGGCTCTCCCGCTCGGTCAGCTCGGCGAGCGCGTCCCGCCGCGCGTCCCCGGTCAGCTCGGACAGGTCGGTGAGCGGCAGCGCGATCCCGGCCGGGGCGAGGACGACCTGCTCGGGGCGGCCGTCCTCGACCCGGAAGGTGGTGCGCAGCGCCTCGTGCCGGGCCACCACCCGGCCCAGGGCCCCCTCGAGCGCGGCGGCGTCCAGCCGTCCGGTCAGCCGGACGGTGCAGGCGATGCTGTAGAGCGGGCTCGGACCGGCGAACTGCTCGACGAACCAGAGGCGCTGCTGGGCGAAGGACAGCGGCAGCCGGGCCCCTTCGGGGCGCCGGGCGATCAGGTCGGCGGCGCCGGCGCGGGCGATGCCCTGCTGCTGGAGCAGCTTGGCGAGCAGCCGGCGCTTGTCGGAGGAGAGCGCGGTGCGCTGGGGTGACTGGCTCATTGGGTGGTCCCGGGAGGGTCGGTGGCGGGAAGTGGGTCAGGCCGGCAGGTGGTGCGGCAGCGGGAACTCCCGGCAGAGCCGGGTGACTTCGCCCCGCACCTCGGCGCGCACGGCGTCGTCGAGGGTGAACTCGCGCTCGCCGTGGGGCACCACGGCGGTGAGCACCCGGTCGATCAGCGCGGCGCAGCGGCGCATCTCGACGGGGCCCATGGCCCGCAGCGCGAGGGTGTTGGTGCCGAAGCGGATGCCGCTGGTGATCCGGGGGCCGTGGGGGTCGTCCGGTATCCGGTTGCGGTTGACGACGATCCCGCAGTCGGCCAGCGCGGATTCGGCGATCGCGCCGGTCAGGCCGCGGGGGCCGAGGTTCAGGAGCACCATGTGGTTGTCGGTGCCGCCGGTGACCAGGGTGTGGCCGAGCCCGGTGAAGGCGTCCGCGAGTTCGCGGGCGTCGCAGACCACGCGCTCGGCGAGGGCGCGGAACTCCGGCTGGGCGGCGATGTCGAAGGCGCGGGCCTTGGCCGCGACCGCGCCCAGGTCCGGGGTGCCCTGGAGGAAGGGGAAGGTGCCGTGCGAGATGGCCTGGGCCAGGGTGCGCCGGGTGCCGGGCACGGGCAGGTCGGCGTCGCGGCCGAGCAGGATCAGGCCGCCGCGGGGCCCGTACAGCTGCTTGTAGGTGCTGGTGGTGGTGGCGTGCGCGTGGTCCACCGGGCTGGGGTGCAGTCCGGCCGCGACCAGGCCGGCTATGTGGGAGATGTCGGCGAGCAGGAAGGCGCCGACCTCGTCGGCGATCTGCCGGAACCGGGGGAAGTCCACGGTGCGCGGGTAGGCGCTGGCGCCGCAGACGATCACCTTGGGGCGGTGCTCCCGGGCCAGTGCGGCGACCTGCTCGTAGTCGAGCATGCCGTCGGCGTCGGTGCCGTAGCCGACCGCGTGGAAGAAGCGGCCCGAGACCGAGGCCGGGGAGCCGTGGGTGAGGTGCCCGCCGGCGCTCAGCTCCATGCCGAGCAGGGTGTCGCCCGGCTTCATCAGGGTGCACAGGACGATCTGGTTGGCGGTGCTGCCCGAGTGCGGCTGTACGTTGGCGTACCGGGCCCCGAACAGCGAGCGGGCCCGGGCCACCGCCAACCGCTCGACCTCGTCGACCAGTTCGCAGCCGGCGTGGTAGCGGGCGCCGGGGTAGCCCTCGGTGGTGACGTTGGAGATGCTCGCTCCGGCGCAGGCCAGGACCGAGGGGTCGGCGCTGCTGGAGGCGGCCACCATGGCCAGGGTGTCGTTCTGCCGTGCGTGTTCGCGCTCCAGCAGGTCGCTGAGCAGCGGGTCGGCGGCGGCCAGGCGCTGCGCGCCGAGGCCCGCGTAGTCGGCGAGGACCCCGGTGCCCGCGGTCGTGGTGGTGGTGCTCATGCCATGCTCTCCTCGTGTTCGGCGAGCAGCCCGAGGGCCTCCTCGTCGGTCATCTCCAGCAGTCCGGCCGCGATGTGGGCCACGGCCGCGACGTCCGTTCCGCCCTCGTGGCCCCGGGCGACGAGGCGCCGCGCCTGCTCGGCGAGGGTGGACGCCTCGAAGAGGTCGCGCAGGGGCAGTTCGACGCCGAAGGTCTCCAGCAGCGCCGAGGCGAGCCGGGTGGCGAGCAGCGAGTGGCCGCCGAGCGCGAAGAAGTCGTCCTCGGCGCCGACCCGGTCGGTGTCCAGTAGCTCGGCCCAGAGCGCGGCGAGCACCAGTTCGACGTCGTCGCGGGGGGCCACGTACGCGGCGCTCGCGCGCTCGGCCAGGCCGTCGGGCTCGGGCAGCGCGCTACGGTCCACCTTGCCGTTGGGCGACAGGGGCAGCGCGTCCAGCGTGACGAAGGCGGTCGGGACCATGTGCTCGGGCAGCTCCGCGCCCAGCAGCGCGCGCAGTGCGGCGGCCGACGGGACCGCGGCGGCGTCCCCGGCGGGCACCAGGTAGCCGATCAGGCGCCGGTCCTCACCGCTGCCGTGGGCGCTGACCACGGCCCGGTCGATGTCGGGGTGGCGGCGCAACACGGCCTCGATCTCGCCGAGTTCGATGCGCAGGCCGCGCAGTTTGACCTGGTGGTCGAGGCGCCCGATCAGTTCGATCACCCCGTCGGCGCGGGTGCGGGCGAGGTCGCCGGTGCGGTACAGCCGCGCTCCGCTCGGCACCGGGCCGGTGCCGGCGCCCGGGTGCGGGCGGTAGCGGTCGGCGGTCAGGGCGGGGCGGTTCAGGTAGCCGCGGGTCAATCCGGTGCCGGCGAGGCAGAGTTCGCCCGGCACCCCGATCGGCGCCGGTGCCAGACCGGGGGTCAGGACGACGGCCTGCTGGTTCACCATGGGGCGGCCGTAGGGGATGCTCGTCCACGCCGGGTCGGTTTCGATCACCGGGTAGGTGATCGAGTGGATGGACGCCTCGGTGGCGCCGCCGAGCGCGATGAAGGCCAGGTCCGGCGCGAGGCGGCGCAGCCGCGCGGGCAGCCCCACCGGGATCCAGTCGCCGCCGAAGAAGGCCGCCTTGAGCCGGGGCAGTCGGACCCCCCGCTCCTCCCCCGCCCGGACGAAGGCGTCCGCCAGGGCCGGGGCCGAGTTCCACACCGTCACCTTGTGCCGGCGCACCAGGTCCACCCAGTGGTGCGGGTCGCGGGCCCGGTCCGGGTGCGGCATGACGACCGCGCCGCCGGCCGCCAGGATGCCGAGCGTCTCGTAGACGAACATGTCGAAGCTGGGGGACGACAGGCCGAGCACCCGGTCGCCGGCCTCGATGCCGTAGGTGTCGTTGAGGTCGAGCAGGTTGTTGACCACGCCGCGGTGCGGGACGGCGATCCCCTTGGGGGTGCCGGTGGAGCCCGAGGTGTAGATGACGTAGGCGAGGTGGTCCGGGGCCAGCGCGGCCGGGCGCCGCCGGGTGTCGGGCCACTGCTCGGCGTCCTCCACCTCCAGCACCTCGGCCCCGACGGCCGGCAGCAGCTCGGCCAGGGCCCGCTCGGTGAGGACCACCGGCGGGGCCGCGTCCCGGAGCATGAAGGCCAGGCGCTGCGCCGGGTAGGCCGGGTCCAGCGGCAGGTAGGCGCCGCCCGCCTTCAGCACGCCGAGCACGGCCGCCACCAGCGCGGGGCCCTTGGACAGGCAGAGTCCGACGGTGGTGTCCGGGCCCACGCCCAGCTCGGTCAGGCGTCCGGCGATCCGCTCGGCGAGCGCGTCGAGCCCGGCGTAGGTCAGCTCGCCGCCGGGGCCGACGACGGCCGCTGCCTGCGGGTCCGCGGCCTCGCGCCGCTCGAAGAGCTCGTGCAGCAGGGCTCCGCCCTGCGGGTAGGCGTGGGCCGTGTCGTTCCACTCCACCAGGGCCTGGTGCCGCTCGGCCGGGGTGAGGACCGGGAGCGCCGTCAGCCGGGTGCCGGGCTCGGCGACCGCGGCGGCCAGCAGGGTCTGCCAGTGGCCGATCAGGCGGTGGACCGTGGCCGCGTCGAACAGGTCGCTCGCGAACTCGACGGTACCGGTGAACGCGCCGTCCACCTCGCGCAGTTGGAGGTTGAGGTCGGTCTGCGCGCCGCCGCGCGGAACTTCCCGCACGGTGACCGAGAGGCCGGGCAGTTCCGGCGGCGCCAGCGGCGCGTTCTGCACCAGCAGCAGCGACTGCACCAGCGGGTTGTGGCTGAGCGCGGGGGCCGCCGGCCGCTCCGGGAGCATCCGCTCGAAGGGCAGCTCCTGGTGCTCGAAGGCGCCCAGCGCGGCCGCACGGACGCGGCCCAGCAGCTCCTCGAAGGTCGGGTCACCGGCCAGCGAGGTGCGCAGCGGCAGGATGTTGATGAAGCAGCCGATCAGCGTCTCGGCCTCGGGCGGGCGCACCGCCGCGCCGGTGCCGACGACGATGTCCTCGCTGCCGCTGTGCAGGGCCAGTACCGCTTGGAAGGCGGCCAGCAGCGCCATGAAGGGGGTCACCCCGGCCCGCCGGCACAGGGCCCGCACCCCGGCGGACAGCTCTGCCGGGACCTCCACCGCGAGCGTGTCCCCGCGCAGCGACTGCACGGCCGGGCGGGGCCGGTCGCCGGGAAGTTCCAGCAGGTCGGGGGCGCCGGCGAGCGCCCGGTGCCAGTAGGCCAGGCCCGTCTCGTCGACGGCGGCCCGCGCCTCGGCCTCCCAGACGGCGAAGTCGCCGTACTGGATCGGCAGTTCGGGCAGCTCGCCGGCGCGGCCGGCGTAGCCCTGGGCCAGTTCGGCCAGCAGGATGCCGATCGACCACATGTCGGCCACGAGGTGGTGCACGGTGATCGCCAGCACGTGGCGCTCCGGCGCCAGCCGGTGCAGGGTCGCGCGCAGCAGCGGGCCGCGGGTCAGGTCGAAGGGGCGTGCGGCGTCGGCGGCCAGTACGCGCTCCAGCTCGGCGTCCGCGGTCTCCCGCCGCTCCAGGGCGAACGTGGCTCGCTCGTCGACCAGTTGGACCAGTTCGCCGTCCGCCTGCTCGAAGCAGGTGCGCAGCGACTCGTGCCGGTGGACCAGCCCGGTCAGCGCGCCCTCCAGGGCGGCCGTCTCGAGGGGGCCGTCCAGGTGCAGGGCGAAGGGCAGGTGGTAGGCGCTGGTCCCGGGGATCAGCCGCTCCACCAGCCAGATCCGGCGCTGGGCCGAGGTGGCGGGAAAGGCGAACTGTTGCATGGTCTGCTCTGCTTTCTGCCGACCGGAGGGGACGGGGACGACGTCAGGGGGGATCTCGGGATCGGGAAGGTGCTCGGCGGCGCGGGGCGGGGTCGTCATGCGCCGGTCACCAGGTAGGCGGCGGCCTCGGCGCCCAGCCCGGCCGGTATCCGCAGGTCGGGCTGGACCGGGACCGGCGGGTGGGTGCGCGCGCGGCGGGCCCGGCCGCCGCCGGTCACGTGCAGCAGTACGGTCTCCTCGGGCCGGATCCGGCCGGCGGCGACCGCCCGGCACAGCCCGGACACGGCGACCGCCGCGGCGGGTTCGATGTCGATGCCTTCGGCCGCCGCGAACAGCCGCCCGGCGGCCGCCGCTTCGGCGTTGTCCACCGCCAACAGCTCGCCGCCGCTCTCGGTGACGATCTCGCGCACCCCGCCCGCCACCGCGTACGGCGGCTTGCGCGTGGTCAGCTCCGGGGCGTGTACGGCGGCCACCGCGGCCCGCACCTCGGGGCCGTCGCCGATGACCGGCGCGTCCAGTCCCTCTTCCCACGCCCGGACCATCGGCGCGAAGGGCGCGTTCTGGCAGAGCGTCAGCCGCGGCAGTCCGCCCGCCGCGGCGCCCGGGCGCCGGGCCGCCGGGAAGCCGGCCGCCAGCAGCCGCCGGGCCGCCTGGTGGGCGGCGATCGCGCCGGCCCCGCTGCCCACCGCTTGCACGTAGTGGTCCGGCAGGCGACCGATGGTCTCGGCGGCGGCGAGCAGCGCGGTCCCCAGGCCGTCGCGGCGGGCCACGTTGCGGGTGCCGCCCTCGGCCTGGTATCCGGGCCGGGCGCAGATCGCGTCGGCCAGGTCGATCGCGTCGGTGTAGTCGCCCGCGACGGTCACCAGGCGGACGCAGTCGGCGCGTTCGCCCGCGGCGCCGAGCGCGGGCAGCGCCGCCTCCGGCACCACGAGCAGGCAGTCCACGCGCTGCCGCGAGCAGGCCCGCAGGAAGGCCGCGGCGGTGTTCCCGGCCGAGGCGACGACCAGGACCGGCGGGCGCTCGGGCAGCCGGGCCAGCACCACCTGCGCCTCCAGCTCCTTGAAGCTGCCGGTCTCCAGCGCCGCGCCGCGCTCGGGCCAGTAGCCGCTGAAGGCGACCCACAGCTCGGGCAGTCCCAGCTCGCGGCCCAGGGCCTCGGCCCGGTAGGTGGCGCCGATGGCGCCCTCGGGCAGCTCCCGGCCGGCGGTCGGCAGCCAGCAGGCGTAGCGGAACGGGCCGGTGCCGGGCCCGGGGGTGAACGGGCGGGCGTACTCGGTGGCGAGCAGGCCGGGCCGGTGCGCCTCGGCGCAGTCCAGCCGCAGGCCGTCGTCCTCGTGGCTCTCGCGGCAGACCGGACATCGCAGCAGGTACGAGCGGTCCACCGGGGAGCCGCCGGGGCCGGCGTGCGGCCGCTCGGCCCGCTCGGCCGGAAGGAAGGGGACGGAGGTCATCGCGCTTCCCCCTCGGCGACCGCGCCGGTGAGCACCGGGCGCAGCGCGCCGTCGGCACCGCGGCTGACGGCGTAGCGGCCGCGGTCCACCCGAACCGGCGCCGGCCGCGTCGCCGGGACGGACCCGGGGCCGCGGTCCGCGGCTTCTTCGACCAGGGCGGCCACGGCGGCCACGGTGGGCCGGTCGAAGAGCAGGTGCAGGGCCGGCGCGGCGCCGAACTCGGCCCGCAGGCGCTCGGCGAAGCGGGCCAGCAGCAGCGAGTGCGCGCCGCGGTCGAAGAGGTCCTCGTGGCGTCCGATCCGCTCGGCTCCGAGCAGTTCGGCGAGCATCGCGGCGATCCGCCGCTCGGTCGCCCCGACCGGCTCCTCCACGTCGCCCGACGGGCGGGCGGTCTCCGGCTCGGGCAGGGCCCGCCGGTCCACCTTGGCGTTCGCGGTCAGCGGGAGTTCGTCCAGCGTCACCAGCAGCGAGGGGACCGCGTAGCCGGGCAGGGTGCGCCGCAGTTCCTCGCGCAGTGCGGCGGGGGTCGCGGGGGTGCCGTGCTGTTCCAGGTAGCCGACCAGCCGGGCCCGCGCGCCCTCGCCGTCCACGACGACCGCGGCGCGGCGCACCGCGGGCAGCCGCTCCAACGCGGTCTCGATCTCGCCGAGTTCGATGCGGTGCCCGTGCAGCTTGATCTGGGTGTCGGAGCGGCCGACGAAGAGCAGCTCGCCGCCGGGGCCGCGCCGCACGAGGTCGCCGGTGCGGTAGAGCCGGGCGCCCGGGACCGCGCCGAAGGCGTCGGGGACGAAGCGTTCCGCGGTCAGGCCGGGGCGGGCCAGGTAGCCGTGGGCCAGGCCGTCGCCGCCGATCAACAGCTCGCCGGTGACCCCGTCCGGGACCGGCTGGAGGAGCGGATCGACCAGGTAGAGCCGGGTGTTGGCGACCGGGGTGCCCAGGGGCAGTTCCCCGTCGGCCGCGGTCAGTTCACCGCGCGCCGACCACACCGTGGTCTCGGTCGGCCCGTAGACCTGCCAGAGCCGTGCGCCGCGGGCCAGCAGCTGCGCGGCCTGCTCCACGGGCAGCCGCTCGCCGCCGCACAGCGCCGTCAGCCCGGGGGTGCCCGCCCAGCCGGCGTCGAGCAGCAACTGCCAGGTGACCGGGGTGGCCTGGAGGTGGCTGATCCCACCGGTCTCCAGGCAGGCCCGCAGCCGGGAGCCGTCGCCCGCCGTGGCCGTGTCGGCCAGGTGCACGGTCGCGCCGTGGACCAGCGGCAGGAAGTACTCCAGCGCGGCGATGTCGAAGGCCGGGGTGGTGACGGAGAGCCAGCCCGCGCCGGGGGCGAGCCCGAGGTCGCGCTGGAAGGAGGACAGCAGGTTCGCCAGGGCCCGGTGCGGGACCACCACGCCCTTGGGGCGACCGGTCGAGCCGGAGGTGTGCAGGACGTACGCCGGCGACTGCGGCGCGATCGTGGTGTCGGCGTCGCGCTCCGCCTCGGCGATGGTGTCGAGCGCCAGCAGGGTCCAGTCCCCGGCGGGCACCCGGTCGGCGGGCAGGTCGCTCAGCACCGCCGCGGCCGCGCCGTCGGCGAGCACCAGAGCCAGCCGGTCGGCCGGGTGACCCGGGTCGAGCGGCAGGTAGGCCGCGCCGGACTTGAGCACGCCGAGCAGGGCGGCGAGCAGCCGCGGGGTTCGCGGCAGCAGGACGGCCACCGTGCGGCCGGGGCCGATGCCCAGGGTGCGCAGCCGGGCGGCGACGCCGTCGGCCAGCCGGTCCAGGGTCCGGTAGTCCAGCTCCTCGCCGCCCTCGGGGCCGGCGGCGCGGACCGCCACGGCGTGCGGGGTGCGGGCGGCCTGGGCCTCGAAGCGGCGCACCACCCCGTCGGCGGGGTCGTAGGCGAGGGCGGTGTCGTTGCCCGCGGCGAGGACGGCGGCCCGCTCGGCCGGAGCCAGCAGGGGCAGTTCGCCCGCCGGGCGGCCGGCGTCGGCCGCGATCTCCGCCAGCAGGGTGGTGAAGTGGGCGGCGAAGCGCCGGGCGGTCGCCGGCAGGTAGCGGTCGGTGTCGTAGCGGACCGCGCCGGCCAGGCCGCCCGCCGCCTCGCCCAGGGTCAGTTGGAGGTCGAACTGGCTGCCGCCGACCGGCAGCGCCAGCGTCGAGCAGTCCATGGCGCCGAGGGCGAAGGGCACGCCGCCCTGACCGGTGGCCATCGCCACCAGGGCCTCGGCGTGCTCGCCGGGCGCCTGCTGGAGGCTGAACAGGCTGCGCACCAGCGGGCGGCCGCCCTGGTCGCGGTCCGGGCGGATCAGCTCGACCAGTGCCGGGAAGGGCACCTCGGCGCCGTCCAGCGCGAGCCGGGCGCTCTCCCGCACCCGGGCCAGCAGGGCCGTGAACGGCTCGGCGGCCTCGATCCGGACGCGCAGCGGCACGGTGTTGACCAGGCTGCCGACCGTACGGGCGAAGGCGGCGTCGTCCCGGCCGTGCGTCGGGGTGCCGACGACCACGTCCTGCTCGCCGGTGCTGCGGGCCAGCAGGAGCTGGAAGGCCGCCAGCAGCACCGTGTACAGGGTGCTGCCCTCGCGCCGGGCCAGTGCGGTCAGCGCCTCGGTGGTGGCGGCGTCCACCTCCAGCGGCAGCGCGGCGCCGCGCATCCGCTGGCGCCGGGGCGGCGTCAGGTCGGCGGGGAGGGAGGTGCCGGCGCGGACCCCGGCCAGGGCCGTGCGCCAGCCGTCCAGGCGGCGCTGCCCGGCCGCGGTGTCGACCAGGGCGATCTGGCGACGGGCGTGCGCCGCGAAGGGGGCGGCCGGAGCGGCGGCCACAGCCGGGTCGCCGACGGCCAGTTCGTCCAGCAGCAGGGACAGCGACCACAGGTCGGCCACCAGGTGGTGGGCGGTCAGGACCAGGTGGTGACCACCCTCGGCCCCGCTGAAGAGCCGGGCCCGCAGCAGCGGTCCGACCTCCAGGTCGAAGGGCTGCTCGGCGGCCTCGGTCAGGCGGGCTGCCAGCTCGGTCGCGCTCCAGCCGGAGGCGTCGACCCGCTCGAAGGCGGGCGGAAGTTCGGCGTGCACCCGCTGGACGGGTCCGGAGTCGGTCCGGGGGAAGGTGCTGCGCAGCACCGCGTGCCGCCGGGTCAGGCCGGCCAGGGCGTCGCTCAGGGCGGTCGGGTCGAGCGCGCCGTGCACGCGGAAGGCGGTGGAGACCAGGTAGGCGGGGCTCTCCGGGGCGACCTGGTGCAGCAGCCACAGGGCGGCCTGGTTCGGCGAGAGCGGGTGGTCCCCGGGCTCGGTGGGGGCGGTGGGCTCCTGCGCGCCGGCCGGTCCGGACGCGGCGCCCGCTTCCTCGAAGCGCTCGGCGAGCAGGGCGGCCAGTCCGGCCAGGTCCAGCGCGAGCGCCTCGGTCAGCGTCAGGTCCACGCCCAGGGCGGTGTGCAGTTCGTGCCGCAGCCGGACCGCGCCGAGCGAGTCCAGACCCAGTTCGGCGAGCCGGTGCTCGGGGGCGAGGTCCGCCGCGTCCAGTCCGAGCCGGGCCGCGAGCAGGGAGCGCAGGGCGGCCAGCAGCACCGCGGGGCGTTCGGCCGGCTCGGCGCCGCGCAGCGCGGCGGCGTCCAGGGTGGACGCCCGCTCCACGGAGGCGCCCTGCGGGCGGCCGCTGTGGGCCAGCGCGGTGAGGTCGCCCTCGCGGTAGGAGGCGGCGCACACGTGGCGCTGCACCTTGCCGCTGGAGGTGCGCGGCAGCGTCGCGGCGCGGATCAGCACCACCGCGGCCGGTCGTATCCCGTGCGCCTCCGCGACGGCCTCGCGCACCGCGCGGGCCAGCGCCGTCAGGTCACCGTCCTGGTGGTCCCGGGACACTTCCTGGACGATCACCAGCTCGGCGGTGCCGGCCAGTTCGACCTGGACGGCGGCGCCGCAGTTGGCGCGCAGCGCGGGGTGGACGGCGGACACGCTCTGTTCGATGTCCTGCGGGTAGTGGTTGCGGCCGCGGACGATGATCAGGTCCTTGAGGCGGCCGGTGACGTACAGCTCGCCCTCGTGGAGCAGGCCGAGGTCGCCGGTGCGCAGGAAGGCGGGGTCCTCGTCGGTGGCCCCGGCGTGGGCGAGGCGGGCGCCGAAGGTGGCCGCGGTGTGCTCGGGCCGGTTCCAGTAGCCCTGGGCCACGCTCGGACCGGCGAGCCAGATCTCGCCGATCTCCCCGGCGGGCAGCACCCGTCGGGTGACCGGGTCGACGATCTCCAGCCGCTGCGAATCGTCCGGGCGGCCGCTGCTGACCAGCTCGGTGGTCGCCCCGGTCGCCCCGGTGGCGGCCTCGGTGACCGGCTCGTCCGCCGCCCCGCCGGTTCCGGCGAGCAGGGCGTTCGGGGCCGAGAAGCGGGCCGGGGCCGTGCCGTGCGGCTTGCAGGAGACGATCAGGGTGGCCTCGGCCAGCCCGTAGCAGGGGGTGAAGGCCTCGGCCCGGAAGCCCGCCGGGGCGTACGCCTCGGCGAACCGCCGGAAGGTCTCGGCGCGCACCGGTTCGGCGCCGTTGAACGCCACTTCCCAGCTGCTCAGGTCGAGTCCGGCCAGCACCTCGGGGGTGGCCAGGTCGGCGCACAGGTCGTAGGCGAAGTTGGGGCCGCCGCTGACCGTGGCCCCGCTGCGGCTGATCTCGCGCAGCCAGCGCAGCGGGTCCTGGGCGAAGGAGGTGGGGGACATCAGCGAGCAGGAGCCCTGGTAGTACAGCGGCTGGAGCATGCCGCCGATGAGTCCCATGTCGTGGAAGAGCGGCAGCCAGGACATGCCGCGGGTGGCGCCGGTGGTGCGGAAGGCGCGCTGGATCAGGGCCGAGTTGTGCAGCAGGTTCCCGTGCGTCAGGACCACGCCGCGCGGCGCCGAGGTGGAGCCGGAGGTGTACTGGAGGAAGGCGACGGTGTCGGGGCCGACCCGCGGGTGGTGCCACTCCCCCGCTTCCTCTTCCGGCACCCGGTCGGTCGCCAGCAGGCGCAGTACGTCCATCACCGCGCCGTCCGGGTCGTCGGGCAGCAGCCGGTCGCGGACGGCGGCGGTGGTCAGCGCCACCGTCGCCCCGCAGTCCGCGACGATGTCGACGAGCCGCTCCAGGGAGCGCGGCCGACGGTTGGGCGGGTAGACCGGCACCGCGACGGCCCGGGCGTACAGGCACCCGATGAAGGAGACGACGTAGTCCAGACCCGGCGGCTGGAGCAGCAGGACCGGGCGGTCGGTCAGACCGAGGCGCTGCAACCGGGCGGCGACGGCGCGGGCCCGCCGGTCGAGCTGTCCGTAGCTGAGCCGCTCGACCGGTGCGTCCTCCTTTCCGGAGAACTCGAAGGCCGTGCGGTCCGGATCGGCCGCCGCGGTGGCGGAGATGGCCGAGATCCAGTCCTGATGCTCAAGTCGCGGGTCCACGCGTTGTTCCCTCACCGTTCGGTGTCCGATGCCCTGTTCCTGCTGCCGCCGTCGGCGACCGTTCGCCCTCGGGCGACGCTCGTGCTCAGCCCGTGCTCAGCCGGCGGTCGCCGGCGCGGCGGCCTCGGCGGCCTGCCGCTCCATGGCGACGCGCAGGCTCAGCGGCCGCATGTCGGTCCACACCTCGTCGATGTGGGCCAGGCACTGGGCCTTCTCGCCCTGCGGGCCCTCGGCGCGCCACCCGGCCGGCAGTTCCCGGTCGGCCGGCCAGATCGAGTACTGCTCCTCGTCGTTGACGACGACCTGGTAGACGGTGCTGTCCTCGCTGCTCATCACTGCGCTCCGATTTCGCTGGTGGGTTGGTGTCGGCGGGCCCGTGCAGCCGCCCGGTGCGGTGCTGACCGTGCGGGCCGGCCGTTCTGTCTTCGATGCTGTCGCCCGGCCCTGATCGGGATCTGGGCCCGCCCTGGCCGGGCGCGGACGTTCTTCCGGCGGCTCCCGGGCGCCGGTCCGGCGCCCGGCCGGCGGTGCGGTGACCGGTGCCCGGCGGCTCACTGACGGCTCACTGAACGCCGACTGAAGGCCGCGCGGCTGGGCCGAGGGCGGGGAAGAGTCGGGCCTCGGCCGCGTCGCGGAGGTAGGAGGCTCCGGCGGTGCCGCCGGTCCCGCGCACCTTGCCGATCACCTTCATCGTGATGCCCCAGTGGGTCCGCTTCATCGCCCCCCAGGAATCGTCCAACTCCCGCATAGTGGTGAGCAGTTCACCCTCGGCGAGCGGACCGCGCAGCAGGGCGCGGTGCAGCTCCGGCGAGGACCGCTCGACGGTCCGGTAGGCGGTGGACTGCACCGCGCTGCGGCCGTCGGTGTTGGCGCGGATCACCGCGAAGGCGTCCTTGGGCATGGTGGTCAGCACCCGGAACACCCCGGAGGTCCCGGTGACCTGTCGCGTCGCGTCCGTCAACAGCTCCCGGGCCAGGTCGGCCCGGCCGGTGGCCACCGCGTCGGTGGCGGCCCCTATGGACCGGGCGACGGCCGCGAAGACCGCCTCGAAGACCTGGATGATCCGGATGAACATCTGCTCGTCGTGGCAGCGGGTGGTCGGGGTCAGCGTCAGTTCCACCGCCCGCAGCACGTCGGCAGGCAGCGCGTCCCGCGCCGCCGCGACCGCGTCGGCGCAGGCCCGTACCAGCTCGGCCGGATCGTCCGGCGCCGCCTGCGGCCCGGCGGCGTCCGCGCGGCCGGTCGGGAGCCCGGCCGCGGCCGTGAGGGCGCGCAGGGCGGCCCGGGTACGGGCCCGCCCGGCCGGGGCTCCGACCAGCGTGGCGGCCTCGACGGCGACCACGTCGGCCAGCAGGGCGGTGATCACCTGCTCCGTGCGGGCGCAGGAGCCCGACGCGGCCAGCGAGGTGTAGACCGGGGTGCCGAGGTAGCTGTCGTAGTCGCCCTGCGCCCCGTCCACCACCTGCGGCAGCCAGTCCGCGAGCAGCCGCGCGGCGACCCCGCCCGGCGCCGCCGGTACGACGGCGCGCAGTGCGTCCAGCAGCTCCGCCCCGACCTCGTTCTTGCCGACGGCCCGGTAGTGGCCGAGGACCGCGCGGTAGGGGAAGCGGGCGGCGTCCCGGCCGTCGGCTTGCCAGTGCGCGAGTGCGCGCAGCGCGCGGTGCGGGTCCAGATCGGCCGGGTCGGGCCGGGCGGCGGCCAGGCTGGGGCCGCCGACACCGGGCGCCCGGGTCGGGTCCACGGCCGGTGCGGGGGCCGGGGCGGTGGCGGGAGCGGTGGAGACGGCCCCGGCGGCGGGGGCCGGGGAGAGGGCGGTGGTCACGGGTGGCTCCGATCGGTGGACGGCCGGGCCGGGAACGGCCCGGTGGGCGGCGGCTGCGGGGCAGCGGCCTGCCGGTGGGTGCGTGGGCGCCGCGCACGGCATCGCCGTACGGGCGCGGGGGCATGCGGGCGCACGGGCGTACGGGCGTACGGGTGCGGCGGCGTACGGGCGTACGCGGGCGTGACGGCGCAGCCTGGCCGGGGCCCAGGAAGGGCCGCCCCGGCCAGGCTGCGGAGGTGGTGGATCAGGCGGGGTGCGCGGTGTGTCCGGTCGGGTCGGCCAGCACGTAGCCGTCGCCCGCCCGGTGGGCGCGCGAGCGGCGCAGGTCGGCGAGGACGAAGGTGCGCTGGAGCCAGCGGTCGGTGCCGTCGAAGCGCGGGCTGAAGGCGGTGCGCCCGTGCACGGTGATCCGGTTGTCGACGACGGCGAGGTCGCCGGGCTCCAGCCGGGCGGTCCTGGCGGTGCGTTCGAAGAGGAGTTGGAGCTCGGCCAGCGCGGCCGCGGCCCGTTCGGTGAGCGGTTCGGTGGCCGCCATGTCCACGCGCAGGTCCGGGTCCTCGTACGCCCCGGTGAGCACCGCGTGCGGTGCGGCGGGGCCGTCGCTGCCGCCGAAGGACGGCGGCGGCGCGGTGCGGAACTCCGGTCGGTGCAGCGCCGATCGGGTCTGCGCGTCCAGCAGCGGCAGTACCTCGCGCACGCAGGAGGTCCGCAGTCCGGCCAGCCCCTCCGGGTCGGCGCGCAGGCACAGCAGCATGACGAAGTCCGGCCGGTGCGGGTGGAAGGCGTTCTCGTTGTGGAAGGTGAGCAGCACGGAGCCCGCGTTGCCCTGGAACTCCTCGCGTCCCGGCACCGGGACGACGTCCTGCACGAGGGCTCCGGTCTTCTCGGGCCGGAAGGCGGCGGGGTCGCCGAGCCCGCAGGCGACGAGCATCAGCACCGACGCCGGTACGGTCGCGCCGCGCTGCACCGAGCCGTCGCTCAGCGGCGTGGCGCCGAGCTCGGACCCGGCGACCGGCAGCCCGCGCACGAGCAGGGCGCCGCCGGGTCCGGGCGCCCGGCGGAAGGCCCGCAGGGCCCGGCGCAGACGGGTCGGCAGTTCCTCCCAGTGCTCACGGGCCGAGTCCACCCAGGCGGGGTCGTCGACCAGGGTGCCTTCCGGCCGGTCGCGGAGCAGTGCGGCGACCCGTGCGGTGGCGGCCGTCTCGGCCCCGGTGAGCACCAGGTCCGGTGCTGATATTTCGATGTCCAGTGATACCGGCACGGATGCCAGCCTTTCTCTCAGCGGTGGTGTGCGTGCCGGTCAGCGCGGTACGGCCGGGTCCAGCCGCCCGGAGACGACCTCCCACAGGCTGCCGACGGTCTCGAAGGCCTCGGGGCCCAACTCCTCGTCCGGGATGGACACCTGATAGGCCTCCTCCAGCCGCACCAGCAGCTCGACGATGGCCATCGAGTCCAGCCCGGCGCCGCGCAGCCCGGCCTCGGCGGACAGCGGCCGCTCCTCGGCGAGCCGCGGCAGCAGCTCGGCCAGGACGTCCTCGTACCGGCCGTCCCAAAGGGGTGGTGTGGTCATGCTGTTCAGCTCCTTGCGGTGTGACCGACGAGGTCGCGTCGGTCGTTCTGGTGGTGGTCGTCCTGGTCGCGGTCGTTCTGGTCGCGGTCGGGGCGACCGTGGTCCGGCCGGTCGGGTTCGGTCAGCGGCCGGCGGGTCAGGGTCAGCCGGTCGGCGCTGACCACGCGGCCGTCCCGGACGGTGATCTCCGCCGGGGCCGGGCGGCCGAGGAAGCCGAGCAGGCTCGCGGTGGCCCCGTACGCGCCGACGTTCGGCACGGCCAGCAGGGCGCCGGGCCGCGGCACGACGGCCTCGGCGGCCCGGCTGATCACGTCGGCGGGGGTGCACAGCGGCCCCACCAGGGCCACCCGGCGGGTCGCGGGGCCTTCCGCCGCCGGGTCGGCGTCCGGGTCGGGGTCGGCGTCCGGGTCGGTGAGGTGCAGCGGTTCGGCGCGCAGCGAGGGCAGTCGGCCCACCCCCGAGAGGCCGCCCAGGTGGTTGATCCCGCTGTCCAGCACGCCGTAGGTGGTGCCGCGGCTCTCCTTCACCTCGGTGACGGTGCAGACCAGGCGTCCGCTGTCGCCGACGAGGTAGCGGCCGGACTCGAAGGCCAGCTCCAACCGCCCCCGCCAACCGGGCAGGTGCTCGTCCAGCGCGGCCTCCAGCGGTGCGCGCAGCACGTCGTAGCGCGGTCGCTCGCCCGGCGCCGCGTACGGGCAGGCGAAGCCGCCGCCGAGGTCGAGCATCCGCAGCGGACGGCCCCAGTGGGCCTCCAGCGCGGCGGCGGTGCGGATCGAGGCGACGGCCTCCGCGAGCAGCCCCTGCGGGTCGACGGCATTGGTCAGCGGGAAGAAGTGCAGCCCCCACAACTCGGTGCTCTCGACCGTGAGTTCCGCGAGGTCGGGCAGACCGTCCGCGATGTCGTGGCCGAACTGCGAGGCGCCGCCGGTCATCCGCAGGCCCACGCCCGCTCCGGCGCCCGAGCCGTTGATCCGCAGCAGGCAGCGCGCCGTCACGCCCCGGGCGCGGGCGGCGGCGCCGACCCGGCGCAGGTCCGCGGGCGACTCGACCGAGAAGGTGCGCACACCCGCGGCCAGGGCCTCGCCCAGCTCGGCGGCGGTCTTGCCCGGGCCGCCGTAGAGGCAGTCGGCTCCGTCGAATCCCGCGGCCAGGGCGGCGGCGAGTTCGCCGGTGGAGCAGATCTCCGGGCGGCAGCCGGCCAGCCGCAGGGTGCGGACCAGCTCGGGGTGCGGGTTCGCCTTGAGGGAGTAGTACAGGTGGGAGCGCTCGGGCAGGGCGGCGCGCAGGTCCGCCGCGGCCCGCTCGACCCGGGTCAGGTCGTACACGTACAGCGGGCTGCCGTAGCGCAGCGCCAGCTCGGCGGCCAACAGGTCCTCGGCACGCGGTGGCGTGGTGGTGGGTGGGGTCGTCGCGGGTGGGTCAGTGCGCATCGCTCTCCAGCGCCTTCCGGTCGGTCTTGCCGTTGGGGGTGAGGGGCATCCGGGCGACGACCCGGCAGTCGGCGGGCACCTTCGCCGCCTCCAGTCGTTCTTCGAGCCCCTCGATCACCCGGCGCGCGGTGAGCCCGTCCGCGCCGGTGACGACCAGGCGCAGGTCGAGCCCGTCCCGGGGCGGCAGCGCAGCGGCGGCCCGTACGCCGGGCACGTCCAGCGCGGCCGCCTCGATCTCCGTGGTGCTCATGCGGACGCCGCGCCTCTTGAACTGGTCGTCGACGCGCCCGCTGATGTAGAGGTGGCCGTCCGCGTCCAGTCGGCCGTGGTCACCGGTGTGCAGGCGGGTCCGCCCGGTGCGCGGGTCCGGTCGGTAGCGGCCGGCGGTCGATCCGGGCGCGTTCCAGTACCCGGTCATCACGTGCGGGCCGCCGACGACGATCTCGCCGACCTCGCCCGGCGGGAGGGGTCGGCCCCGCCCGTCGAGCACCTCGACCGTGGTGCCGTCCAGGGGCAGGCCCACCGACCCGGGGCGTTCGCGGTCGACGTCCGGTTCCGCGATGGTGACCCGCTTGCACTCGGTGATGCCGTACATCGCCACCACGGCCGCACCCGGGAAGCCGGAGCGCAGCGCCTCGATGGTGGAACCGGGCAGTGCTGCGCCGGTGTTGGTGAACAGGCGGACGTGCTCCGGCGGCGCGCCGCGGGCCGCGAGGCGGCACAGCATCTCGGCGAGCGAGGGCACCACCGGCACCACGGTGGCCCGGTGCGCGCGCAGCAGCGTCAGGACGCGGACCGGCGCGGCGGCGTCCGCCAGCACCACCTCGGAGCCGCCGATCGCGGCCAGCAGGAGCTGGTAGAGCCCGTAGTCGAAGGAGAGCGGCAGCGAGGCGAGCACGACGTCCCGCGGTCCGTAGTCGAGCCGACGGGCGATCGCGCGGGCGGCGAAGACCACTTGGCGGTGGGTGCAGACCACGCCCTTGGGGGCGGAGGTGCTGCCGGAGGTGTAGATCAGTTGGGCGATCGCGTCGACCGTCGGCCGGCCGGCGGGCGCGCGGGCCGCCCCGCCCTCGGGTTCCGCGTCCGGGGCGGGGCCCCGCAGGAGTGCGTCGGGCGTGGCCGTACGGGCGCCGCTGGCGGCGACCGCCGCGCGGACCGGTTCCGTCTCGGCGGGGTCGAGCACGACCACCGCGGGAGCAGCGTCCGTCAGCACCCCGCTCAGCACGAAGGGCTTCAACTCCGGGTTCAGCGGCACCGCGACGGCGCCGGCGCGCAGGACGCCGTAGTACAGCGCGACGAACTCCCGCCGGTTGCCGAGCCGCAGGACCACCCGGTCGCCGGGCACGACGCCGGCCCCGTCGCGCAGCCGGGCGGCCACCGTGCGGCTGGCCGCGGCCAGTTCGGCGTAGCTCCAGGCGCCGGAGGCGTCGCGGACGGCGGTCGCGGCGGGACGAGCGGCCGCCGCGGCGTCGAGCAGGTCGACGACGAGCGCGGCGTCGTCCGGATCGGGGGCGGGGGCGTCGGCGCGCGTCCCGAGGACGGTGGCGCTCATACGGACCAGCCCGAGGGGTCGGTGATCTCGACGACCGCGCTGGTGCAGCTGTAGCCGGTGCCGCCGCCGACCAGCAACACGCGGTCGCCCGCGCCGACTTCGCCGGTCTCCAGCAGTTCGTTCAGTCCGGCGAAGTGGTCGCCCGCGCCCAGGTGGCCGACCTCGCGGCAGAACTCCCAGTTGGAGTACTTCTCCTCGATGCCCAGCTGGTGTTCCAACTGCCAGGTCAGCCGCTGGTGTCCGGTGGCGTTGAGCACCACCCGGTCGATCCGGTCGATCGGCGTGTCGGCATCGGCCAGCGCGGCCCGGATCGAGTCGGCCGCGACCTCGGCGGTGCGCAGCGTCGCCGCCCGCATGTTGCGGTGTGCGCGGAAGTACTCCTCGGCGCGCGCCCCCAGGTCGACCGGCCGGGGCTCGTCCTGCGGCCCGGACCGGAAGCCGGCGCCCCGGGCCAGGCCCTCCAGCGAGTTGTCCACCCGGGTCGCGGTGGCCAGCA
Source organism: Streptomyces sp. NPDC028419 (assembly GCF_055565515.1). NCBI lineage: Bacteria > Bacillati > Actinomycetota > Actinomycetes > Kitasatosporales > Streptomycetaceae > Streptomyces > Streptomyces sp. NPDC028419. Next base: position 43,886 of record NZ_JBVHUE010000007.1, on the reverse strand, counting down.
GGCGGGCGGTCGCCGCTTCGGGCGAGGAGGTCAGCACCAGCGCGGTGCCGCCGTCGCCGTAGACCATGCCCCGTTCGGCCCGCCACCGGTCGAAGGCCGGGGGCGCGAAGCGGTCGGCCGTGGTCAGCAGCACGGCTTCGTCCTCGCCGACCGGGCGCGAGCGCAGCTGGCGGGCGGCCAGCTCCAGCCCGGCCAGGCCCGCGTTGCACTGCTGCAAGAGGTCGAAGGCGGGCACGGCCGACCCGACCGCGTGCTGCGCGACGTAGGCCGCGGACGGCCACAACTGCGCTCCTTGGAACCACAGGTAGCTGTGGAACACGGCGGCGACCCGCTCCGCGGCCGGGCCCGAGCGGCGCAGCGCGGTGCGGGCCGCGCGGACCGCCATTTCCGGTGCCGACAGGTCGTCCGGCCCGTCCGCCGCGGCCGAGCTGACCGAGTGGATCTGGTTCACGGCGTGTTCCGCGGCGTCGTACGCGCCCGTCGCGACCGCCTCGGCGGCGTTCGTGCGGTCGGCCAGCCAGACACCCGTGCCTGCCAGGTACACCTGCTCCCAGCGCATGTCTCTCCGATCTCCGGCCCCGCGGCAGGGCGCCCGGGGCGACTGTCGGTCCCGATGCTTCCGCCCGCCGCCTGCCGCACGGTTGCCCCGCACTGACGGCCCGGTCGGCGTCGCCCTGACCGCGCACCGGCCGCGTACTGGCCGGGCATTGACCGCGTGCTGACCGCGTGCTGACCGCGTACTGGCCGTGGGCCGACCGTGTGCCGACCTCGCGCTGGTCGGGCACGGGCGAGGGAGTGAAGGGGTACCGGCGCGGCGCCGGTCGCGCGCTGACGGGCCGCTGACGCACGACGGGCCGTCGACGGTGACACCGCCGACGGCCCGCGTGTGCCGGACCGGAGTCCGACGGAAGCCCTGCTGATCCGCTACTGAAGCCCTACTGAATCCCGGCGCCCTACGAGGGGGCGACCGCGGGGGTGAGGCGCAGGCGGTCGCGCGCCGCCGCGTCCACGGCCGCCGCTCCGTAGGGCCACGGCAGGCTGCCGCCCTCGGCCCACCGGCCGATCTGGTCGGTGTAGGTGTCCGCCCCGGCGTGGCCCGACGCACCGGTCAGGTTGATCCAGCGGGAGCGCTCGAAGTCCGCGAGGTCCACCACCATCCGCATCGACGGCACCCAGATCACCTCGAAGCCCTTCTGCGGGTCCCAGCCGTTGGCCAGCACCGAGTCGGTACCGCCGCCCACGCCGACCGGGTCGGCGTTCAGCAGCCACTGGAGCGGCGCCGGACCGCCGGCGCCCAGGGTCGGGTTCTCCAGCGTCAGGGTGTGCAGGGCCCCCCACTTCCACTTCTTCGGATCGGCGCCGAGCCGCCCCCGCAGCTCCTTGGCGGCCTCCTCCATCGCCTTGCCCAGCATGGCGTCCCGGCCGTGCACGGCGGGGTCGGTGGCGCTGGTCCACCAGATGCTGTCGGGCCGCTCCAGCAGGCCGCGCACCACGTCGAACCAGCGACCGCCGCCGTCCGGGTAGGCGTAGCCCTTGACCCCGGCCTTGGCGAGCCGGTCCGTGAAGGCGCTCTTGAGCAGCTCGCGCCAGACCGCGTTGAAATAGGCGGCCGGCGCCGAGTCGGCGCCCTGGGAGAAGTCCCAGCCGCGCAGCAGGTCCTGGGCGGGCTTGGCGTCCGCGCCCACCTCGGCCTGGAGCAGCCGCGGCACCAGGGTGGCGGCGTTGCCGTTCCAGCTGTCCTGGGTGATCCGCTCCATGGCCGCGACGTCCAGCTTGCCGCCCCGCTCGATGAGCTGGGCGATCCGCTGGCTGCGGTAGCCGGTGCCCCAGCTGCTGCCGATCAGGTGCGGGTAACCGGGGCCGACCACCGCGTTGTTGGCGGTGACGATGTAGCCCTCGGGCGGATTGAAGCTGGTGGGCAGCTGGTCGAAGGGCAGGTATCCGGTCCAGTCGTAGGCCCCGGTCCAGCCCGGTACCGGGTGGCGGCTGTCACCCGCCTTGCGGACGGGTATGCGGCCCGGGGTCTGGTAGCCGATGTTCCCGGCCGTGTCCGCGTAGATCATGTTCTGCACGGGCGAGGCGAAGACGGCGGCGGCCGCGCGGAACTCGTCCCAGTTCTTGGCCCGGTCCAGGGCGAAGAGGGCGTCCATGGTGGGGGCCGGGTCCAGCGCCGTCCACTGCATCGCGACCGCGTAGTCCTCCTGCGGGCCGCGCGGCGGTACGTCGGGCTCCTTGCCGTCGTCGGCCACTTCGTCGGCGGACTTCAGCACGTCGGAGATCAGCGGGCCGTGCAGGGTCGAGCGGACGGTCAGGTCGACGGCGGGGGCGCCGGCCACCTTGATCTGCTCCTGGCGGACGACCAACGGCTTCTGCTCGCCCTGGTGTTCGTAGCTGGAGCCCTTGACCTTCTCCACGAAGAGGTCCGAGTCCGCGGCGCCCAGGTCGGTGAAGCCCCAGGAGATGTCGGCGTTGTGGCCGATCACCACGCCCGGCATCCCCGCGAAGGTGAAGCCGGTGACGTCGTAGGGGCACTCGGGGCCCACCCGGTTGCAGTGCAGGCCGACTTGATACCAGATGCCCGGGAGGGAGGGGGTCAGGTGCGGGTCGTTCTCCAGCAGCGGCTTGCCGGTGGTGGTGCGACTGCCGGACACCACCCAGGAGTTGGAGCCGATGCCGATGCCCTGCGGGCCGAGGACAGCGGCGAGCACTTGGCGCACCCCGGCGCTGTCGGCCAGCGCGGTCGAGGCCCCGGCGGGAACGACGGGCGCCGCTCCGGCGGCGGGCGCGGACGGCGCGGCGGACGGGGTCGCGGCCACCGGTGCGTTCGCGGGCGCGGGAGCGTTCGCCGGGGCGGGCGCGCGGTCGGGGACGATCGGTGACCAGCGCGTGAAGTCGTAGCCCGGGAAGAGGTCGTCGGCCGTACCGGCGGGCAGCTTCGCCGCCAGCATCGCCTGCTGGAACTGGTCGATCATGCCGGTGTTGAGGTTCCAGGCCATGGTCTTCAGCCAGGACACCGAGTCGGCGGGGGTCCACGGCTCGGGCCGGTAGTCGCCGGCGACGAATCCGAGCACCGGGTACTCGACCGACAGCTCGGCGCCCTTGTGCTGGGCGAGGTAGGCGTTCACCCCGTCGGAGAAGGCCCTCAGGTACGCCTGCGTCTGCGGTGACAGCATGGCCACCTCCTGCTCGGCCACCCGGTACCAGCCGAAGGTGCGCGCCACCTTGTCGGTCTGCACCTGGCTCGGGCCGAACATCTCGGCGAGCCGGCCCGCGGTGACGTGCCGCTGGGTGTCCATCTGCCAGAAGCGGTCCTGGGCCTGCGCGTAGCCCTCGGCCACGAACAGGTCGTGCGCGGTGTCGGCGTAGATCTGGGGGATCCCGGAGGCGTCCCGCACGATCTTGGCCTCGCCCTTCAGGCCGGGGACGCTGGTGCTGCCGGCGAGCTGGGGCAGCGAGCGCTGGACCGTCCACTGCACGTACCCGGCCAGGCCGGCGACCGTCAGCACCAGCAGCGCGGTGAACGCCACGGCGGTGCGCAGGAGGATCCGCCGCAGACGACGGCGGCGGGCGGGACGCGCGGGGGGCGCGGCGTCCTGGTCGGGGGTCCCGGGGTCGGCCGGTGTCACGGCGGCCCCGGGGCCGGGGGCCGGACCGGAACCGTCCGGCGGGGCCGTGTCGGCGGAGTCGGCCGTTTCGGGCTGGACTGTCATGGGGTGGCGCTTCCTTGTCTCGGCGGATCTACGGATCTACGGATCTGCGGGTCTGCGGGTCTGCGGATCTACGGGTCTGCGGCCATGGCGAACACCGCCGTGCGCGGGCCACGGGCGCGGCGCACGGCGGTGGGGCGACGGACGGGGTCGGGAGGTAGGTAGGTAGGTAGGTAGGTAGGTAGGTAGGTAGGGGGTGGCCTCAGCGGGCCAGCCGGGCCGTGCCTTCGGCCCACGGGCCGCGGGGGGCGGCGGGGGCCGACCCGACCAGGGTCAGGTGGGGGCGACCGGTCTCGGACCCCGCGCCGGCGAGGGCCGGTTCCCCGGCCGCCGCGGCCGGGGCGAGGCGCGCGAAGGGGTCGGGGCGACGCGCGAGGATCGCCTCCTCGATGCCGCGCAGTTCGGGCCCGGGCAACAGCCCGAGGTTCTCCATCAGGGTGTGCCGGGCCCGCTGGTAGGCGGCCAGCGCGTCGGCCTGACGGCTGCCCCGGTAGAGCGCGACCATGAGCAGGGCCCAGAGGCGTTCGCGGTAGGGGTGTTCGGACGTGAGGACCAGCAGGTGGGGCACGAGACGGGCGTGGCCGCCGAGTTCGAGCGCCAGCTCGGTGTGCTCCTCGACGACCGCCAGGCGCAGCTCCGCGAGCCGGGTGCGTTCGACGTCGAGCAGCGGTCCGCTCACGCCCGTGAGCGCGGGACCGGGCCAGGCGGCCAGGGCGGTGGCCAGCGTGCGCTCGGCCGCCTCGGGTTGGCCGACGGACCGCAGCGCCCGGGCCTCGGCCACGGCCTGCTCGAAGCGCCCCAGGTCGCACTGCTGGGGGCCGATGGAGAGCCGGTAGGAGGCGCCGACCCGGGTGAGGACGCCCCCGGCGGTGCGCGGCGCCCGGTCGGGCTCGACGAGCTTGCGCAGCTTGGACACGTACGCCTGGACGAGGTTGGCGCCGTCGAGCACGGCGGCGTCGCCCCAGATCCCGTCGATCAGGTGGTCGCGGCCGACGGGCGAGCCCGCGCGGAGCAACAGGACGGCCAGCAGGGCCCGCTGACGGGGAGCACCGAGCGGGAGTTCGACGCCGTTCCGCCATCCCCTTACCTCGCCCAGCAGTTCGAAGCTGAGGTCGGCCGGGTGCGCGGTAGAGGTCGCGGCAGAGGTGGGGTGCGCGGTCGAAGGAGACAGAAGGGCAGTCATGGCAACCTCCGCTGGCCCGGGTCCATCGTGTGGCGGTTCGGGTGCAGCTGTGGGGAGTACGGTGCGTGGTCGGGGTCGGCCGGGGCCGGGGTGCGGTGCGCGGTCCGGACGGACCGGGTGGGTCCGGCGCGAGGCACCGGCCCAGTGGCCGACCACCGCACGGTTGGAATGGTGCACCTGGCGCATATACGGAGGATCCTCGGGCGCGCAGACAACGGACGCGGCAGCGGTTATCGCGCATATATCCGTCATAGAGCGGCCTGGATCACTCTTGTTCCAGAGCAGCCGGAACCGACACGGTGTGACCGGCTCTCCCCACATACGCAGGCATCGATCCACGAAGCGGACGGCAACCCCATGAAGCGCTCCATCACCACCCTGGCCCTGCGCAAGACCGCGATCGTCCTGACCGTCGGCTGCGCCGCCGCGCTGTTCTCGGTGACGGTCTCCCACGAGGACGCCCCCGCCCCGGGCCACGCGGTGACCGTCGTCGCCGGCGGCCCGGTCACCCCGACCGAGTGGAACAGCCAGGGCTGATCCGCGGCCCCGCCGCACGCCCCGTCCAGCCCGTCGAGCCGCTCGCGCTCACGGGCCGACGGCGTTCACGGGCCGGCCGTGCTCACGGGGCGGCCGCCAGCTCCAACGACCGGGCCAGCTCATCGGCCTGGTCCACGTCCGGCAGCCCGAGGAGGGCGTAGACGTCACGGGCCTGTTGGGCCCGGGCCGACGCCCCCGCGGTGTCCCCGGTCTCGGCCAGGGCGCGGGCCAGGGCCAGCAGGCAGTGTCCGCGCTGCTGTTGGGAGCCCAGCTCCTCGCTCAGCGCCAGGGCCCGCCCGGCCTCCGCGAGGGCCTCCTCGTAGCGACCCAGGTCCCGCAGGCTGCCCGAGAGCATGAACCTCGCCTGGGTCTCCCGTCCCCGCAGCCGGGCCGCCGCGCACACCTCCAGGCAGGCCGTGTAGCTGACGACGGCGTCGGCGTACCGCCCCAACTCGTGCAGCGCCATGCCGTGCACGTACCAGGCGTACGAGGTCACGTGCGGGTCCCGCTCGGTGCGCAGCCGGTCCAGCGCGGCCTCGCACACCTCCACCGCGTCGACGGGGCGGCCGCTGCGCACCCGGGCCTGGGCCGCGTTCAGTTCGGTGGTCAGCTCCCCCGAGCGGTGTCCCAGCCTCCGGGCGAGCTCCACCGCCCGGTCGTAGAACATCGCCGCGTCCGTGAAGCGCCGCTGCCACTGCGCGATCAGCCCGCGGTCGTTGAGGATCTGCCGCAGGATGACCTCGTCCCCGGCCCGCGTACAGGCCTCGGTCGCCAGCCGGGTGTGCAGTTCGGCCTCGGCCAGCCGGGTGTACTGCAGGGCGGCGTTGCCGCACACGAAGCGCGCCCGCGCCTCGGCGTGGTCGTCGCCGCGCGCCGCCGCCGCGTCGGCCACCTTGCGGGCGGCGGTGGCCAGTTGGAGGTACGGGATGTCCTGCCCGAAGGGGCTCATCGCGACCAACAGGTCGGCCGCGGCGCGCAGGGTGCGGGATTCACCGCCCGCGGGGCCCTGCGCGGCCAGGGCGGCCGCGTTGGCGGCGCAGTCGAACTCCTGCGTCACCCAGGCGCGGGCGTCGGCGAGGGTGGCGAAACGCGGCCCGGCCTCGGGCCGGCCGCCGAGGATCGCGCCGACCGGGTCGCCCGGCACCATCGTCTGGAAGGCGGCGCACGAACCGTCCAGCAGGAAGTCGAGGAGCCGGCCCAGCGCCGCCGCCCCGTCGTCGCCGTCCGCCTCGTCGGGCCCCGGCTGCTCGGGCCCGACGAGCTGGAGCGCGAAGGAGCGCACCAGGTCGTGGTAGCGGTAGACCCCGGGCCGCGGCGCCTCCAGCATGGCCGCGTCGACCAGTGCCTCCAGCAGTTCCTCGGCGTCGTACACGTCCATGCCCAGGGTCGCCGCGGCGGCGGCCGTCCCGATGCCCTGCCGGGTGACCGGCGCGAGCAGCCGGAACGCCCGCGCCTGGGCGCGGGTCAGCTGGCGGTAGCCGAGCTCGAAGACGGCCGCGACGGCCAGGTCACCGGCGCGCAGCTCGCCGATGCGCAGCCGTTCGTCGGCGAGGCGGCCGGTCATCGTCGCCACCCGCCAGCGGGGCCGGGCCGCGAGCCGCGCCGCCACGATGCGCACCGCGAGCGGGAGGTGCCCGCACAGGGTGACCAGCTCGACGGCGGCCTCCGGCTCCTCGTCTATGCGGCCGGCCCCGACGACCGCGCGCAGCAGGGCGATCGCCTCGGCGGTGTCGAAGACGTCGAGGTCGCTCTGCAGGGCGGTGGAGAGCCCGGCGAGCACGGCCCGGCTGGTGACGATGACCCCGCAGTCGGCGGAGCCGGGGAGCAGCGGTCGGATCTGCGCGGGGTCGCGGGCGTTGTCCAGTACGACCAGGATGCGGCGTCCGTCGAGGGTCGTGCGGAAGAGCAGCGCCCGGTCCTCGGTCGAGGCGGGCATCCCGTGGCCGGGGACGCCCAGCGCGGTCAGGAAGCTGCCCAGGACGGCTCCCGGGTCCGCGGGCTCCAGGCCGTTGCCGCGCAGGTCGGCGTAGAGCTGGCCGCCACCGAATTCCGGTTTGGCCTGGTGGGCGACCTGGAGGGCGAGGGTGCTCTTGCCGATCCCGCCCATGCCGGTGACGGACACCACCGCGAGGGAGGGGCGCGCCGGGTCGGTCAGTGCCCGGTACAGGCCCTGGACCTGCTCCTCCCGGCCGGTGAAGTCGGAGATGTCGGCGGGCAGCTGGGCGGGCCGGGTGGGCGCGGGCGCCTCCTTGGACGCTTCGGCCGTCAGTTCCGGTTCGGGTCCGCCGGCATCGGCCGGCTGGTCCCGGCCCCGGGCCGGCTGGCCCATCAGGAGCGGGTCGTTCGCGAGGATCCGCTCGTGCAGCGCGCTCAGTTCGGGACCGGGATCGATGCCCAGTTCGTCGGCCAGGACCCGCCGGGCCCGGCCGAAGACGGCGAGCGCGTCGGCCTGGCGCCCCATCGCGTACAGCGCGCGCATCAGGAACCCGTACGGCCGTTCCTGGAGCGGGTGTTCGTGGGTGAAGGCGATGAGGTCGGGGATGACGAGCCCGTGCCGCCCTTGCCGGAGGTCGTGTTCGAAGCGCTCCTCGACCAGTGCGAGCCGCAGCGCCGTGAGGCGCGAGCGCTGTTGCTCGGCGAACGGCCCCGGCACGCCCGCCAGGGGCTCGCCGCTCCACAGGGCGAGGGCCTCGGCGAGCAGCCTGCCGCACTCCTCCTCCTGCCCGGTCGCCCGGGCGCGCGCGGCGCCGGCCGCCAGCTCCTCGGCGTAGAGCGCGTCCACCGAGCGGGGCGGCACCAGCAGCTGGTAGCCGTCGCGCAGCGATACGAGGACCTTGGGCGCGGAGCGGTCCTCCTCCACGATCTGGCGCAGCCGCCAGGCGTGGGTGCGCAGGCTCGACAGCGCCGAATCGGGCGCTTCCTCGCCCCAGATCGAGGCGAGCAACTCGTGCGCGGGCGTGGCCCGGCCCGCGCGCAGCAGCAGCGCCGTCAGCAGGGCCTGTTGCTGTGGCGATCCGGTGGTCAGGGCGCACCCGTCCCGAACGACCCGCACGGCTCCGAGCACGGTGAACCGGATGCCGGCTTCCCCCATGAGTCCCGATTTCCTTCCCCACTGGTCACGTGAGCTCGCGGTGCAGCGCCCCCCGGCAACTCCACCGATTCAACCTGGTCGTCACACCATAAAGTGAGACGAATCCATCGTCTCAGAGCCGTCCGGGCGAACGGGTGGCCAGTACACGGCATCCACCCGAGGAGACGGGAAACGGCCGTTCCGGGTTCCTCCGGAACGGCCCGGCCGCCGCCTGACCCGTTCTGACCGTCTTGGTCCCCAACCGGTCCCCGACAACGACCAAGGGGCCGTTTCAGATTTCTCTGAAACGGCCCCTGATCTGCGACTACGAGGCGAACCTCTAGTCGGGACGACAGGATTTGAACCTGCGACCCCTTGACCCCCAGTCAAGTGCGCTACCAAGCTGCGCCACGTCCCGGTGCCCCTGTCACCTGGGGTTTCCCCCGGGCGGCGGTGCATGGGAAACATTACCCCACGTCGGGGGGTGTGCACGCACCGGCGGCCGGCCGGGGGGAGGATGGGGGCGTGGACGCGGGAGCGAGGGACCGGGACGGTGAGGGACGGGCGCGCAGCGCGCGGCCCCGTGACGGGCTGGGGCGACCCCTGCCGTACGGGGCGGCGGGAGTCGAGCGGCAGCCCGAGGGCGTGGTGCGGACCCCGCGGGAGACGGTGCGCGAGGCGCAGCGGCTGCTGGACGCGGGGATGCCGTTCCACGCGCACGAGGTGTTCGAGGACGCCTGGAAGTCGGGCCCGGCGGAACAGGCCCCGCTGTGGCGGGGGCTCGCGCAGCTCGCCGTCGGACTGACCCACGCGGCGCGCGGCAACGCGGTGGGCGGCGCCCGGCTGTTGCGACGCGGCGCGGCCTCCCTCGCCGGGGTGGAGGGCGCGCACGGCATCGACGTACCGGGGCTGGTCCGGTGGGCCGACGAGCTGGCCCACCGGGTGGCGACCGGCCCGGCCGTCGACGCCACGCGCGAGGCGCCGCGGCTGGGGGGTGCCTGACGGGTGCCCGTGGGGCCGCGGATCAGTCGTCGTGACGAGGGCCGCGCGCGGCCCGCATCGCCCTCGGGTCCGGCAGCTCCGTCGTGGCCGTTCGCCCCGGCGGGCCCGCGCTCACCGGGGTCTCCCTTCGGGCCGGCCGGGCCCGCCGCGTCGGGGGCGCCCGGGGCGCCCGGTGCTCCGTCGCGGCCGTCGGTGCCAGCGGCACCCGGTGTGCCGGGCTCTCCCTGCGCGCCGGGTGCGCCGTCGCGGCCGTCGCGTCTGTCCCGTCCGTCGGTTCCGGGGCGCCGTCGCGTCCGTCGGCTCCGGCCCGGCCGGGCAGCCCGTCACGGCCCGCGCCGCTCTTGGGTCCCTGCCGGCCGCGCTCGCCCTGAGCACCCTGGGGTCCCGTAGGTCCGGCTTCGCCCCGGTCCCCCTCGGCCCCGTTCGTACTGGGCCCGCCCTTCGCTCCGGCCGGGCCGGGCGCACCGTAGCGGCCCCGCTCACCCGGCGCTCCGGCGGGCTCGGGGGTGCCCTGAGCCCGTCGCTTGGGCGCGGCCGGGCCCGGACGGCCATCCTCTAGGCGGCGGGCTGGAGCAGGTCCCAGCGGTTTCCGTAGAGGTCCTCGAAGACGGCGACGGAGCCGTACGGCTCGTGGCGCGGCTCCTCCAGGAAGCGGACGCCCTCGGCGGTCATCCGGGCGTGGTCGCCCGCGAAGTCGTCGGTGTACAGGAAGAATCCGACGCGGCCACCGGTCTGGTCGCCGACGCGCGAGCGCTGGGCCTCGTCCTTGGCACGGGCCAGGAGCAGAGCGCCCTCGGTGGCGCCCGGCGGGCGGACCACGACCCAGCGCGAGCCGTCGGGGCGGGCGGTGTCCTCGACCAGCTCGAAGCCGAGGGCGCGGGTGTAGAAGTCGAGGGCCTCGTCGTAGTCGTGGACCACGAGGGCGGTGAGGGCGATGTAGGCGGACATGGGCCCTATTGTGCGCCGAGCAGGACGACCTCCAGGGTGCGGGGGCCGTGCACGCCCTCCACCCGGTCCAACTCGATGTCGCTGGTGGCCGAGGGGCCGGAGATCCAGGTCAGCGGGCGGGTGGGGTCGAGCAGGGCGACCGCCTGCGGGACCGAGTCCACCACCTGGTCCGGGACCCGCACCACGCAGACGTGGTGGTCCGGGACCAGGGTGATCCGGCGCCGCCCCTGGCCGGGGCCGCCGTCGAGGACGATCGTGCCCGTCTCCGCCACGGCCAGGGCGCAGCCGGTCACCACGCTGTCCACGGCGTCCAGCTCGTACGGGGTGGACGCCGCGCGGTCCTGGACGCGGACCTGATCCGCCGCCGCCAGCCAGCGCGGGGGCAGCCCGGCCGGCACGAGGACCGACCGCGCGCCGCGCGCCGCGAGGAGGCGCCCCAGCAGCGCGGCGATGCCGTCCTCGTCGGTCCGGTGTACGCGCGCCCGGTACTCGGTGAGGTGGGCGGCGAGGAGGTCCGCCGTCGCGGCCGGGGTGCGGTCGCCGTGGACCCGGAGGTAGTCGCGGGGGACGACCGGGTCGGGGGCGCCCTGGGCGAGCGCCCGGCCGATGCGTCCCAGGACGCGGTCCCTGCTGCTCATGCCCGGCCTCCCCGGTCCGCCCGCCGGCCCCGCTCCCGTTCGCGTTCCCACCAGTCCCGGAACGGCTGCGCCGGGAGCCGCGGCAGCGCGCGGCTGTCCGTCCAGGCCCGCCCGGGCCCCGGCAGCCGGCGCGGCCGCAGCCGGCGGGCCCGGGCCAGGAGCCGCTCCCCCGCCCGCAGCGCGTGCGGGTGGTCGAGCAGCAGCCGGGCGGCCCGCATCGCGGCCCGCTCGGCGGCGTGCCCGCGCGCGGGGCGGATCCGCACCCGGATGCCCTCGCGGGTCACCGGGCCGCCCTGGGCCACCCGTTCGCGCAGGTGGACCAGGACCTCGGGGATGTCGATGGCCACCGGGCACACCTCGTAGCAGGCCCCGCAGAGCGTGGACGCGTAGGGCAGCGAGGCGTCGATCGCGCTCCCGGTGCCGCGGAGTTGGGGGCTGAGGATGGCGCCGATCGGGCCCGGGTAGACGCTGCCGTAGGCGTGGCCGCCCGCGCGCTCGTAGACCGGGCAGACGTTGAGGCAGGCGGAACAGCGGATGCAGCGCAGGGCCTGGCGGCCGACCTCGTCGGCGAGGGTGTCGGTGCGCCCGTTGTCGAGCAGGACGAGGTGGAAGGCGCGGGGGCCGTCGCCCTGCGCCCCCCGCGATGGCCCCAGCCCCGTCCACATCGTCGTGTACGGGTTCATCCGCTCGGCCGTCGAGGAGCGCGGCAGCGTCTGGAGGAAGACCTCCAGGTCGCGGAAGGTCGGTACGACCTTCTCGATGCCCACGACCGAGATCAGGGTCTCGGGCAGGGTCAGGCACATGCGGCCGTTGCCCTCGGACTCGAAGACGACCATCGTGCCCGTCTCGGCGACCATGAAGTTGGCCCCGGACACGGCGACCTTGGCGCGCAGGAACTTCTCCCTCAGGTGCAGTCGCGCCGCCTCCGCGAGGGCGCGCGGGTCGTCGTCGAGGCCGTCGGGCGCGGGCCGGCCCCACCGGCCCATCTCCGCGGCGAAGACGTCCCGGATCTCGCCGCGGTTGCGGTGGATGGCCGGGACCAGGATGTGGGAGGGGCGGTCGTGGCCGAGCTGCACGATGAGTTCGGCGAGGTCGGTCTCGTACGCGGCGATCCCGGCCGCCTCCAGGGCTTCGTTCAGGCCGATCTCCTGCGTGGCCATGGACTTCACCTTGACCACCTCGCGCTCGCCGGTGGCGCGGACCAGGTCGGTGACGATCCGGTTGGCCTCCGCCGCGTCCACCGCCCAGTGGACCGTGCCGCCCGCCGCCGTGACGGCGGCCTCCAGCTGGATCAGGTACCGGTCGAGGTGGCGCAGGGTGTGGTCCTTGATGGCCTTCCCGGCCGCGCGCAGCCGCTCCCAGTCGGCGAGTTCCGCGACGGCCCGGGCGCGGCGGTCGCGGATGGTGTGGGTGGCGCGGCGGAGGTTGGCGCGCAGCGTGTCGTCCCGCACGGCCTCGCGGGCGGCGTCGGGGAAGGACGGGAAGGCGGGGGCCGGGGCGGGCGGGAAGGCGGGCATGCCCAGGTCCGTGGGGGTGGAGCGGCCCGTACCGGTCATCGCGCGGGTTCCTCCTCGGTCGCGGCCAGGATCTCGGCGAGGTGCAGGGCGCGCAGCGGCGCGCCGGCGCGGCGCAGGGTCCCGTCGAGGTGGGCGAGGCAGGAGTTGTCGGCCCCGCACAGCACCTCGGCGCCGGTGGCGCGGGCGCTGCGGATCTTGTCGGTGCCCATCGCCGCGGACACGTCGGGGTTCTTCAGGGCGAAGGTGCCGCCGAAGCCGCAGCACTCCTCGGCCCCGGGGAGTTCGAGGAGTTCCAGTCCCCGGACCGCGGCGAGCAGCCGGCGCGGCCGGTCACCGAGCCCGAGGGAGCGCAGGCTGTGGCAGGACGGGTGGTAGGTGACCTTGTGCGGGAAGTACGCCCCGACATCGCTCACCCCGAGCACGTCCACGAGGAACTCGGTCAGCTCGTACACCCGCGGGGCCAGCTCCGCCGCCAGTTCCGCGAGCGCGCCGCCGCGCCCCTCGTCGGCGGCCCTGCGCCCGATCCGCGGGTAGTGCTCGCGGAGCATCGCGGCGCAGGATCCGGAGGGCGTGACGACGTGCTCGTACCCGGCGAAGGCCGCCGCGGTGCGCCGCAACAGGGGCTCGGTTTCCCGCCGGTAGCCGGTGTTGTAGGAGGGCTGGCCGCAGCAGCTCTGGCCCGCGGGGAAGTCCACCTCGACCCCGAGCCGCTCCAGCAGCCGTACGACGGCGATCCCCGTCGAGGGGTACAACGCGTCATTGACGCAGGTGACGAACAGGGCGACCCGCATGACCCGCACAATAGCGGGGTGCAGAATGGCCCGGTGAAGAAGTTCTCAGTGATCGGCATAGGCGCGGGCGACCCGGACCACCTCACCCTCCAGGCGGTGAAGGCGATCGGCGCCGCGCACGCGTTCCTCATCCTGGAGAAGGGCGAGGAGAAGGCGGACCTGACCGGGCTGCGGCGCGCGATGCTCGACGCCCACGCCCGCCCGGACCACCGGCTCGTGGAGGGCCGCGACCCGGACCGGGACCGCACTCCGGCGGAGTACGCCCCGACGGTGGACGGCTGGCGCAGTGCGCGGGCCGAGTTGTTCGAGCGGTTCATCGCGCAGGACCTCGCCGAGGGCGAGACGGGCGCGTTCCTGGTGTGGGGCGACCCCTCCTTGTACGACTCCACGCTGGCGATCCTCGACGAGGTGCTGGAGCGGGGCCGGGTGGAGTTCGAGCACGAGGTGGTCCCCGGCATCAGCAGCGTCTCCGCGCTGCTGGCCCGCCACCGCACCAACCTCAACCGGGTCGGCCGCCCCGTCCAGATCACCACCGGGCGTCGGCTGGCCGAGGGCTGGCCCGCGGACGTGGACGACGTGGTGGTGATGCTGGACGCCCGGCACGCCTTCACGCACCACCTCGACCAGGACCTCTTCATCTACTGGGGCGCCTACGTCGGCACCGAGGACGAGATCCTGGTCTCGGGGAAGCTGGCCGAGGTGGCCGGGCGGATCGAGGAGCTGCGCACCGAGGCCCGGGCCCGCAAGGGCTGGATCATGGACACGTACCTGCTCCGCCGGAACTGACCGCCGGGTGCCGCCGCGGGCGCGGGTGCGGGCGGGGGCCCGCCCCGTGCCCGCGCCCGGCTCAGCCCAGGAGCGCGGGGAGTTCGGCCGCGAGGCGCTCGTACTCCTCGGGCCGGTTGTAGATCTGGCCGGAGAGGCGGATGCCGCCCCCGCCCTGCCAGGGCCAGATCAGGACCCGGATGCGCAGCCGCGCCGCGATCTCCTCGCGCAGGGCCCGGGCTTCCTCAGGGGTCCGCGCGGTGCCCGGCGGCAGCCGGAGCGCGCGGATGGCGAGCCCCTCGGTGTGCGGCAGCGGGACCACCCCGGGCAGCTGGGCGAGCAGGGCGCTCCCGTAGTCGACCAGAGCGCTGTTGTGCGCCCGTACCTTGGTGGCGTCGAGCCCGGCCAGCAGGTCCAGGCCGTCCGGGGAGGCGAGCCAGCCGGTGTAGTCGACGGTGGCCCGACCCTCCAGGGCGCGCGGGTAGCCCAGGTGGTCCTCCCAGGACGGGACCAGGGGCCGGATCCGCTCCCGGTGCGCCGGGTCCGCGATCGAGAGGATCGCGCTGCCCGAGGGCGCGTAGCCCCACTTGTGCAGGTTGCCGAACCAGAAGTCGGCCCGGCCGGCGAGCGGCTCGGCGAGCATGCCGAGGGCGTGCGCGCCGTCCACGACGGTGGTGATCCCGCGCTCGGCGAGGTCGGCGAGCAGCTGCGGGGAGGCGATGAGCCGGGCGGTGGGCGAGCTGATGTGGTCGAGGACGGCGACCTTGGTGCGCGGCGTGAGGCCGGCCAGTACGGCTTCGCGCACGGCGTCCTCGTCGGGCAGGTACGGGTCGAGGGCGACGCGGTTCAGCGGGGCGCGGCGGGCTGCGGCCTCGACGACGGTGCCGTAGCCGTGGTCGGTGACCAGGATCTCCTCGCCGTCGGCGAGCCGCAGGGCGTCCAGGGCCAGGTTGGCGCCCTCGGTGGCGTTGGAGATGAAGGACATGCCCTCCGGGTCGGCGGCCGGGTCGAGGTGGGCGGCGATCCTGGCCCGGGCCGCGGCCACCCGGTCGCCCACGCCGACGAAGAAGGTGTCGGGGTCGGCGTGCATCTCCTCGCGCAGGGCCTGCTGGGCCTCCTGGACGGGTATCGGCACGGCGCCGAAGGAACCGTGGTTCAGGTGGGCGATGTCCGGGTCCAGGCGGAAGAGTCCGGCCCCACCGGGGAAGGCCGACGGGGTGAGGGGCTCGGTCACGGGTGCCTCCGGGAGGTGCGGCGCGGCGGGCGGCAGCGGTGGTGCTGCCCCAACGGATCATGCGGGGGCGACCGCATGATCCGGTAGGGCCAATTACGCCACGGCGGACGGCCGCATCACCTGGCGGACCGGACTCCCGGCGCCGAGTCCCGCCAACCAGCCGTCGAGATCCGCCAGGGCCCGCGCGTCCAGGTGCGCCGGATCGACGGTGGTGCGCAGTTGGTGCGGGACGCCGGAGGCGAGCAGGAGGCGCAGGCTCGCCTCGGCCGAGGCCGCCGCGTGGCCGATGCCGGTCACCCGCTCGTACCGGCCGGGCGGGGCCTTCACGTCGAAGCCGACCCAGTCCAGCAGACCCTCGTCGAGCAGCCGGGCGAAGCGGCGCGGGAAGGCCCCGCCGGTGTGCAGGCCCACCTGGTGGCCCAGCGCGCGGGCCTCGCGGATCGCCTCGGCCAGGTCGCGCTGGAGCAGGGGTTCGCCGCCGGAGAAGACCACGCCGTCGAGCAGGCCGGTGCGCCGCGCGAGGTGGCGCAGCACCTCGTCCCAGCTCACGGCGGCGGGTGCGAGCGGAGGGAGCAGGTCGGGGTTGTGGCAGTACCCGCACCGCCAGGGGCAGCCCTGGCAGAAGACGGTGCTGGTCAGCCGGCCCGGCCAGTCGCAGGTGGAGAGTCGCGACCAGCCGCCGATCCGGATCACGCCCCGGCTCCCGCGCCCGTACCCTCGCCAGGATCCGCGTCCGCTCCCGGCGCCTGCTCGACGTGCCGGAAGGGGACGCGCTCGGCGTGCTCGCCCTTCTTGCCGATGTTGAAGGAGGACACCGGCCGGTGGTAGCCCATGACCCGCGTCCACACCTCGCAATCGGCCCCGCACCGCGGGCAGTTCGGCCGCTCGCCCGTGAGGTAGCCGTGATCGGCGCAGATCGAGAAGGTCGGGGTGACCGTGAGGTAGGGCAGCCGGAACCGCTCCAGGGAGCGGCGCACCAGGGACCGACAGGCCTCGGCGGTGGGGATCCGCTCCGCCAGGTAGAGGTGCAGGACCGTGCCGCCGGTGTACTTGGCCTGGAGTTCGTCCTGCCGCTCCAGCGCCTCGAAGGGGTCGTCGGTCCAACCGACGGGCAGTTGTGAGGAGTTGGTGTAGTAGGGGTGGGCGTCGGTGCCCGCCTGGAGGATGCCGGGGTAGCGAAGCCGGTCCTCCTTGGCGAAGCGGTACGTCGTCCCTTCGGCCGGGGTGGCCTCCAGGTTGTAGAGGTTCCCGGTGCGCTCCTGGAACTCCACCATGCGGGCGCGGACGCGGTCCAACAAGCGGACGGCCAGCGCGTGCCCGGCCCCGGTGGTGATGTCGTCCGCGTCCCCGGAGAAGTTGCGGATCATCTCGTTGATGCCGTTGACCCCGATGGTCGAGAAGTGGTTGCGCAGGGTGCCCAAGTAGCGCTTGGTGTACGGGAACAGCCCGCCGTCGATCAGGTCCTGGACGGTGATCCGCTTCAGCTCCAGGCTGTCCTTGGCCAGCTCGCACAGCCGGTCCACGGCGGCCATCAGGGCGTCCTCGTCGCCCGCGTGGAGGTGGCCGAGGCGGGCGCAGTTGAGCGTGACCACGCCGAGGGAGCCGGTCTGTTCGGCGCTGCCGAAGAGGCCGTTGCCGCGCCGGAGCAGTTCGGTGAGGTCGAGCTGGAGCCGGCAGCACATGGAGCGGATCATGTGCGGGGACAGCTCGGAGTTGATGAAGTTCTGGAAGTACGGGAGCCCGTACTTCGCGGTCATCGCGAAGAGCCGCTCGGCGTTCTCGCTCTCCCAGGGGAAGTCCCGGGTGATGTTGTAGGTCGGGATCGGGAAGGTGAAGACCCGGCCGGTGGCGTCGCCCTCGGTCATGACCTCGATGTAGGCCCGGTTGATCAGGTCCATCTCGCTCTGGAGCTCGCCGTAGGTGAAGTCCACCTCGGCGCCACCGATCACGGGGACCTGGTCCCGCAGGTCCTCGGGGCAGGTCCAGTCGAAGGTGAGGTTGGTGAAGGGGGTCTGGGTGCCCCAGCGCGAGGGCACGTTCAGATTGTGCACCAGCTCCTGGACGCACTGCCTGACCTGGGCGTACGTCATCGCGTCGAGGCGGACGTAGGGGGCGAGGCAGGTGTCGAAGGAGGAGAAGGCCTGGGCGCCCGCCCATTCGTTCTGGAGGGTGCCGAGGAAGTTGACGATCTGGCCGACGGCCGAGGACAGGTGCCGGGGCGGGCCGGAGTCGATCTGACCGGGGACCCCGTTGAACCCCTCGGTCAGCAGGGTGCGCAGGGACCAGCCCGCGCAGTAGCCGGAGAGCATGTCCAGGTCGTGGATGTGGAGGTCGCCCTCGCGGTGGGCGCCGGCGATCTCGGCCGGATAGACGCGCTCCAGCCAGTAGTTCGCCGTCACCTTGCCCGCCGCGTTCAGGATCAGGCCGCCGAGCGAGTAGCCCTGGTTGGCGTTGGCGTTGACCCTCCAGTCCCGGCGTTCCAGATATTCGGTCACGGTCTCCACGGCGTCTACGGCAGCGGTCACGGCAGCCCTCCCACGAGGCTCGGCACGGAAGTGTGGTGCGTTCGCCGGCAGGTGTCGGACTCGCGCGGCGCCCCGTCCCGTCGGGGGGAAGGGCGTGCGCTCACCGTTGCGGGGCAGTCCCGGATTCGCATCGGGTTCCCTGTTGCCTCGGTCGGGGCGGACATGAGCGAGCATGAGCGTGACCCCGCCGAACCGGCAGGGCCAACACTACATATGGATATGACCGCCCAGTGCGACCACTAGATAGTGGGTGACCTTCGTCCCGGGATAGGGTCCCAAAGTCCCTCCCGCGCCGGCGCCGCTACGACGCGCGACCGCTGGTGGCCCCGTAGTACTGGAGGTCCTGGACCGCGACCTCGCGGTCCACCGGGTACGACAGCTCCACCGCGGTCGAGGTGACCCCGTCGCGGACCGCCCGGGCGGAGCTGGTGCCGGAGCGCAGCTCCAGCAGGTGCGACCGGACTCCGGCGGGGGCCTCGTAGGCGTCCGCGTCCTTGCCGGTCACGGTACGGACGGTGGCCGGCGCGGTCAGGAAGCTGAGCACCTCCACCGCGTCCCGGGGCGCGGCGCTGCCCTTGCGCAGGGACATCACCAGGGACTGGGTCCCGGTCGGGTCGGCCGCGGCGAACTGGGTGCGCGAGGTCAGGTAGAGCGTGTCCCGGACGATCCGCGGCCAGGCGCCCGTCTTGAACCGGGTCAGGTAGTAGGAGGAGATGTCCAGGTAGGTGTGGCCGTTGTGCAGGGAGGGGGCGAACTGGCTGCCCTCCGAGTAGTCGTTCCAGGTGGTCAGCTGCACCCAGTCGGCGCCGTCGTCGATGGCGTGCGTCCAAGTGGAGCGCAGGGTGGCGGTGTTCCCCGCCTCGTCGTAGATCCCCTGATTGGGGCGGGCGTCCTGGACGGAGACCGGTTGCATCCAGATCTTGCCCGCCTCGTGCGCGCGCCGCACGTCGCCGGCCGCGCCGTCCTGGCCGACGTAACTCCGGCTGCCCCACTCGGAGAAGCCGTAGCTGATGGGCGCGAACCGCGCGCCGTGCGCGCCGAAGTCGAGGAAGAGCGGGACGAACGCGGTGCGGATGCCGTGCTTCGACTTCAGCAGGTCCAGCATCCGGGTCCACCAGCCGACGTCCTTCTCCTCCGCCTTGAAGGGGGAGACGACCAGCCGTCCGTCGTCCAGTCGGTGCGCGGCGGGCGCCGCGGCGAGCGCGGCGAGCGCGGTCGCGAGCACAGCCGGGTCGTCGGTCTTGAGGGAGGTCATGTCCGGCATCAGCATGACCTTGAAGTCGGGATCGACCGAACGGGCCGCCTCCATCAGGAGGTTGGCGCGGTCCCAGTTGGGGCCGGAGAGGGAGAGCAGGTCGAGGGTGAAGCCGTCGATCCCGGCGGCGCGGGCCGTGCGCACCTCCTGGCGGAGGTTGGCCAGCTCCCAGTTGCCCTGTCGGGGCGGCACGGGCGACGGTCGGTCGCGCAGCAGCCCGCCGTAGCGCTCGTGCTTGCCGTTCTCCCCCGCCGGGGCGAGGTAGTTGCGGGTGTAGTAGTCGCCGTCCGCGCTCGCGTTGTCGAGGGAGAGCGGGTAGGGGGTGAAGTAGTGGGCGAAGACCAGCTTCTTGCCGGCGCGCAGCGCGGTGGCGTCCGGCAGGTCGAAGGGCAGGGCGCCGGCGGGCCGCCCGCCGCCGCCCGCCGCGCCGGCGGCGTCGCCCGCGTCCGCGCTCCCCGACGCGGAGGGGTCCGGGCTCGCGTCGGGGGCGCCGGCGGAACCGCCGTGGTCGCCGGGGCCGGTGGACCAGGGCGCTCCGATGTCCGGCGCCGAGCGGTCGCGGCGGGAGCCGGCGGAGAAGGGGTCCCCGGCGAGGCCCGTCGCGGCGAACACCCCGACGAGGAGGAAGCCCGAGACGAGCGCGGCCAGCAGCATCCGGCCGCCGCGCGAGCCCGGGCGGCGCCGGTGCGATGAGGGCCGTCCCTGTCGCTGCGCACTCATCCGTCTCCCCTTCCGGAACGTGCCCGTGTCCGGGGCTGCACAGCAGTAGAGCCGATTCCCGACATCCGGACAACCATTCCCCCTCCGGTCGGGCCGGGCACGTACGTCACGGGGACCACGCCGACTACGCAGAGCGTCTCGACGGCCGGGGGACGGTCAACACCCGGTACGGAATGCGAAATTCCCCTGGCCTCACGGCACAACTGGCGCATAATCGACCGCACGCGGCTCGAATCAACCCTGGCGCCGCGCTGGGCCACGCATGCAATGGGGGGCATCGTGCCGATGGGGGATCCGAACGGGAGACAGGAACGGCCACCGGGGTGCACGGGGACGCTGCCGGCGACCTCCGCCGAGTTGTCCCGGCTGCTCACCGCCGTCCGGCGGGGGCGGGTGCTGACGGTGACGGGAGGGTTCGGCGCCCCGCGGAGCCTGCTGGTGCGGGAGATGGCCCGGCGCCTGACCTCCAACTTCTGCGACGGGGTGGCCGTCGTCACCCTCGAATACGCCTCCGGGGTCCGCGAGTTGGTGGGTGCGCTGGGCACCGTACCGGGGATCCCCTACCTGCCGCGCGGGTCGGCCAATGCCGCCTCGTGGCTCGCGGAGCGGGACATGCTGCTCGTCCTGGACGGCTCCGACCGGCTCACCCCCGAGGCCCTGAACTGGCTCCGGGCCCTCCTCGCCCGCGCGCCGGGGCTGCGGATCCTGGCCGCCGGGCGCTACCCGCTCGCACTGGAACAGGAGCGGGTCCACCGCCTCTGATCCGGACCGGGCGGTCCCGCACGCACTCATCCAGCGCTTGCGGACGGAGCGCTCGGCAGCTGGAGCCCGGGCCATTCCTCGGCGAGCAGTCCGAGGACCACCTCGTCGATGAAGGCGCCGTTCGCCCAACCGGACTTGCGCAGGGTGCCTTCGAGGGTGAAGCCGGCCGCCTCGGCGGCGCGGATCATCGCGGCGTTGTCGGCGAGGGTCTCCAACTGGAGGCGGTTGAAGCCGCGCACGGTGAATCCGTAGTGGCACAGGAGCAGGACCGTCTCCAGCCCCAACCCTCGCCCGCGGCTGCCGGGCCGCAGCGACAGCCCGACGTGCGCGAAGCGGTTGTGCGTGTCGATGCCCCAGAGCACCGCCTCGCCCGCGAGCTCCCCGGTGGCCAGCTCCACCACCGAGAAGCAGGCCGCCGCCTCCGAGGCCCCGGTGGGTTCGTACGGGGAGTGCCCGCCCGCGACGGGCAGGGGGCGCCAGGGCCGGGTGTCGGCCCGGGAGTGCATGGGCACGTCGTCGTACAGCTCGGCGTGCAGGACGGCAACGTCATCGGGGTGTCGGGCGCGCAGCCCGGCCAGGTGTCCATTGATCACCCGATATTACTAGCCGCCGCCGGTCCCGGCCCACAACCGGATTACGTCCGCACGCGCGACCGCCCCGGCCGCGGGGTCGCGGGCCGGGGCGGAGCGCCCGCGTGCGCGGGCACGCGGGGGTGGATCAGCCCAGGAGCGTGAGCGCCTGGTTCAGCGTCGCGGACGGACGCATGACGGCCGCGGCCTTGGCGACGTCGGGCTGGAAGTAGCCGCCGATGTCGGCCGGGGAGCCCTGGACCGCGATCAGCTCGGCGACGATGGTCGCCTCCTGCTCGCCGAGGGTCTTCGCGAGGGCCTCGAAGGAGGCCGCCAGCTCGGTGTCCTCGGTCTGGCGGGCCAGCTCCTGCGCCCAGTACAGGGCGAGGTAGAAGTGGCTGCCGCGGTTGTCGATGCCGCCGAGGCGACGGCTCGGCGACTTGTCCTCGTCCAGGAACGTGCCGGTGGCGCGGTCCAGGGTGTCGGCCAGCACCTGGGCGCGGGCGTTGCCGGTGGTCTGCGCGAGGTGCTCGAAGGAGACGGCCAGCGCGAGGAACTCACCGAGGCTGTCCCAGCGGAGGTAGTTCTCCTTGACGAGCTGCTGCACGTGCTTGGGGGCGGAACCGCCGGCGCCGGTCTCGAAGAGGCCGCCGCCGTTCATCAGCGGGACGACCGACAGCATCTTGGCGCTGGTGCCCAGCTCCAGGATGGGGAACAGGTCCGTCAGGTAGTCGCGCAGCACGTTGCCGGTCACCGAGATGGTGTCCTCGCCGCGGCGGATGCGCTCCAGCGAGTAGGCGGTGGCCTTCTCCGGCGACAGGATCTCGATGGTCAGGCCATCGGTGTCGTGGTCGGCGAGGTAGGTCTTCACCTTCGTGATCAGCTGGGCGTCGTGCGCGCGGGTCTCGTCCAGCCAGAAGACGGCCGGGGAGCCGGTGGCGCGGGCGCGGGTGACGGCGAGCTTGACCCAGTCCTGGATCGGCAGGTCCTTGGTCTGGCAGGCGCGGAAGATGTCACCGGCGGCGACCTCCTGCTCCAGGACCGTGGTGCCCGCGGCGTCGACGAGGCGGACGGTGCCCGCGGCGGCGATCTCGAAGGTCTTGTCGTGGCTGCCGTACTCCTCGGCCTTCTGGGCCATGAGGCCGACGTTCGGCACCGAGCCCATCGTGGACGGGTCGTACGCGCCGTGCGCGCGGCAGTCGTCGATGACGACCTGGTAGACACCGGCGTAGCTGCTGTCCGGGAGGACCGCGAGGGTGTCGGCCTCGGCGCCGTCCGGGCCCCACATGTGGCCGGAGGTGCGGATCATCGCCGGCATGGAGGCGTCGACGATGACGTCGCTCGGGACGTGCAGGTTGGTGATGCCCTTGTCCGAGTCGACCATCGCGAGGGCCGGGCCCTCGGCGATCTCGGCATCGAAGGAGGCCTTGATCGCGTCGCCGTCGGGCAGCGCGCCCAGGCCGTTCAGGATGGTGCCGAGGCCGTCGTTCGGGGACAGGCCGGCGGCGGCGAGGGTCTCGCCGTAGCGCGCGAAGGTCTTCGGGAAGAAGGCGCGGACCACGTGGCCGAAGACGATCGGGTCGGAGACCTTCATCATCGTGGCCTTGAGGTGCACGGAGAACAGCACGCCCTCGGCCTTGGCACGCTCGATCTGGTCGTTGAGGAAGGTGCGCAGCGCGTCGACGTGCAGCACGGAGGCGTCGACGACCTCGCCGGCGAGTACCGGTACGGACTCGCGCAGCACGGTGGTCGCACCGTCCTGGGCGACGAACTCGATGCGCAGCGTGCCGGGCTCGGCGATCACGGCGGACTTCTCGGTGGAGCGGAAGTCGTCGGCGCCCATGGTGGCGACGTTGGTCTTGGACTCGGGGGTCCAGGCGCCCATGCGGTGCGGGTGGGCCTTGGCGTACTTCTTGACCGAGGCGGGGGCGCGGCGGTCGGAGTTGCCCTCGCGCAGGACCGGGTTGACGGCGCTGCCCTTGATCTTGTCGTAGCGGGCGCGGGTCTCGCGCTCCTCGTCGGTCTTCGGGTCGTCCGGGTAGTCCGGCAGCGCGTAGCCCTGGCCCTGCAGCTCGACGATCGCGGCCTTGAGCTGCGGGATCGAAGCCGAGATGTTGGGCAGCTTGATGATGTTCGCGCCGGGCGTCTTGGCCAGCTCGCCCAGCTCGGCGAGGGCGTCCTCGATGCGCTGGTCGGCTTCGAGACGCTCGGGGAAGCTCGCGATGATCCGGCCGGCCAGCGAGATGTCCCGCGTCTCCACGCGCACGCCGGCGGTCGAGGCGTACGCCTGGATCACGGGCAGGAACGAATGGGTGGCCAGGGCCGGGGCCTCGTCAGTGTGCGTGTAGATGATGGTCGAGTCAGTCACCGGATGCTCCGCTCCACAGTCTGCGTCTCTCGTCTGCAACATTGCTCGACATCAAGATATCTCGTGATCGGCCCTGCTCCGACAGCCCCCCGCCCCGGCGTCCGCGAGACGCGCGTCACCCCGGCCTCCGCCGGCCCGCCGGGTACGGCGAGAGCGCCGCGCCCGACGGGTACGTCGGACGCGGCGCTCTCGGTGTGCGGGCGGTACGGGTGGGGTCGGGGCGGGCCTCAGCCCGCGAGCTTCGGGTTCGGCCCGTACTGGTTGGGCTGCGCATGGCCCTCGGTGGCCATGAGCACGATCAGCCAGATGCCGCCGACGAAGGGGATCAGGCCGATGAGCAGCCACCAGCCGGACTTGCCGGTGTCGTGCAGGCGGCGGACGGCGAGGCCCAGGCCCGGGAGCAGGACGGCCAGCGCGTACAGGACGTAGAGCAGCGGGAAGGTACCGATCACGTTGTCGACGATCGCCACGACGAGCACCGCGGCGAGGTTGCACAGGAAGAACATCCAGTACTCCTGACGGCGCGAGCGGCCGTCGAAGTCGATGTACCGCTTGAGCACATCCGTGTACCAGTGCATGTATCCCCCCAGAGGACGGACCACGGCGGACCGCCCTGATGGAGCGGGCCGGAAGGAATTTATGCCCTCCTTATGTCGCGTTCAAGCCATCTCGGCTCGCGGGTGACGGAAGTCTTACGTCGGGCGCGCGCGGCCCCGATCGCACCCGGGACTGCGTAGCGTCCGGGCCATGCGAGTACTCGTCACAGGCGGAGCCGGTTTCATCGGCTCGCACGTCGTCGGGGCGCTGCGGCGCCGTGGACACGATCCGGTGGTGCTGGACGCCCTCCTGCCCGCCGCGCACCCCGGTCCGCCGGAGCTGCCCGACGCGGAGTTCCTACGGGCCGACGTACGGGACGCCCCGGCCGTCCGGGAGGCACTGCGCGGGGTGGACGCGGTATGTCACCAGGCGGCGATGGTGGGGCTCGGCAAGGACTTCGCGGACGCGCCCGCGTACGTCGGCTGCAACGACCTGGGGACCGCGGTGCTGCTGGCGGAGATGGCCGCGGCGGGCGTGGGCGCCCTGGTGCTGGCCGGTTCGATGGTGGTCTACGGCGAGGGGCGCTACGACTGCCCCGCGCACGGCACGGTCCGCCCCGCCCCGCGCACGGCGGTGGACCTGCGGGCGGGCCGCTTCGAACCGCACTGCCCGGCCTGTGGTGCGCGGTTGGCGCCGGGCCTGGTCGACGAGGACGCCCCGGCGGACCCGCGCAACGTGTACGCGACGACCAAGCTCGCCCAGGAGCACCTGGCGGCGTCCTGGGCCCGCTGCACGGACGGCCGTTCGGTGGCGCTGCGCTACCACAACGTGTACGGGCCGGGCATGCCCCGCGACACCCCGTACGCGGGGGTGGCCTCCTTCTTCCGCTCGTCGCTGGCCCGCGGCGAGGCGCCCCGGGTCTACGAGGACGGGGCCCAGCGGCGGGACTTCGTCCACGTGCGGGACGTCGCGGAGGCGAACGTGGCGGCTCTGGAAGCGGTGGGCTCCCGGCCCGCGGGCACGGCGGTCGCGTACAACACCGGCAGCGGGGACCCGCACACGGTGGGCGAGATGGCCACGGCCCTCGCCCGCGCACACGGCGGCCCGGCCCCGGTCGTCACGGGCGAATTCCGACTCGGCGACGTCCGCCACATCACCGCGGACTCCGCCCGCCTGCGCCACGACCTGTCCTGGCACCCCGAAATCCCCTTCACCACAGGCATGACCGAATTCGCCCAAGCCCCCCAACGCCCCACAGCCCCCCACCCTTCCTAACCCCAGCCCCAGCCGACCCCAACAGCCCCCATCCCAGCCCAGCCGACCCCAATCCAGCCCCGCCGGCGTTTGAGGCGCGGGGGCCGGGGGGCGGAGCCCCCAATCAGCCCCGCCGGCGTTTGAGGCGCAGGAGACCCGAGGGGGCAGACCCCGCGAAGGCCCCCATTCCAGCCCCGCCGGCGTTTGAGGCGCGGGGGCCGGGGGGCGGAGCCCCCGATGGCCCAGGGGGGCCGCCCCCACCTCCCCCACCGCAGCCCAGCGCTAGCGCACGGGCAACGTCACCTCGAACCGACACCCCCCCGGCACATTGCGGACCTCGGTCCGCCCCGCATGCGCCTCCACGATCCCCCGCACGATCGCCAACCCCAACCCGGCCCCCGCCGGCGGCACCGGCCCCGCCCCCGAAGGCGGCGTCCGCGCCGCCGTCCCCCGCCACCCCGTGTCGAAGACCCGCGACAGGTCGTCCGCCGGAATCCCCCCGCACCCGTCGGTGACCGACAACACCACCCCGTCGCCCCGCCGCTCCGCGGCCACCGCGACCGTCCCGTCGGCCGGCGTGTGCCGGATCGCGTTGATCAGCAGGTTCGCCAGCACCCGGGTCATCTCCTTGCCGTCCACCTCGACCGGCACGCGCTCCACGGCCTCCCCCACCAGCCGCACCCCGTGCTCCCGCGCCAGCGGGTCCACCCCCGACAGCGCGTCCCCCACCAGGTCGTAGGCCGACATCCGGCTGGGGGTCAGGCTGAGCGCCCCGGCATGGATCCGGGACAGTTCGAAGAGGTCGCCGACCATGGAGTTCAGCCGCTCCACCTCGGTCCGGATCTGCCGGTGGTAGCGCCCCGGGTCGGCGGCCATGCCGTCCTCCAGCGCCTCCGACATGGCCCGCAGCCCGGCCAGCGGGGTCCGCAGGTCGTGCGAGATCCAGGCGACCAGCTCCCGCCGGGAGGTCTCGAGCGCCCGTTCCCGCTCCCGCGAGACGGCCAGTTTGGCGCTCGTCGCCGCCAGCTCGCGCGAGAGTGCGGCCAACTCCGCGGTCGCCTGGCCGGGCGGCGCCGCGAAGCTGCCCCCGTCGCCGAAGTCCCGCGCCGCGAGGGAGAGTTCCCGACTGCGGGCGACCACCCAGCGGCCCAGTATGAGCGCCGTGGCCAGCGAGACCACCGCGGCCATGGCGGCGACCAGGGTGACCACGCCCAGGTCGTGCCGGGACAGGAA
Source organism: Streptomyces sp. NPDC028419 (assembly GCF_055565515.1). Classification (NCBI taxonomy): domain Bacteria; kingdom Bacillati; phylum Actinomycetota; class Actinomycetes; order Kitasatosporales; family Streptomycetaceae; genus Streptomyces; species Streptomyces sp. NPDC028419. Next base: position 17,271 of record NZ_JBVHUE010000007.1, on the reverse strand, counting down.
CATCGCCTGCGCGACCGCGAGCGTACCGGCGAGCATCGCGGTGACGGTGACGGCGCCCACCACGGCCAGGGACACCGTCACCGAGCGGTGGCGGACCAGCCGCAGGACGGCGGCGCCGAGGATCCCGGCGCAGGCCGCCCCGCCGAGGGCGAAGAGCGCGATCAGCGCGATGTCCTTCACAGCGTGCCCTCCGGTCCGGCGTCGAAGCGGTACCCGACGCCCCAGACGGTCTGGATGAGCCGGGGGTTGCCCGGATCGTCCTCGATCTTCGCGCGCAGCCGCCGCACGTGCACGGTGACGGTGGACAGGTCCCCGAAGTCCCAGCCCCACACCTCCCGCATCAGGTCCTCGCGGCCGATCGCCCGCCCGGGGTGGCGCAGGAAGTGCGCCAGCAGGTCGAACTCGCGCAGGGTCAGCGCCAGTTCGGCGCCGCGCTTCGTGGCCCGGTGGGTCGCCGGATCGAGCGCGAGCCCGGCGCCGGCGAGCACGGGCGGGGCGGCGGCCGGGGCCGCCTCCCGCTCGGCCGCGCGGCTGCGCCGCAGGACCGAGGTGACCCGCAGGACGAGTTCGCGGGGGCTGAAGGGCTTGGTCACGTAGTCGTCCGCGCCGACCTCCAGCCCGGCGATCCGTTCGTCCTCGTCGCCGCGCGCGGTCAGCATGATCACCGGGACGGGGCCGGCGGCGCGCAGCCGGCGGCACACCTCCAGCCCGTCGATCCCGGGCAGCATCAGGTCCAGGACGACCAGGTCGGGCCGGTTGCGTTCGGCGCGGGCCAGGGCGGCGGGGCCGTCCGCGGCCTGCTCGACGGCGTAACCGGCGCGGTGCAGGTAGCCGCTGACGACCTCGGCGACGGTCGGATCGTCGTCCACGACGAGGATCCGCGCGGGCGGGGGTTCCATGCTCATGCGCCCAGCCTCCCACCAGCGGTCCGGCGGCGGGACCGCCGAAGTGCCCGGCCGGGGTGACGTCCGCGTTTCGTAAGGAGTGGATGGCCCTTTCCCGGCCCTGTCGTTCCTACGGTGAAACGCGTGACAGCAGACTCAGCAATCCACGATCCCGTACGCCCGGATTCCCCGTCCGTCGACGTCGTCCTGCCCTGCCTGAACGAGGCCGAGGCGCTGCCCTGGGTCCTGGCCCGCATCCCGACCGGGTGGCGGGCCCTGGTCGTGGACAACGGTTCCACCGACGGTTCCGCCGAGATCGCCCGCGCGCTCGGCGCCACGGTGGTGACCGAGTCCCGGCGCGGTTTCGGCGCCGCCTGCCACGCCGGGCTGCTGGCCGCGCGGGCGGACGTCGTCTGCTTCTGCGACTGCGACGCCTCCCTCGATCCGGGGCTGTTGGCGGAGTTCGTCGCCACCGTCGCGGCCGGCCGGGCGGACCTGGTGCTCGGGCGGCGCCGCCCGAGCCGCGGCGCCTGGCCGCTGCACGCGCGGGCCGGGAACCTGGCGCTGGCCCGGCTGCTGCGCCGGCGGACCGGGCTGGACCTGCGCGACCTGGGGCCCATGCGGGCCGCACGGCGGGCGGACCTGCTCGCTCTGGAGCTGAGCGACCGGCGCAGCGGCTACCCGCTGCAGATGGTGGTCCGGGCGGCCGACGCGGGCTGGCGGGTCCGGGAGGTGGACGTGCCGTACCTGACGCGCGCGGGGAAGTCGAAGGTGACCGGGACCTGGCGGGGCACCTGGCAGGCGGTGCACGACATGAGCCGCGTCCTGGCGCAGCCGCCGCTCACCACCACTGCGGCCGGCGCTGCGGCCGGGGGTGCACGATGACCGGGCGGACCGGAGGGACCGGGCAGTCCGCGACCACCCTGCTCGTGATCGCCAAGGAGCCGCTGCCGGGGCGGGTGAAGACCCGGCTCACCCCGCCGTTCAGCCCCGCCGGGGCCGCCTGCCTCGCCGAGGCCGCGCTCGCCGACACCCTGGACGTCGTGGCCAGGGCCCCGGCCGCGCGGCGGGTGCTGGTGCTGGACGGGCGGCCGGGGCCGTGGCTGCCGGCCGGTTTCGAGGTGGTCGCGCAGTGCGCCGGGACGCTGGACGAGCGGCTCGCGGCCGCCTTCGCGGGATGCGCCGGTCCCGCGCTGCTGATCGGCATGGACACGCCCCAGGTCACGCCGGAGCTGCTGGCCCGCGCGAGCGGTCCGCGGGCCTGGGCGACGTACGACGCCTGGTTCGGACCGGCGCTCGACGGCGGCTTCTGGGCCCTCGGGCTGGCCGTACCGGATCCGCGGCTGCTGCGCGGCGTCCCGATGTCCGTTCCCGAGACGGGCGCCGCGCAGTACGAGCGGTTGCGCGCGGCCGGGCTGCGGGTGGGGCTGCTGCCCGAGCTGCGCGACGTGGACGACGCCGAGGACGCCCGGCTGGTGGCGGCCGCCGCGCCGCGGGGTCGGTTCGCCGCCGCGCACGAGGAACTGACCGCGACGACGCCGGCCCCGGCGGTCCGGCGGTGAGCGCCGTCGACACCGCGGCCACGGGCACCGCCCCGGCGGCCACCTGGACCGCGGACCCCTATACCCGCGCCCTGCGCAGCGGCCGCGGCCCGCTCTTCCTGCGGCGCGGGGACGGCTGGCTGCTGCCGCTGGACGTGGAGCGCTGGTGCGAGGGCCCCGATCCGGCGGACCGGACGGTGCTGGACCGCTGTCGCGGCTCGGCCCTGGACATCGGCTGCGGGCCGGGCCGGCTCGTCGCGGCGCTCGCCGCACGGGGCCACCGGGCGCTGGGCATCGACGTGAGCCCGGAGGCGGTGGCCCGGACCAACCGCTCGGGCGGGGCGGCGCTGCACCGCTCGGTCTTCGAGCCGCTGCCCGGGGAGGGTCGTTGGGACACGGCCCTGCTCATCGACGGGAACATCGGCATCGGCGGCGATCCGGCCGCGCTGCTGGGGCGCCTCGCGCGGGTGACCGCCCCCGGTGGCGCGCTGATCGTCGAGTGCGCGGCGGGCGCCGGGCCGGCGCCGGACGCGCTCGACGAGCGGTACGTGGTGCGGGTCGACGACGGCCGGGGCGCGGTCGGCGCGCCGTTCCCGTGGGCCCGGGTCGGCGCCGCGGCACTGGGCGCGCACGCCCGGGCGACGGGCTGGGTCGTGGCGGAGCGGTGGACGGCCGACGCCCGGACCTTCGTGCGGCTGCGGCCGGGGCTCCAGGGGGTCCATCGACCGCAAGTTACTTAGACGTATCTAGTGACTCTTCACGCAAGCGACAGTAGAACTTGTTCTCACTCCGCCGAGAGTGAGGAAGATCACATGAGCGATTCCGCCATGCCCGACAAGGGGTCCAAGGGCTTTTCACGCCGCGGGTTCATCGCAGGAACAGGTTCTATTCTAGGGGCGATGGCCGTAGCCGGTCGAGCCAACGCGGCGCAGGTGCGCGGCGCCGCGTCGAACGCCTCCACCGCGACGGTCTCCGCCGCCCCGATCGCCGACGGGGCCCACGTCCCCGCCCTGGTGATCGGCACCGGCTACGGCGGCTCCGTCGCCGCGCTGCGGCTCGCCCAAGCGGGCGTCGACGTACAGATGATCGAGATGGGCATGGCCTGGGACACCCCCGGGCCGGACGGCAAGATCTTCTGCAACACGCTCAGCCCCGACCAGCGTTCGTACTGGCTGCGCACCAGGACCAAGGCGCCGCTGAACTACTTCCTCGGGTTCCCCATCGACAAGGACATCCCCAAGTACACCGGCATCCTGGACGCCGAGGACTTCGCGGGGATCACGGTCTACCAGGGCCGCGGCGTCGGCGGCGGGTCGCTGGTCAACGGCGGCATGGCGGTCACGCCCAAGCGCGAGAACTTCGGCGCCGTGCTCCCGTCGGTGGACGCCGACGAGATGTACAACACCTACTACCCGCGCGCCAACGCCGGTCTCGGGGTGGGCCTGGTGGACCCGGCCTGGTTCGACACCGTGGACTGCTACCAGTTCGCCCGGGTCGGCCGCAAGCACGCCCAGCGCTCCAACTTCCCCTTCGTCTTCGTGCCCGACGTGTACGACTGGGACTACATGAAGAAGGAGGCGGCCGGGACCGCCACCAAGTCGGCGCTGGACGGGGAGATCCTCTACGGCAACAACAACGGCAAGAAGTCCCTCCAGAAGACCTACATCGCGGCCGCGAAGGCCACCGGCAAGGTCTCCATCACCCCGCTCCACAAGGTCACCACCGTCTCCCCCTCGGCCGGTGGCGGCTACACCGTCGTCATGCAGCAGCTCAACACCACCGGCGACGCCGTCGCCACCAAGAGCGTGACCGCGGACAAGGTCTTCTTCGCCGCGGGCAGCGTCGGCACCAGCAAGCTGCTCGTCAAGCTCAAGGCCACCGGCCTGCTGCCGAACCTCAACGACGAGATCGGCAAGGGCTGGGGCGACAACGGCAACGTCATGTGCGGCCGCGCCAACCACATGTGGGACCCGACGGGCAAGCTCCAGGCCACCATCCCCTGCGGCGGCATCGACAACTGGGCCGCGGGCGGGGCGTTCGCCGAGGTGGCGCCGCTGCCGACGGGCATCGAGACGTACGCCTCCTTCTACCTGTCCATCACCAAGAACCCCCACCGCGCCCAGTTCACGTACAACGCGGGCACCGGGAACGTGGACCTGGACTGGCAGACGGCCTGGAAGCAGCCGGCCATCGACATGGCCAAGACCATCTTCGACAAGATCAACTCGAAGGAGGGGACGATCTACCGGACCGACCTCTTCGGCACCTACAAGATCTGGGGCGACCACCTCACGTACCACCCGCTCGGCGGGGCCATCCTGAACAAGGCCACCGACAACTACGGGCGGTTGCACGGGCACCCGGGCCTGTACGTCATCGACGGAGCGCTGATCCCCGGCAACACCAGCGTCAACCCGTTCGTGACGATCACCGCGCTCGCCGAGCGCAACATCGAGAAGATCATCGCCACGGACCTGTGACCTGGGCGGACGCGCAACGGGTGCGGGGCCGACCGGACGCCACCGGTCGGCCCCGCACCTCGTGCGCGTCACGGTCGGTTCGACTTCCGCGTCACGGTCGGCTCGGCTTCCGGCGTCACTGACCGGGCAGCATGCAGACGCTGTCGAGCCCGAGCACGTGGTTGAGCCGGCCGAAGGCCAACCACGAACCGATGCTCATGCTCAGCTCCACGATCTCGACCTGGGTGTACCGCGCCTTCATCCGGACCCAGAACTCCTCGTCGAGCCCGTGGTGGTCGAGGGTGTAGCGCTCGGCGTACTCGGCGGCCAGCCGGGTCCGCTCGTCGAAGGCGTCCGTCGTGCGCCACTCGGCGACCGCGTCGGGGAACGCGTCCTCGACCTTCTCGCCGTCCCGGTCGGTCCGCCAGTCGAGGCAGAAGACGCAGCCGTTGATCTGCGCCACGCGCAGCCGGGCCGCCTCGAACTCCCGTAGTCCCAGGGTGGTGTGGGCGTAGACCGAGAGCGAGAAGTTCGCGGCGGCCATCCCGATGCCGGGGACCATGTCGCCCCAGACGTACTCGATCGGGTGCTGGCCCGCGGGGATGTCGATCCGCAGGCCGGTCATGGACCCGGTGGAGGCCGGGTCGTCCGTGGTGTTCGCCTCGTCGGTGGTGTCGGTGGCGGTCATGGGTGCTTCCTTCCGAGTTTGCCGACTGCCGGGCGCAGCGGCACGTCGAGCGCGTCGTAGAGGCCGGGTTCGGCGGCGGCGAGCCAGTCGATGGCGCCCACCAGCCGTCCCACGGCGGTGGCGTTGCCTCCCGCCGAGCGGTTGTCGCCCTCGTCGGTGCATTCGACCGTGACCTCGATGCGGGGGCGGCCCTCGATGACCACGCGGTGGGCTCCGGAGCCGTCGGGGGGCGTGGGCCAGTCCGGGGCGCAGGACGCGTGGATCCGGGTGACGTGCTCGATGACGATGCGGGCCTCGCCCTCGACGATCCCCTGCACCTCGAAGCGGATGGCGCCCTGGGTGCCCGCCTCGAACTCCCCCATCGTGGCGGTCCGTACGGTCTCGTCGAGCGCGCGGCGCTCGGAGGTCTCGCGGATCTCGTCGAGTTCGACGCCGAGGGCGCGGGCCATCATGCGGATCTGCCCGCCCCACACCATGGTGGGGATCGACGGCATGAGCATCATCGGCTCGAAGTCCATGGGGTGGCCCATGCCGATGAGGTGGCGGACCGAGTCCGGCTGGTCGTAGGTGGAGTAGTCGAATATCTCCTGGCAGCGGATCACGTCGACGGTGGAGCCGAGTCCGCTGATCAGCAGGGGCAGTACGTCGTTGCCCCAGCCGGGGTCGACGCCCGAGGCGAAGAGCGAGCCGCCGCCCTCGGCGATCGCGGCGAGCACCGGATCGCGGAACTCGGGCGGGGCGCCGCGGTGGTCGTACAGCGGGTAGAGGGCGGGGCTGACGACGACCGCGCCCGAGCGGACCGCCCGGACGATGTCGTCGAGCGCCTCGTCGGGGCGGACGTCGCCGGAGGCCGCGTACACGACGGCCCGGTGCCCGGCGGCCAGGACCGACGCGATGTCGTCGGTCGCCGGGACGCCCAAGGCGTAGGTGAGCCCGGCCAGTTCGCCCGCGTCGCGGCCGACCTTGTCGGGGTTGTGGACGAGTACTGCGGCGAGTTCGAGGGCCGGGTGGGCCTCGACGGCACGGATGGCCGCGCGGCCGACGTTGCCGGTACCCCAGACAACCGTGGAAATCATGCGCGGAGGGTAGCGAGCGGGCCTGCAGGTTCCTAGTGCCACGACCCCGAAAACTAGAACCGGGTTCAGTCCTGGGGTGTCGTGTCCTCCCGTGGTGGTGTCGCGTCCTTGCGCCGCGCTGTCGTTTCCGTGCGCGGGGGCGGCGGGTCGCCCCCGCGCGCGCGACCCGCCGCCATCAGACCCACCAGGGCGGCTGCAGCGAGGACCAGCACGGCGCCGAGCACGATCAGCAGGTTGCGCCCGTACGGCAGCGGCAGCGCCGACGGGTTGGGCGGCGCGCCGGGGCGCAGCAACAGCGGCAGGGTGACGAGGACGAGCGCTCCCCCGGTCAACAGGGCGGCCCGTACGAGCCCCCGCGCGCCGGCGGACCATCGCGCGGCCCGGGCCCCGGCGGCCAGGAGCAGCCCGATCGCGAGGACGAGCGGGGCGATGACCGCGTCGTGCAGGACGAGGCCGCCGCCGAGCCAGACCAGCACGTCCCAGGGGTCGGGCAGGGCGAAGACCTGCCGGACCCCGACGGCGACGAGCAGCAGCCCGACCCCTCCGAGCACGTACCGCGGCGCGTTCCGGGGCATCACAGCACCTCCAAGCGGGCGACCCACTTGGTCTGGAGCACACCGGGCCGGTTCGGCGCGATGATCCGGGCCGGGAAGCCGTGATCGGGCGAGAGCGGCTCCCCGCCCAGGGTCAGGGCCAGCAGGGTCAGCGGGTCCCGGGCGTAGGTCCGTCCCATCTCCATGACCCGGTACGCGCCGCCCGTCTCCAGCGAGGTGACCCGTACGGCGGCGCCGGGCGGGGCCCCGGCCCGGTCCAACAGGTCCCGGATCCGCACGCCGCCCCAGAGCGCCTCCACGCTCCAGCCCTCGACGCAGGCGATCGGCAGCCGGGCCTCGACCTGGGGCAGGGCCAGGAGTTGGGCGTGCGTCAGGCTGTAGGGGAGGGGCCCGAGCACCTCCAGCCGCCAGTCGCGCAGCGCCGCCTCCCCCACCCCGGCGGCCGCCGCCGTGCGGTTGACCGGCAGCCCCTGCGGCCCGTGCCGGGGGTGGCGGGGGGCGAGCAGGTCCAGGCGCGCGAGCGGGGTGACGGACTGCCCCACGGTGGTCAGGGTGACCGCGCCGACCGCCGCGCCGAGCCCGAGCATCAGCGCGCGCCGGTCGGGGCCGTCCTGCGCGGGCAGTGCGAGGGTCCCGGGCGAGCGGCGGCCCCAATGGGCCCTGATCTCGGGCGCCTTGACGGCGACGTGCAGCAGGATCGAGCCGGCGGCCACCCAGGCGACGGCGAAGTGCACCGGTACGAACGAGAACGGCCAGGGGTACCACTCGGCGATGTTGAGCAGCCCGCTGAAGACCTCGAAGACGGCGGAGGCGACGAGCAGCGCCACCGAGAGCCGCTCCAGCGCGTGCCGCACCGAACGCACCGGCGGCCAGACGAACAACCGCGGGTAGACCGCCCACAGTTTGACGAGCAGCAGCACGATCGCCGCGATCCCCGTGCCCACGTGCAGGCCCTGGCCGACCCGGTACCCCCACACCGGACGGCTCGGCAGCGCGTCCGCCGCCCAGGACGGCGGGTGCTGGAGGTAGTGGCTGATCAGCCCGGTCACGAAGCACACGGCGAAGGCCGCGCCCAACCAGCGCCCGACGGCGGTGGCGGTGCGGGCGTCGTGCAGTCGGCCGGAGAAGGAGGGCGGTCGCGGGAGCGCCGGAAGGAGCCGGCGCCGGGTCGGTGCGGTCATGCCCCCATCACAGCGGCCGAGAGGGCCGCGCGGGGCTTTCGACACCTTACGAAACGCGGACGCCCCGCCCGCCGACCCCCGCCCCGGCCTCCCGCACTGCCAGGCTGGCCGCATGCTCAGCCCCCGCGCCTCCACCGTCCACGAGCCACCGCGACCCGCCCGGCGACCCGCCCGGCCCCACGCCCTCGCCGCCGCCCTGCGCACCACCCTCCCCACCGCGCTCCTGGTCGCGCTCGTGGCGACGCTGGTGGCCACCGTCCGCGAGGACGGCTTCTTCACCGACCAGGCCGCCCTGACCGCCTGGTACGCCGCCGCGTGGGCGCTCTTCGCGGTGGCCGTGGCGGCGCTGCGCGCGGCGCCCGTCCGCGCCGTCGTCCCCCTGCTGCTGGTCGGCGCGGTCGCCGTGGCCGCCACCGGGCTGGTCGCGCCGCCGCGCACCAGTACCGACTCCTTCCGCTACGCCTGGGACGGCCGGGTGCAGGCCACCGGCACCTCCCCCTACGACCACGCCCCGGCCGATCCCGCGCTCCTGCGGCTGCGCGACGACTGGCTGTTCCCGCAGGGCGCCGCCGCGTGCGCCGGGCCGGACCGGGCGGCGCTCTCCGACGGGGTGTGCACGCGCATCAACAGGCCCCGGGTGCACACCATTTACCCGCCGGTGGCGGAGGGCTACTTCCTGCTCGTGCACGCCCTGTCCCCGCCCGGCGTGCGCCACAAGGCCCTCCAGGTGGGCGGTGCCCTGCTGTCCGTCGCCGTGACGGCCTTCCTCCTGCTGATCCTGCGCCGCCGGGGCGCGGACCCGCGCCGCGCCGCCTACTGGGCCTGGTGCCCGGCGGTCCCCGTCGAGGCGGTGAACAACGCGCACGTCGACGTCCTCGCGGTGCTCCTGTCGGTGGCGGCCCTGGGCCTGGTCACCCGCCGCCGGGCGCTGGGCGGAGCCCTGTTCGGCCTGGCCGTGGCGGCGAAGATGCTGCCCGCCGTGCTGCTGCCGGGCGCGCTGTCCGGCGTACGCCGCCCGCGCGAGGCGGCGGCCCTGCTGCTCCCCGCCGCCGCGGTGGTGGCGCTGACGTACCTGCCGTACGTCCTGACCTCCAGCTCCTCCGTCTTCGGCTACCTGGGCGGGTACGCCCGGGAGGAGGGCTACGACGATCCCGCCGCCAAGGGGCGCTACGCCCTGCTGCGGCTGGTCCTCCCGGACTCCTGGTCCCTGCCCGCGGTGGCCGTCGTGCTGCTCGCGGTCGCCGTCCACGTCTGGCGCCGGGGCGACCCGGCCCGCCCCTGGCACGGCTCGCTGCTCCTGACGGGCACGGCGTTCCTGCTGCTCACCCCGGGGTACTCCTGGTACGCGCTGCTACTGATCGCCCTCGTGGCCCTGGACGGCCGCTGGGAATGGCTGCCGACCGCCCTGGCGGGCGCGGCGTCGTACGTCGCCTCCTCCCCCGCGGCCCTCGGCCCCGACACCCCTACCGTGTCCTACGCCCTGGCCGCGGCCACGGCCCTGGTGGTCACGGCGGTGCGGTGGCGGGCGGGGGGTCAGAGCCAGCCGTTGCGGCGGAAGCCCCGGTGGATGACGAAGCAGGACACGGCCATGAGCAGCAGGACCGCCGGGTAGCCGTACGTCCAGTGCAGCTCCGGCATGTGGTCGAAGTTCATGCCGTAGATCCCGCAGACCATGGTGGGCACGGCGACGATCGCCGCCCACGCCGTGATCTTGCGCATGTCCTCGTTCTGGGCGACGGTCACCTGGGCCAGGTGGGCCTGGAGGATCGAGTCGAGCAGGGCCTCGTAGGAGGCGATCTGGTCGGTGGTCCGGGCCAGGTTGTCGGCGGCGTCGCGGAAGTACGGGCGCACCTCGGCCGGGACGGCCGGCATCGGCTCGGTGCCGAGGCGGTGCAGCGGCCGGCCCAACGGGGCCACCGCCCGGCGCAGTTCCAGCAGTTCGCGCTTGAGCTGGTAGATCCGGCCGGCGTCGCCGCGCCCGCTGTGGTCGCTGAACACCGTGCTCTCGACGGAGTCGATGTCGCTCTGGACCGCGTCGGTGACGCAGAGGTAGTCCTCGACCACGTGGTCCACCATGGCGTGCAGCACGGTCGCCGGGCCCAGCGCCAGCTGGTCGGGGTCGCGCTCCAGGGCCTCGCGCAACGGACCGAGGGAGCCGTGGCCGCCGTGCCGCACGGTGATCACGAAGTCGGCGCCGACGAAGGCCATCAGCTCGCCCGTGTCGACCACCTCGCTGGTCTCGGTCAGCCGCTCGTGCTCGACGTAGCGGACCGTCTTGAGGACGGCGAAGAGCGTGTCGTCGTAACGCTGCACCTTGGGCCGGTGGTGCGCGTGGACGGCGTCCTCGACGGCGAGCGGGTGCAGGTCGAAGAGCGCGGCGAGGCCCACGAGTTCCTCCTGGTCCGGCTCGTGCAGGCCGATCCACACGAATCCGTCGCCGTTCTTGCGGACCCGGCGCAGCGCCTCCTCGGCGTCGGCGCAGTCCTCCTGGCGCACGCCGCCCCGGTAGACCACGCAGTTCACCACCGCGGTCCCGAGCGGGGACCTGGCCGGGTGGCTGAGGTCCACGGCGCGCCGGTAGCCACGGCGCACGGCCTTGCGCAGGCTGCTGAACATCGACACGGTACGCACTCCTCTTCGGCGGATCGCCAGATAGTGTCGCATCAGCGCTCCCACCCGCCGACCAGCCCTCTTCCGCGCCCGGGGGCGGTGGCCTTGGGGCTCCTGCCGGCGTCCGCGCGGGGCCGCGTACCGTTGCGCCCGCGGACGACGACGTGGCCGTGCGCGACGTGGCGGGACGATCCGGAGGAGACGGTTGTGGCGGCAGGACCGGAAGTGGGAGCGGTGGTGGGCGACTTCACGCTGCCCGGCGGCGAGCTGGTGGGCGACTCCTTCGAGCGGCGCGACTTCACGCTGAGCGAGCGGCGCGGCGGGCCGGTGGTCCTGGCGTTCTACCCGGGCGACAACACCGCCGTGTGCACGAAGCAGCTGTGCTCCTACTCCAGCGGCTTCGAGGAGTTCGCCGAACTCGGCGCCACGGTCTGGGGGATCAGCCCGCAGGACGTCGACAGCCACGAGGGGTTCGCGCGGCGGCACGGGCTGCGGATGCCGCTGCTCGCGGACGCGGGGCGCGAGATCGCGCGGGCCTTCGGGGTGAGCGCTCCGGGGATCGGGCTGCGCCGGTCGGTCTTCCTGATCGCTCCGGACGGCACTCTGCACTGGAAGCACGTGGCGCTGCTGGGCGCCACGTTCCAGAGCGCCTCGACGCTCGCCCGGCAGCTGGCCGCGTTCGCGTAGTCGGGCGGGGAGCGGGCGGAACCGGGGGCCCGGCCGGGGGAAGGTCGTCCGTCCCGGCGAAACGGCCCCCGCCCGGGCGGTAGCGTGCCCCCTGCGCGTGATGGTGACCGACCGTGGGGGATGGATCCGCTGTGCCTGCCGTACCCGCCGTGCCCGCTCCGGCCACCGCCGTGATGGGACCGCTGCTGCCCGGCGATCCGCCGGCCATCGCCTCGTACCGCCTCGTGGGACGGCTCGGCACGGGCGGCATGGGCGTCGTCTACGCGGCCCTGGACGGCGGCGGCCGCAGGGTCGCGCTCAAGACGGTGCATCCCCAACTCGCCGCCGATCCGCAGTTCCGGGCCCGGTTCCACCGCGAGGTGGGGGTGCTGCGGCGGGTCACCGGGCCGTGCCTGGTCCCCCTCGTCGACGCGGATCCGGACGCCGCCGCGCCGTGGCTGGTCACGACGTACGTACCGGGGCCCACCCTGCACCAGTACGTCGCCGCGCACGGGCCGCTCACGGGGGCCCGGCTGCACCTCCTGGCGGCCGGTACGGCGGCCGCGCTGGCCGCCGTGCACGCGGCCGGCGTGGTGCACCGGGACCTCAAGCCGGCCAACGTGATCCTGTCCCCGGACGGCCCCCGGGTGCTCGACTTCGGCATCGCCCACGTCACGGACGGCACCGCGGTCACCCGTACCGGCGTCATGACCGGAACTCCCGGCTGGATCAGCCCCGAGCAGTACCGCGACGGGTCGGCGGACAGCCGCGGCGACGTCTTCGCCTGGGGCGCGCTCATCGCCGCCGCGGCCACCGGCAGGCCCGTCTTCGGCAGCGGGGCCCCGGACGCGGTGGCCTACCGCGTGCTGCGCGAGGAGCCCGACCTGGCGGGCGTGCCCGAGGAACTGCACGGCGTCCTGGTCGCCTGCCTGGCCAAGGAACCCGGCGAACGGCCGAGGTCCCGGGCCCTGGCGGTGGTCACCGCGCGGCTGTTGGACGGCGCGGCCACGGAGGTGCTGCCGGTGGGCCGCCCCGCCACCACCGCGCCGGCCACCACCGCGCCGGCCACCACTACGCCCGCCCCGGTCGACGACGCCCCGATCGACGACGCGCTGGTCGACGACGCGCTGATCGCGGCCCGTTGGGACGTTCCCTCGATCGAGGACCCCTCCTGGGGCGCGGTCCCGCCCGCCGGCACCGAAGCCGTATCCGCCGCCGGGCGCGGGGTGTGGGTGCGCCGGGGCCTGTTCGTCGCGGCCGCCGCCGCCCTCGGCGGCGTCGTCGGGCTGGGCCTGAGCCTGCTCCCGTCCGGACCGGACGAGCGCGACGACCGCGCCGGGCGGGACACCGCGGCCTCCTCCTCGCGCTCCCCCGACGACGGGCGCGGTACGACGTCGGGCGCCCCCGCGACCTCGCCGCGGAGCCCGGCCGGAACGCCGCCGGCGAGCAGCCCTCCCCCGTCGACCGCCGCTGACCCCGATACCGGCCGTACGGCCGTCCACACCATCGCCCCCTGGTCGGTGGCCGGCGGGGAACCGGCCGAGGGGGTCACGATCACCGCGGAGACCACCGGGTCCTGCTGGACGGTCTCCAGCAAGACCCCGCGCTCCGACGCGTGGCGCTGCATGTCCGCGAGCACCATCCTGGACCCCTGCTTCGCGCCGGGCGACGGGGCCGCCGACGTCCTGCTGTGCCTGGACGGCAACGCCCGTCGCATGCAGCGGCTGATCCTGACGCAGCCGCTCCCGGCGGACTCCTTCCGCCCGCCGGGCAGCCCGGCCCCGACCACCCTGATCATCGAGCTGGCCAACGGCAAGGTCTGCGGCTTCGCCTCCGGCGCCACCTCCGACCTCGCCGGTCGGCGCCTCAACTACTTCTGCGAGGACGGCGGAACGGTCTACGGCGACCCGGACCGCTCCCGCCCGCTCTGGACGGCCGATTACCGCAAGGACCAGAGCCCGACGACGGAGAGCGTCCCGATCAGGGCCGCCTACCAGTAGCCCGGCCGCTCCTTCTAGTGGTTCTCGGTGGGCCGCAGGTCCCGCGGGATCAGCTTCCAGGTGGTGACCGCGGCGATCACCGCGAGGCCGCCGGCCAGGAGGAACGCCGGGGTGATGGCCAGGGTGTAGGCCCGTGAGGCGGCGTCGAGCAGGGCCTGCCCGGCGCTGCCCCCGATCCGCTCCGCGGCGTGCGCGGCCTCGCCCACGGAGGCCCGTACGGCGCTGAGCGTCGAGCCGTCCAGGTCCAGCGCGGGAAGGTTCCCGCGGTAGAGCGCGGCGGCCGTGGAGCCGAGGATGGCCACGCCCATGGCCGAGCCGAGTTCGTAGCAGGTCTCCTCGATGGCGGCCGCGCTGGAGACCTCGTCGGCGGGTGCCGACGACATCAGGGTCACCGAGGCGACCGTGGTGGCGAGGCCCGCGCCCAGACCCATGACGGTCAGGGCCGCGGCGAAGGCGGGGTAGCCGAGGTCCGTGAACTGCTGGAGGCCCCACGGCAGGGCCATGCCCGCGGCCAGCACCACCAGTGCGGCGCCGAGGACGTGCCGGATCGCGAAGCGCTGCATGAGGGCCGGGGCCACCATCGAGGCGCAGATCAGGGCGAGCGGCGCGGGCAGCAGGCGCAGCCCCGCCTCCAGGGGCGTGTAGCCCTGGCCGTACTGGAACCACTGGGTGACCAGGAAGAGGATCGCGCCCATGCCCACCATCGGCAGGAAGATCGCGGTGGCGGCCACGCTGAAGGCCGGCTTGGCGAAGAGCCGGACCTGGAGCAGCGGGTGCTCCACGCGCAGCTGGCGGCGTACGAAGACGGTCAGCGATACGGCGGCGAGGGCGAGCAGCGCCCAGGGCAACGGCTCCGCGACACCGCTCTTGCCCAGCTGCTTGATGCCGCCCGCGAGGGCGAGCATGCCGACGATCGACTGGCCGACGCCCCACCAGTCCCATCGTCCGGCGGCCCGGGGAGAGCGCGATTCGGGCAGGTAGCGCAGTCCGGCCGCGACGATGACCGCGGCGACGGGCAGGTTCAGGAGGAAGGCGGAGTGCCAACCGAAGTCCTGCACGAGCAGGCCGCCGACGACCGGCCCGAAGGCCATGCCGCCGCCGAAGACCGCCGCCCAGACGGCGAGGGCGAAGGCGCGCTCCTTGGCGTCGGTGAAGACGCTGCGCAGGATCGACAGGGTGGACGGCATGATCGCCGCGCCCCCTACGCCGAGCAGCGCGCGGGCGGCGATGACGTGCCAGGCCTCGGTGGAGAAGACGGCGATGAGCGAGGCGACGGCGAAGATGCCGAAGCCCACCATGAGGAGCCGCTTGCGCCCCCACCGGTCGCCGAGGGCGCCCGCGGTGACCAGGAGTCCGGACAGGGCGAGCGCGTAGACGTCGATGATCCACAGCTGCTGGACGGCACCCGGCTGGAGGTCGCCGACGAGCGAGGGGAAGGCCACGTTGAGGATCGTGGTGTCCATCGAGATGAGCAGGAGACTGCCGGAGAGGATCGCGAGCACGATCCAGCGGCGCGGGTCCTGCGTGCGGGTGCGCATGGGGATTCCGTTCACGGTGGTGCGGGGTGGTGGTGGGCAGCGATGGGCCAATCGAGCCCTTCTCGTCCCAAACGATACAAAAATGTCTCATTTGAAGCAAGCGCGACCCATAAGGAACCCCGGAACCCTCCCCTCCGCCAGATAGGTAAAGATTCAACCATGTCCCATTTGCCCCAGGGGCGCACTTGCGAGGTTAGGTTAGCCTTCCCTTTATGCAGCTCCTACAGATGGCCGCCTCGGCCGGCTACACCACGCCTCCGCTCTGGCGCGTCCTCACCAAGGCCGGGTACTTCATCGGCCTGACGGGAGCCATCGGCACCACCGTCACCTACGCCACCTCCGTGCGCCCCGCGCTCCGCGCGCCCTCGACCCGGGGCGGTGACGCGCAGGTCATGGGACGAAGAACCGCGGGATACCTCGCCTGGGCCGGGGTCGTCCTGCTCGTCGCGGGCTACTTCCAGCTCGCCGCACGCCTCGCCCGGGCCGGAAAGGGCATGCCCTTCGGCGACGCCCTCTCACCGGCGCGGATCGCCGACTTCCTCGGCGCACCGGCGGCCAAGGGCGCGTGGGTCGCCCAGGGCGCGATCTACACCGCGCAGAACGTCCTCCTGGCCTTGGCCTCCGCGACCTTGATGGTGCTGTTCCTCCCCCGGGCCCGCCGGCACCTGAACGCGCTGGCCCTGACCGCCCTGCCCCTGAGCCTCGCGGTGACGCTCGTGGGGGCCGTGCCGGCCACCGCGCCCAAGAACTCGGACAAGGTGCTCGACCTCGTCTTCGGCCAGGTCCACATCGTCAGCGGCGTGGTCTGGGTCGGCGGCCTGGCCTTCCTCGCGGCCCTCGCCACCACCCGCGGCCGACTCGGCGAGGGCGCGGGCCCGATGTGGGCGGACGTCTGGCGCCGCTTCTCGCTGGTCGCCCTCGTCTGCGTCGGCGCCGTCCTCACCTCGGGCCTGTGGATGAGCTGGAAGCACGTCGGCGCCATCAGCCAGCTGTGGACGACGACCTACGGCCTCTTCCTCCTGGTCAAGATCCTGCTGGTGCTCGGCATGGTCGCGGCCGGCGGCCTCAACCAGTTCTGGCTGATGCCCCGCATCGCCAAGGCCCGCGCGACGGACGACACCTCCTCGCTCCTGCACCTGACCCTGCGGCACTTCCCCAAGGTCGTCTGGGGCGAGGCCGCCCTCGGGGCCGCCGTCCTGGCCGTGGTCCCCTTCCTCAGCGGCTCCGCCCGCTCCGAGGCGGGCAGCCCGCCCGCCGTCTCGACCGGCAGCATCTTCACCGTGGGCCTGCTGCTCGTCCTCACTCTGGTGGCATCCCTCTACATCACGGCGCGCACCTCAGACGCCTTGGCCCGCCGCACCCCCTCCGCCCCCGCCTCCGCCTGACCCGCAAACAAAGGCCAGCCTCGCCTGACCCATGGGGCGGGGCACGACTCCTGCATGGCCCCGCCAGGGTTCCGCATGGAACGGGGCTTCTCTGGCTAGCGTGATGTCCGTGGCGACCCACGGGGTCGCTTCCCCCATCGACCAGTCAGAGCGAGGCGTTGACTCCATGAGCCTGAGCATCCGCAACCAGATCCCCGGCACCATCACCTCCGTCACGACCGGCGAGGCGATGTCGACGGTGAAGGTGCGCCTGGCCGGCGGGCAGGACATCACCGCCGCGATCACCACCGACGCGGTCAAGGAGCTCGGCTTCGCCGCGGGCACCGCCGTCAGGGCGCTCGTGAAGTCCACCGAGGTCTCCCTCGCCACCGGGCCCGTCGAGGGCATCTCCATCCGCAACCAGATCCCGGGCACCGTCACCGACGTCGCGACCGGTGGCGCCATGGGCTCCGTCAAGGTCTCCGTCGAGGGCGGCGAGCTCACCGCCGCGATCACCAAGGACGCCGTCGAGGCCCTCGGCCTGACCGCCGGCACCTCCGTCGTCGCCCTGATCAAGTCGACCGAGATCTCCCTCTCCGTCTGATCGCACGGCGACGGCACCGGGGGGGGGGGGGGGGGGGGGGGGGGGGGGGGGGGGGGGTCGGGGGGGGGGGGGGGGGGAGGAGGGGGGGGGGGGGGGGGCGCTCTAG